>NZ_JBNYXL010000004.1:0-477028 GCF_051380655.1 Janthinobacterium amylolyticum
ATCGGGCATTCTTATGGATGTTCATTCGGTTGGTTTCCTTGAGAACTGGGGGTTTGGCGATTTCCAGTGTCTCAAATCCAATCCGAATGAACCACAACAACCTATTGAAACATCACAGCTAGGCGCAGCTGCCGCAGTGACTGCCTGGCTTAAAACGAGCTCATGCCGCCGTCCGCTGAAATGATGGCGCCATTGATGAAATGCGAATCCTCGCCCGCCAGCAGCAACAGCAGGCCGTCGAGGTCCTCCGGCTTGCCCGGACGTTTATTCGGCAGCATTTCGATCAGCTTCTTGCCCTGCTCGGTGGCGAAATAATCCTCGTTGATTTCCGTGGAAATATAGCCGGGGCAGATGGCGTTGGTATTGATGCCGTATTTGCCCCACTCCACCGCCATGGCGCGCGTCATGTGCACCATGCCCGCCTTGCTCATGCAGTACACGCCGATCTGCGGCAGCACCTGCAAACCCGCCATCGAGGCGATATTGATGATGCGGTGCTGTTTTTTCGGGTCGCCCTTGGCGCGCGCGATCATGCGCTTGGCCGTTTGCTGGGCCACGAAGAACGATCCGCGCAGGTTGGTGTCCATCACGAACGAGTAATCTTCGGGCGTGACGTCGACCAGGCGTTGCGTGGTGGACACACCGGAATTGTTGACGAGGATATCGATGGGGCCCGCTTCCGTTTCCGCATGCGCGATGGCCGACTTGATGCTGGCGAAGTCTGTCACGTCGAGCGACACCACGTGCGCGGCGCCGCCATCGGCTTCGATCTCGGCGCGCAACTCCTTCAGGCGTTCAGTGCGGCGCGAAGCCAGCACGACCTGGGCGCCCGCCTGGGCCAGCACTTTCGCAAAGCGCGCGCCGAGGCCGCTCGATGCGCCGGTAATCAGGGCAATCTTGCCCTCGAAATTGACTTCTATGCCCACGAGCTACTCCTGTTTTATTTTAGACAATACTTTACGCCGCGCCTATGGCACAGGGGCAAAATCGCCCGCGGCGCACTTGAGCAAAAGTAAACGCCATCATTACACAAAATGGCTGGATTTAGATTGCGGCGTGGGGCAATGTCACGCAAAATGGCGCCAAAGTTGCAATCCTCGCCAAAAACAAGCACACTCGTGCTTAAATTTCCCCGATGATGCTTTAATCCCTATCCTTGCTACCTAATTGAGTGACTAACAATCGAGACCATGACACAGCCTAATAACTTAGTTGAACAGTACGGACCGCGCGACACCATGGAGTATGACGTGGTGATCGTGGGCGGCGGCCCCGCAGGTCTGGCGGCGGCGATCCGCCTGAAGCAGCTGGCCGCTGAAAAAAGCCAGGAAGTGTCCGTCTGCGTGCTGGAAAAAGGCGGCGAACTGGGCGCGCATATCCTGTCGGGCGCCATCATGGACCCGAAAGCCCTGACCGAACTGATCCCGAACTGGAAAGAACTGGGCGCGCCGCTGAACACGGAAGTGACGGAAGACCGCATCCTGTTCCTGACCGAAACGAAAGCCTATAAAACGCCGAACTTCGCCGTGCCGGCCTGCTTTGAAAACCATGGCAACTATATTGTCTCGCTGGGCAATGTGGTGCGCTGGATGGGCCAGCAGGCGGAAAACCTGGGCGTGGAAATCTTCCCCGGCTTCCCTGCCGCGGAAATCCTCTACAACTACGACGGCTCCGTAAAGGGCGTGGCGACCGGCAACATGGGCGTCAAGCGCGACGGCGAGCCGGGCCCCGACTTCCAGCTGGGCATGGAATTGCACGCCAAGTACACCTTGTTCGCCGAAGGCGCGCGCGGTCACCTGGGCAAGCAATTGATGGCCAAGTATGACTTGAACGCCGGCAAGGACCCGCAATCGTACGGCATCGGCATCAAGGAATTGTGGGAAATCGACCCGGCGCAGCACAAGCCGGGCCTGGTGATTCACTCGAGCGGCTGGCCGCTGGACACGAAAACCTACGGCGGCTCCTTCCTGTACCACCTGGAAAACAACCAGGTGATGGTCGGCTACGTCGTGGGCCTGAACTACGAGAACCCTTACCTGTCGCCGTACGAGGAATTCCAGCGCTACAAGACGCATCCGGAAATCCGCAAGTTCTTCGAAGGCGGCAAGCGCATCTCGTACGGCGCGCGCGCGATCGCGGCCGGCGGCCTGCAATCGTTGCCGAAACTGGTATTCGCCGGCGGCGCGCTGATCGGCTGCGATGCGGGCTTCCTCAACATGAGCCGCATCAAGGGCAGCCACGCGGCCATCAAGAGCGGCATGCTGGCGGCTGACGCGGCCTTCGGCGCGCTGGGGGAATCGCGCCAGCACGACGAACTGGCGAGCTACCCTGCCGCCTTCGAGAAATCCTGGCTGCATGAAGAATTGCACGTGGCGCGCAACGTCAAGCCATGGCTGTCGAAGGGCTTGTACCTGGGCAGCCTGATGACAGGCATCGACCAACTGATCTTCCGCGGCAAGGCGCCGTGGACCCTGCACCACTCGCATGGCGACCACGAATGCCTGAAGCCGGCGACCCAGTCGAAAAAGATCGTGTATCCGAAACCCGATGGCAAGCTGACGTTCGACAAGATGTCCTCCGTCTTCATCTCGAACACGAATCACGCGGAAGACCAGCCCATCCACCTGACTTTGAAGAACGCCAGCGTGCCCGTCGACGTCAACCTGGCCACGTATGCGGGTCCGGAAGCGCGTTACTGTCCCGCCGGCGTGTACGAGTTCGTGAAGAACGACGACGGCGCCGAACGCCTGCAGATCAATGCACAGAACTGCGTGCACTGTAAAACCTGCGACATCAAGGACCCGACGCAAAACATCGTCTGGGTCACGCCGGAAGGCGGCGGCGGTCCCAACTATCCGAACATGTAACGGGCCGCAGGCAGCGCCGTGCGCGCTGACTGCCACGCACCACAGCGCGCTCGCCCCTGGCAGCGCGCTGTTTTTTTTGACATAAGCACCATGCTTTCCGCCGTACTTTGGTGCTCCAGCAACACCGCACACGCAACGCAACGCTATTCGCCATCAAAAACCGCCCACAAAGTTTCCCATGGGCACTTTCAGCAGTTACAATTCCCGTTGCTAAACATTTCCACACCCCCGCCATGAACGCCAACGTTCCTCCAGAAGTCCCCCTCGATACCGAATTGCAGCAAGCGCTTGCCGCGCACCAGGCTGGCCAGTACGCCGAAGCCGAAGCGCTGTACCTGGCCATTCTGCAGGCGCAGCCCTACCACGCGATTGCCAATCACAATCTCGGTTTGCTGGCGGGCCAGCTGGGCCAGCCCGCTGCCGGCTTGCCATATCTGCACAAGGCACTGTCGGTCAATCCCGACGAAGGGCAGTTCTGGCTGTCGTACGCGAATGGCTTGCTGCAGGCGGAGCGGCCCGACGAGGCGCTGGAGATTGTCGAGACGGCGATAGGCCGCGGGCTCGACAACGCCGCCTCGCAAGCGCTGCGCCAGCAGGCGCGCGATGCCATCGCGCTGGCGGCGCTGTCGCCCACGCAGGAGGAAGCGGCGCCCATCGTGGCCCTGTACCAGAGCGGCGAATTTGCGCAGATGGAAGATGCCAGCCGCACGCTGCTGCTGCAATATCCGCAAGCGCCATGGGTGTGGAGCGTGCTGGGCACTGCCCTGCAGGCACAAGGCAAGGATGCGTTCGCCGTACTGAAGCGCACGGTGGAACTGGCGCCGCACGATGCCCAGGCGCATGGCAACCTGGGCAACGCCTGGCAGACGGCCGGCAAGCTCGATGAAGCAATGGCCAGCTATCTGCGGGCACTGGAAATCGATCCGGATTTCCCGGAAGCGCACAACAATCTGGGCAGCGTGCTGCGCGTGCTGGACCGTCCGGAGGAAGCGCAGGACAGCTTCCGCAAGGCGATCGCGCTGCGGCCCGACTATACCAAAGCCCGCTTCAACCTGGGCAATGTGCTGAAAGACGCGAAACAGTATGCGCAGGCCGTGGAAGAATACCGCGCCGCCAGCCTGTTGCTGCCGGACGACGCGGAAATCCAGAATAGCCTGGGCAGTGCCTTGCGCATGGACAAGGCCTATGACGAAGCCATCGACTGCTTCGCGCAGGCCGTGGCCTTGAAGCCCGATTATGCCGACGCGCATTTCAACCTGGGCACCACCATGCTGGCCGCGCAGCGCGACGCCGAGGCCGTCGTCGCCCTGGGCAAGGCGGTTGAAAACGAGCCGGACAACCATGAGCTGCACTTTTATCTGGGCAATGCGCTGAGAAACACGACACAGCCGGAAAAAGCCATGGCGAGCTTTCGCCAGGCGCTGGCGCTGAAAGAGGACTTTATCTCGGCGGAAATCAACCTGTGCTCGATGCTGCAGATCCACGGCGCGCTGGAAGACGCCATCGCCAGCGCCTACCGCGCGCGCAAGATCGGCCCGAAGCACCCCACCGGCCATACCAGCCTGCTGTTTTGCCTCAGCCACAGTGACGAGCTGGACGCGGCGGCGCTGTTTGCCGAACACCGCCAGTTCGGCGAGGAGTTCGAACCCGCATTGCAGCCGCACTGGCCCGAGCATGGCAACACGCGCGATCCGCAGCGCCGCCTGCGGGTCGGTTTTGTCTCGGGCGACTTCAATGAACACGTGGTGGCCAATTTCGTCGTGCCCGTCATCTCGAAACTGGCAGAAAGCGCTCAGCTGTCGCTGTATGGCTACTATAACAATTCGCGCTTCGACAGCGCCACCGAGCGCCTGAAGCAATACCTCGTACATTGGAACGACATCGTGGAAATGTCGGATCAGGAAGCCTTCGCCCGCATACGCGAAGATGAAATCGATATCCTCATCGACCTGTCGGGCCACACGGCGTTCAACCGCCTGATGCTGTTTGCCATGAAACCGGCGCCGATCCAGGCCAGCTGGATCGGCTATCCGGGCTCGACTGGCCTGCAAGCCATGGATTACTACATTGCCGACCGCTACTTCACGCCGCCGGACATCGTCGGCCCCTACATGACGGAAAAGCTGGCGCTGCTGCCCGCCTGCCTGCCGTTCCTGCCGTCGGCGCTGTCGCCGGCCATCGAGCAGGCGCCGGCACTGTCGAACGGCTACCTCACGTTCGGCAGCTTCAATCGCTTGAGCAAGCTCAATCGCGGTGTCGTCAGGCGCTGGGCCAAGCTGCTGCATGCCTTGCCGACCGCCAAAATGCTGCTGGGCGCCATGCACAAGCAAAGCGACCACGATATCCTGGCGCAATGGTTCGCCGAAGACGGCATTCCGTTGGAGCGGCTGAGTTTCCACCAGCGCACGCACCTGGGCAATTACCTGGCACTGCACCAGCAGATCGACGTGTGCCTCGACACCTACCCGTACACGGGCGGCACCACCACCATGCATGCGCTGTGGATGGGCGTGCCAACGCTGACCTTGGCCGGCGACACGGTTGCCAGCCGGGCCGGTGCCTGCATCCTCGAACACGTCGGCCTGGGCTCGTTTGTCGCCACCGATGACGACGATTTCGTGAACAAGGGGAAATTCCTTGCAAATAACATCGTGCAACTGGCCGCCTTGCGCGCCACCATGCGCCAGCGCCTGGAAGAGTCGGCCATTGGCCAGCCGGCACTGATCGCGGAAGGGTTCGAGCAAGCCCTGCGGGCCATGTGGCAGCGCTGGTGCGACGGTCTGCCGGCGCAGACGTTCGAAATCGAACGCCTGGCGGGCGGCGCGCCGGATGCCATGAAGTAAGCAGCGCCGCGGCACACCGGATACCGGCCAGGCGCAGCACGCGCCTGGCTGCCCTTGCTTTCCCATTTACCAGAAGAACATCATCCCGATGGACATTTCAACTGATCTCGATTTTGCCGGCACCAGCGACAGCCACCCCTGGGCGGCGCAATTTACCGTGCTCACCTATGCTGGCGGCGGCTACAGCCTGATCCCCCTGCGCTTCTTCCGCGACTGGCTCGACCTTCCCGTCGAGCACTGCCACTTCCAGATCGGCCGCTGCTCGGCGCTGGGCGTCGATTCCATCGCCAAATATGACGGCACGACACAGTCGCTGCGCATCGGGCGCTTTGTCTCGGGTGGCTCGCGCCTGCGCTTCATCCTCAATGGCCAGCACGAGACACGCACCATCTCCACGTATATGTTCACCATCGCCGGCAAGGACCTTGTCCATCCGAATCCGCCGCAGTATGGCGACAGCATCATCAAGAACGACGTCTGGATCGGCGACGAAGTCATGATGCTGGGCGGCGGCATCATTGAAAACGGCTGCATCATCGCCGCCCGCTCCGTACTGCCGCCGAACTTCCGCTCCGAGCCGTATGGCATCTACGCCGGCGCGCCGGCAAAGCTCGTGCGCTTCCGTTTTTCGGAAGCCGTGCGCGCCGCCCTGCTGGAACTGGCCTGGTGGGACATGCCCTTGAGCTGGATACGCGACAACAACACCGCCTTCCTGCAAGACCTGACGGCCGATGAACCCGCCGCCCTGGCCACGCTGGCGCAACTGCTCGCCAGCCGCAAGCAGGCGGCTGCCGCGTAAGCGGCGCCATAGACGGGATTTACAGGTACTTTTCGCCGATGACGCGGCTGCGGATGGTACGTGCCGGTGCGCCATAACTGACGCACAAGTCGCCCACGGGCCGCGTCACCACGGCGCCGGCGCCGACCACACTGTGTTCGCCCACCCGCATGCGCTGCAGCAGCAAGGCGCCCATGCCGAGCGCGCTGCAGCTGCCCAGCGAGGCATTGCCGCCGGTGGCCGCCGCCGGCGCCAGGCTGGAAAAAGCGGCCATCACCGAATCATGGTCCAGCGAGGCGCGCGTATTGACGATGCAGCCCTGCCCCACTTCGCACTGCGGATTGATCACCGCGCCGGCCATCACCACGCTGCCGGCTCCCAGGCGCACCGCCTTGCCGATGCTCGCCTGCGGATGCACCGCCGTGACGAACTGCAGCTGCGGGCACAAGGCCGCCACCACCGCCGTCACCCTGGCGCGCACGTGGTTGTCACCGATGGCCACCAGCACGCCACCCAGGGCATGCTGGTCCGCCAGCGCCGGCAGATCCGCCTCGGCGCCCAGCACGCGATAAGCGAGCGTTTCTTCGCCAACGGCGCGGAACGCGTCGATCAGGCCCACGATCGTGTGCAATCCCTCGCGTTCGACCACGTCAATGACCACCTTCGCATGGCCCGACGAGCCAACAATTACAATATTCATATCACTACCCCGAGTAAGGCGTGGTCCGTTCGACAAGGGCACGCGTGTGGAGTATGCGGCATTTCACCGGCCCCTTACCAGCCCCGGCGCGCAAAAAAAGGCCGTTTCCCGGTGCCGGCTACGGGGCAATCATAAAAAAAACGCATAAAGATAAAAGAATTTCTCAAAAGCATTTAATTTCGGCCTGCATGGCGTCGCCTTGTCATGGGGAGAGCACCTGTCGGTCGCTCCGAACCAATACCACTGGAGTTACCCTATGCTGAGCCTTCACACCAACAACGCATCGCTGTCCGCACAGAACTCGATCGCCAAGACCCAGTCGCAACTGTCGACCTCGATGACCCGCCTGAGCACCGGCTACCGCATCAACTCGGCCATGGATGACGCAGCCGGCCTGCAGATCGCCACCCGCCTGAAAGCACAAACCAGCGGCATGACCGTTGCCATGAGCAACACGCAAAACAGCACCTCGCTGCTGCAAACGGCTGAAGGCGCGTTCGCCGAAGTCACCAACATGCTGGTACGCATGAAGGATCTGGCCACGCAAGCTGCCGATGCCTCGTCGAACAGCGCCGACAAGACCGCCATGCAGGCGGAATACGACGCACTGGGCCTGGAACTGTCCAACGTCATGAACAACACCACTTTCGGCGGCCAGAAACTGCTGACCGGCGGCACCATCGCCAGCTCGATGACCTTCCAGATCGGCGCCGCCAAATCGGAAACCATGAGCATCAACCTGTCGTCGGCCATGAGCGCCGTCGGTTCGGCACTGAGCTCGGCTGCCGCCAACTTCAACGCCGCCGCCGTCGGCACGGAACTGACGTCGAACGCCAACGCCGCCATCGGCAGCCTGGTATCGGCCATCGACAGCATCAGCACCGTGCGTTCCGCACTGGGCGCCGCCGCCAACCGCCTTGACCACGTCAACAGCAACCTGTCGAACATCGCCACCAACACCAAGGCCGCCACCGGCCGCATCATGGACGTTGACTTCGCCACCGAAAGCTCGAACATGACGTCGTCGCAAATGCTGCTGCAAGCCGGCACCGCGATGCTGAAACAAAGCAACAGCATGTCCTCGATGGTCATGTCCTTGCTGCAATAATACTGAACGGCGCCACGCGCCCGCCAGACAGCCCCGGCAAGCGATTGCCGGGGCTTTTTTATGGCCAGACGAAAAAATTTCCTTGCGGCATTTAATGAAGCACTCAGCAGGGTCGCCTTGTAGTGCTGAGGGCATGAAATCACTGCCCCTCGACGAATTTACCTAACAGGAGCAATACCATGCTGAGCCTTCACACCAACAACGCATCGCTGTCCGCACAGAACTCGATCGCCAAGACCCAATCGCAACTGTCGACCTCGATGACCCGCCTGAGCACCGGCTACCGCATCAACTCGGCCATGGATGACGCAGCCGGCCTGCAGATCGCCACCCGCCTGAAAGCGCAAACCAGCGGCATGACCGTTGCCATGAGCAACACGCAAAACAGCACCTCGCTGCTGCAAACGGCTGAAGGCGCGTTCGCCGAAGTCACCAACATGCTGGTGCGCATGAAGGATCTGGCCACGCAAGCTGCCGATGCCTCGTCGAACACCGCCGACAAGACCGCCATGCAGGCGGAATATGACGCACTGGGCCTGGAACTGTCCAACGTCATGAACAACACCACCTTCGGCGGCCAGAAGCTGCTGACCGGCGGCACCATCGCCACCTCGATGACCTTCCAGATCGGCGCCGCCAAATCGGAAACCATGAGCATCAACCTGTCGACCGCCATGAGCAGCGTCGGCTCGGCACTGAGCGCGGCCGCCGCCAACTTCAGCGCGGCAACCGCCGGCACCGAACTGACGGCCAACGCCAACGCCGCCATCGGCAGCCTGGTATCGGCCATCGACAGCATCAGCACCGTGCGTTCGGCACTGGGCGCCGCCGCCAACCGCCTTGACCACGTCAACAGCAACCTGTCGAACATCGCCACCAACACCAAAGCCGCTACCGGCCGCATCATGGACGTTGACTTCGCCACCGAAAGCTCGAACATGACGTCGTCGCAAATGCTGCTGCAAGCCGGCACCGCGATGCTGAAACAAAGCAACAGCATGTCCTCGATGGTCATGTCCTTGCTGCAATAATATTGCCGTACCCAGCTTAGCCTGGCCGCTTGCGGCCGGCGGCACGAAGCCAGACCGCGGTCTGGCTTTTTTTATGCCCGCCTGTTTGTATCGTGTGCGCATAAGTAAATAAGAAAATTTCCATACGGCATTTAATAACAGGCAAGAAATAGTCGTCTTGTACTGATGAGGGCAAGAAATCGCTGCCCCTCGACGAACCTACCTAAACAGGAGCAACACCATGCTGAGCCTTCACACCAACAACGCATCGCTGTCCGCACAGAATTCGATCTCGAAGACCCAATCGCAACTGTCGACCTCGATGACCCGCCTGAGCACCGGCTACCGCATCAATTCGGCCATGGACGACGCAGCCGGCCTGCAGATCGCCACGCGCCTGAAAGCGCAGACCAGCGGCATGACCGTTGCCATGAGCAACACGCAAAACAGCACCTCGCTGCTGCAAACGGCTGAAGGCGCGTTCGCCGAAGTCACCAACATGCTGGTGCGCATGAAGGATCTGGCCACGCAAGCTGCCGATGCCTCGTCGAACACCGCCGACAAAGACGCCATGCAAGCCGAATACGACGCACTGGGCCTGGAACTGGCCAACGTCATGAACAACTCGACCTTCGGCGGCCAGAAACTGCTGACGGGCGGCACCATCGCCAGCGCGATGACCTTCCAGATCGGTGCCGCGCAATCGGAAACCATGACCATCAACCTGGGCACGTCGATGACCAGCGTGGCCACGGCCCTGGGTTCGGCTACCGCCAACTTCGCCGGCACCGCAGGCGGCACGGAACTGAAAACACTGGCCAACACGGCCATCGGCAGCCTGATTTCGGCCATCGACAGCATCAGCACCGTGCGCTCGGCACTGGGCGCCGCCGCCAACCGCCTTGACCACGTCAACAGCAACCTGTCGAACATCGCCACCAACACCAAGGCCGCGACCGGCCGCATCATGGACGTTGACTTCGCCACCGAAAGCTCGAACATGACGTCGTCGCAAATGCTGCTGCAAGCTGGCACCGCGATGCTGAAACAAAGCAACAGCATGTCCTCGATGGTCATGTCCTTGCTGCAATAATATTGCCGTACCCAGCTTAGCCTGGCCGCTTGCGGCCGGCGGCACGAAGCCAGACCGAGGTCTGGCTTTTTTTTCGCCGCATTATTTGTTTAAATTATTTCCACGAAGAATTTAACATTTCCAGCCTGCCGGTCGCCTGGCATGTATGAGGACGAAAAATACCGCGTCCTGCAATGCATTTACCAACAGGAGTTACCACATGCTGAGCCTACACACCAACAACGCATCGCTGTCCGCACAGAACTCGATCGCCAAGACCCAATCGCAACTGTCGACCTCGATGACACGCTTGTCCACAGGCTACCGCATCAATTCGGCCATGGATGACGCAGCCGGCCTGCAGATCGCCACGCGCCTGAAAGCACAAACCAGCGGCATGGCCGTTGCCATGAGCAACACACAAAACAGCACCTCGATGCTGCAAACGGCCGAAGGCGCTTTCGCCGAAGTCACCAACATGCTGGTGCGCATGAAAGACCTGGCCACGCAAGCGGCCGATGCTTCCTCGAACCAGGCTGACCGTACGGCCATGCAAGCCGAATACGATGCGCTGGGCACCGAGCTGTACAACGTCATGACCAACACCACCTACGGCGGCAGCCTGCTGCTGGGCGATGGCTCGGCCGCTGCCAAAGGCACGCTGTCGGCAGCGATGACGTTCCAGATCGGCGCCAGCGCGTCGGAAAAAATGGGCTTCACGGTGGCAACCGACATGGGTACGCTAAACACCACGCTGACCGGTGTTTCCGCCAACTTCGCCGCCACCGCCCCGGGCGGCGCGGAACTGACCACCAACGCCGCGGCCAACGCCACCATCGACAAGCTGGCCACCGCCATCGGCAATGTCAGCACCGTGCGTTCCGCACTGGGCGCCGCCGCCAACCGCCTTGACCACGTCAACAGCAACCTGTCGAACATCGCCACCAACACCAAGGCCGCCACCGGCCGCATCATGGACGTTGACTTCGCCACCGAAAGCTCGAACATGACGTCGTCGCAAATGCTGCTGCAAGCGGGTACCGCGATGCTAAAGCAAAGCAACAGCATGTCCTCGATGGTCATGTCCCTGCTGCAATAATATTGCCGTACACAGCTCAGCCTGGCCGCTTGCGGCCGGCGGCACGAAGCCAGACCGCGGTCTGGCTTTTTTTTGGCAAACATATTTTTTTAACTATATTTTCATCGTACTTAACAATGTTGCCGCGATGGTCGCCTATACAAGGTAGAACGCCATTCAACCCTAGACGAAAGCCGCCACGTGCTGAGCATCCATACCAACCTCGCCGCACTGTACGCCCAGAGCGCCGCTTCCAGCGCGCAAAGCCGGCTGTCGACGTCGATGACACGCCTGAGCACGGGCTTTCGCATCAACTCGGCCATGGATGACGCGGCGGGCCTGCAGATCGCCACGCGCCTGAGCGCGCAGGTGAGCGGCATGACGGTAGCCATGCGCAACACGCAGAACAGCACCTCGCTGCTGCAAACGGCCGAAGGCGCGTTCGGCGAAGTGACGGACATGCTGATGCGCATGAAGGACATGGCGACGCAGGCGGCGGACGCATCCTCCAACCAGCTCGACCGCGATGCCATGCAGGCCGAATACGACGCGCTGGGCTTGGAACTGTACAACGTCATGACCAACACGACCTACGGCGGCAGCTTGTTGCTGGGTAATGGCACGGCCGGCAAAGGCACCCTGTCGCAGACACTGACCTTCCAAATTGGCGCCAGCAGCAGCGAAACGATGCAGATGAGCGTGGAAGGCAAGATGAGCGACCTCGACATCGCCCTGAAAGCGCTGTCGGCCAACTTTGCGCCTACAGGCACGGCAGGCACGGAATTTGGCAGCAACAGCAGCGCCAACAGCATGATCGACCTGCTGTCCAAGGCGCTCGACCAGGTGGGCGGCGTGCGCTCGGCCCTGGGCGCCACGGCCAACCGCCTCGAACACGTGCACAGCAACCTGGCCAACATGGTCACCAATACCAAGGCCGCCATCGGCCGCATCATGGATGTTGACTATGCGGCCGAAAGCGCCAACATGGCGTCGGCGCAGATGCAGTTACAGGCCAGCACGGCCATGATCAAGCAAAGCCAGAGCATGCAGAAAATGATACTGTCTCTGCTGCAACCGTAAAGGCTGGCATGGCCTGAGCGGCCAGCTTTATTGATAGACTTTCACCTGGAAGCAGTGGCATGGCGATAGACCGCATTTCCTCGGGCAACCCGGTTCCCCTGATTACCCAGCGCTTCGACGTCAGCCCGGCCACGCCGATGGTGCCGGGCGTGGTGCAGCCGCTGGTGCCCGTCGGCCCCTACATGGCGCCCGCCCCCGATGCGGGCACCCTGCCCGCCCAGCTGCAGCAAAAAGGCCAGGACAGCCTGGCGGCCCTGATCAAGCCGAACGCCGATGGCTTGGGTGCCACGCCGCGCGACAGCAGCGCCATGCAGGTCAATCAACTGTTCTTTACGCGCCAGCTCGTGTGGCAGCCGCCCGACGCGGCCCAGCTGGCAGCCTCCTGGCGCGTGATGGTCAAGACCTATGGCGAGCAGTATGCCGCCCTGCAGGAGCAGGCGCGCGGCCAGCATGTGCCGGGCAACCTGTTCATGGCCGACCAGCAGCCGGCCCTGCTGCGCGAAGGCCCGCGTCCGCCATTGACGGTCGACAGCGAAGCCTGGCGCTTTGCCGTGTACGGCTGGGGCGGCCAGCGCCTGCTGCTGCGCGTGCTGGCCAGCGACGAGGACGAGCAAGCATCGCAGCCCAAGCGCCGCGGCAAGGTGGCGCTGCGCGTGGAACTGATCATCATCGGCATCGGCAGGGTCGTCATCCAGATGGAACCGGCCGGCGACGGCGTGCTGCTGGAACTGGCCGCCGACGAGGAAAGCGCCCTGCACCACCTGCGAATGGCCCTGCCCGAGATCGCCGACGCCGTGCGGCGCGCCGGCCTGCGCGTGGTGCGCTGCCGCCTGAACCGCCAGCTGCACGCCCAGCGCGTGCACGGCAACTACCCGATGCAGGCGGCCGCCGCCGCGCTGTCGCTGCCGCTGTTCCGCGCCATGGCCGAAGTGGCGCTGCTGCTGACGCAGCCGGAAGCGGAAACGGCCGCCGCACCCGACGAGCCCGCCCAGCCGGCCGCCGAGGCGGAAGAAGAGATTATCGTCTCGAAGGAAGTGGCGGCGCCGCTCGATTACGACTATGGAGACGAGGACGATGAAACGGCGCCAGGCGCCAGCGTGCTGCTGCTGGCTGACGGCCAGGAACACGCGCTGCTGCCGCCGATCGACGAGCAGGATTGATGCAGCAGGTTTGATGCAGCAAAAAAAACGGCGCCCGCAGCGCCGTTTTTTCATTTTGCCGGTTTACCCCACCGTGCCGATGATGCTCACTTCACGGTTTTCCGGGATCTCGTTATACGACAGCACGTGCAGGCCCGGCGCGAACAGGCGCGCGTAGCGGGCCAGCAGCGGACGGATCTGCGGCAGCACCAGCAGCAGCGGCGGCGTGGCCTGCTGCTTCATCTGCTCGCGCGCCACCGGCATGTTCACTTGCAGCTGCGACAGCAGGTGCGGGTCGATCGGATAGTTATCCAAGGTCACCTTGCCCGACTGGCGCGCCTGGTTCAGGGAACCGAGCAGCATGTTTTCCAGCTCGCCGCCCAGGTTAAACGCCTGCATTTCCATCTTCTGGCCGAACAGGCCGCTGACGATCTGGCGCCGCAGCGCGCAGCGCACTTCGGCCGCCAGCAGGATCGGGTCCTTGGTGGTCTCCGAACTGTCGAGCAAGGTGGTGGCGATCGGCACGATATCCTTCAAGGACACGTTCTCGGCCAGCAAGACGCGGAACACGCGCAGCATCTGCGTGTGCGTCAGGGCCTTGTCCAGCGCGCCCGCCAGCTTCGGCGACAGGGCCGTCAGGCGTTCCATCATGTTGGTGACGTCTTCGTGGCGGAACAGTTCCGGCAGGTACTCGCGCACCATCTTCGACAAGTGCGTGGCGATCACGCTGGGCGCCTCGATAACCTGGTAGCCCAGGCCCAGCGCATGCGCCTTCTCGCTCGGCTCGATCCAGGTGACGGGCATGCCATACGCGGGTTCGATGCCGGGAATGCCGTCAAGCTGGCCATACACGTTCGGCGACGGGATCGCCATCAGGCGCTCGGCCTGCACTTCCGCCTGCGCCACCACGGTGCCCGACAGCACGATCGCGTATTGCGACGGCTTCAGCGACAGGTCGTCGCGCACGCCGATATTCGGCAGCAGCAAGCCCATGGCTTCGGACAGGCTCTGGCGTACGCCCTTGACGCGCTTGGTCAGCGGTTCGCCTTGCGTCTTGTCGACCATGCCGACCAGCTTGTAGCCGAGCATCACCATCAGGGGCTGCACGGCAGGCAATTGCTGCCACTCCAGTTCGGCCGGCTTGTCGTCGCGCAAGGCCGCCTCGATGGCCGCGATGCCGGCCGCGTCCGGCCCTTTCACGCGCTTGGTCAATCGCCAGGCCACAAAGGCCAGCACGCCCGCAAAGGTCATGAACATGAACCACGGCATGCCCGGGATCAGGGCCAGCGCCACCATCATGCCGGCCGCGCTGAAAATCACCGTCGGCGAGGTCAGCACCTGGCCTGCCACCTGCTGCTCGAAATCGCCCGAATCGCTGATACGCGTGACCAGGATCGCGGCGGCGGCCGACAGCAGCAGCGCGGGGATCTGCGCCACCAGGCCATCACCGATGGTCAGCAGTGCGTACTGGCGGAAAGCATCGCCGAACGACAGGTCGTGCATCAGCGAGCCGATGGCCACGCCGCCGACCATGTTGATGATCAAAATCAAAATACTGGCGACAGCATCGCCGCGCACGAACTTCGAGGCACCGTCCATGGCGCCGTAGAAATCCGCTTCGGCGGCCACGTCCTTGCGGCGGATCTGGGCTTTTTCCTGGTTGATCAGGCCGGCGTTCAGGTCGGCGTCGATCGCCATCTGCTTGCCCGGCAAGGCATCCAGCGTGAAGCGCGCGGACACTTCGGAAATACGCTCGGCGCCCTTGGTGACGACGGCGAAGTTGATGATCATCAAGATCACGAAGACCACGATACCGACAACGAAGTTGCCACCGATGACCACGTTACCGAAGGCCTCGATCACCTTACCGGCCGCGTCCGCGCCCGTATGGCCGTGCAGCAGCACCACGCGCGTGGACGCCACGTTGAGCGTCAGCCTGAGCATGGTGGTGGCCAGGATCACCGTCGGGAAGACGGAGAAGTCGAGCGGCCGCTTGGCCGAGACGCTGACCAGGATGATGATCAGGGCCAGCACGATATTGAAGGTGAACAAGATATCGAGCAGCACCGGCGGCAGCGGCAAGATGATCATCGCCAGGATCACCAGCAGGAACAGCGGCGTGGCGAACTTGTGGCGGCGCATTTCGGCAACCAGTCGGTTCAGGAAATTCATGAAGGTACTACCTCGCTCAAATGAGATGGCACGACCACCTCGGTGGGGAATGGGGGCTGGGCGGCACGCTGCCCAGAACGGAATGCTTTCAGCTGCAGTATGTAATTGAGCACCTGCGACACGGCCTGGTACAGCTGCACGGGAATCTGCTGCTGCACCTGGCTGGTGTTGTAGATGGCGCGCGCCAGCGGCGGCAGTTCCAGCGTCTCGATATGGTGCTCCTTCGCCACTTGCCGGATGTACAGCGCCATCTCGTCGACGCCCTTGGCGACGACAAACGGCGCCTCGGCGCGGTCCTGGTCATACTTCAATGCGACGGCGTAATGCTCGGGATTGACGATCACCACGTCGGCGCCGGGCACGGTCTTGCGCACGCTGCGCCGGCCGATCTGCTGCTGCAGCTGGCGGATGCGCTGGCGCACTTCCGGGCGCCCTTCGCTGCTTTTATGTTCTTCCTTGACATCCTGCTTGCTCATGCGCTGGTTGCGGGCAAAGAAAAACGCCTGCGCCGGCACGTCGATGATGGCGAACAGGATGAAGACGGAAATCAGGGCCATCAGGCCGTCGAGCATCAGCGACGAGCCGTCGAGCATGGCCTGGGTCAGCGGGCGGTGCTGCAAATCCACGTATTGCGCCAGGCTGGAGCGGCTGACATGCACCAGCACCATGCACAGCACCACGGCCTTGGCAATCGAGATGACAAACTCGAACGCATGCTTGGGCGCGAACAGGCGCCCAAGGTTCTTGGCCGGGCTCAGGCGCTCCATTTTCGGCATCCAGTTTTTCGTGCTGATGACCCAGCCGCCGGGCACCAGCGAGCCGAGCACGACGAACAGGGGCACGCAGAACAGCGGCACGACCATCTTGATCAGCAGGCTGACCGAGGTGGTAAACGCCATCGACATGGCATTTTCCAGCGCGCCCTTGCTGTCGAGCGGCATGAAGGCCATGGCGAACAGTTCGCGGAACGATTCCAGGTAGCCGGGCAGCAGGTAGATGAAGACCTTCATGCTGATCAGGATGCCCAGCGCCGTCGACAGGTCGCGCGAGCGCACCACCTGCCCTTCCTGGCGCGACTTCTTCAGCTTTTGCTGTGACGCCTTTTCTGTTTTGTCGCCATTGCTGCTATCCGCCATGGGCCACCCGCATCTGTTCGGCGATCATGTCCAGCACGCGGTTGGTCATGGCGATATAGTGTTCCGGCACGAAACGCACGATCTGCGTCAGCATCAGCAGGCCGAACACGGTAATCATGGAAAAACCCAGCGAAAACAGGTTCAGCGACGGCGCCACCCGGTTCAGGAAGCCAAAGCCCAGCTGCACCACCATGGTGGAAAAGACGATCGGCATGGCCAGCAGCATGGCGGCGGCGAAAATCCACGCCACGTTGTAGGCCACCGTCTGCAGCAGCAGCGGGCCGTAGCCCTGCCCCACGGGCCAGGCCTTGAAGCTGGCGCCGATCACGCCTGTCAGCACCAGGTGGCCGTCGACGGCGAAAAACACGATCATGCACATGATGGTGAGCAAGCCCGAGACCACGTCCGAGGAGGTGCCGTTGAGCGGGTCATTCATGACGGCCATGGAAAAGCCCGCCTGGCTGGAGATCAGGTAGCCGAGCACCGACATCACCGACATGGCAAAGTGAAACGCCAGGCCCAGCACGAAGCCGACGACGGCCTGCTCCAGGGTGGCGACGATGGCGTGCAGCGAAAAGGGATCGATCTTCAGCAATTCCTGCGACGCGCCCGACGCTTGCATGACGGGCAGCATGAGGATGGCCAGGATCAGCGACAGCAGGATGCGCACGGGCGGCGGCACCATGGCGTCGCCAATCACGGGCGAGGCGCTGAGCATGGCCAGGATGCGGCAGAACGGCCACCACACGGCCAGCAGAAACGGCAGCACCTGATTGAAAATCTGATCCATGGGCGCGCGGCGCTATCCGACCAGGGTGGCCGCGCGCTGAAAAATGGAAACGCAATAATCCATCAGGTAGCCCGACATCCAGCGCCCGGCCAGGATCAGGGCCAGCAAGGTGACCAGCAAACGCGGCAGGAAGCTCAGCGTCTGCTCATTGATCTGCGTGGCGGCCTGCACCAGCGCCACCACCAGGCCCATGAGCAGGCCCGGCACGACCAGGATCACCACCAGCAGCATGACGATATGCAGCGCTTCGATGATCAGGTCGACGGCGACTTCAGGGGTAAACATCGGTCAGTAGCCCTGTATGCTGGTTACTAGGGTGTTGACGGTCAGGGTCCAGCCGTCGACGAGCACGAACAGCAGCAGCTTGAACGGCAAGGAAATGACCAGCGGCGAGAGCATCATCATGCCCATGGCCATCAGCACGGACGCCACCACCAGATCGATGATGAGAAACGGTATGAACAGCATGCAGCCGATCTGGAACGCCGTCTTGAGTTCGGACAACACGAACGCCGCCAGCTTGACGGTGAAACTGTGGTCTTGCGGGCGCGTGGTCGTCGGTTCGCCGGCCAGGTGGGCGATCTGCGCCAGCGCCGCCTTGCTGGTCTGCGCCAGCATGAAGCGCGAAATCGGCACTTCGGCGATCTTCAGCGCTTCCTGCATGCCGATCTGGTCGCGGTCATAGGGCACGAACGCCTCCTTCCACACCTGGTCGCCGATGGGACGCATGACCAGCAGGGTCAGGATGAGGGCGATGCCGGTGACGATACGGTTGGGCAAGCCCTGCTGCAGGCCCAGGGCCTGGCGCAGCAGCGACAGCACGATGACGAAACGGGTAAAGCTGGTCATCATCATGACCATCACGGGCAGCAGCCCGAGCAGGGTCATGACGACCAGGATCTGCATCTTGACCGACAGGTCGGTCTTCGCGCCCGGCACCACGCCGGACAGCAAATCCTGCGCGCCGGCGGCGCTGCAGCACAGCATCAGAACTGGAACGGCCAGCGCGGCGGCCAGCGTACCGCGACGCCGGCCTACACCGGGTACCGCCAGCTTCATGCTGTCATCAGGTCGAGATTGAGGCCGTCGAGGTCGATGACCTTCAAGCCGTAATTCTCGCCAGCCACCACTACTTCGGCGCGGCCGATCGGGGTGCCGTTGACCTTGATCACCAGCGGTTCGCCGGCCAGCATGTCGAGTTCGATCACGCTTTCCGGGCCGATGGCCATCAACTCTTCCAGCGAAATGCGGGCCGAGCCCACTTCCAGGGTCAGGGTGACGGGGATCTTGCGCATCATTTGCGGAATATCGCGGCGCGCGCGGGTGCTGGAGACGTCGGCAACGTCGCCCTGGTCGATGATCATATCGTCGCCCAGGTCTTCCAGCAGGGTTTCGCTCTGGTTGGTATCGGTCATATTCATATTATTCGACATCTTCAAATGAGGTTAAACAGAGCTTGCCCTTGTGTTCGGAAACGGCTGCTGTAAATAAACGGGAATCGTCGAGCATGACGTCGGTGCGGCTCAGGCTGACGGGAATCACGTCGCCCACGCGCAAGTCGAACAGGGCACCGAGCTGGACTTGCTTGCTGACCAGGCGGCCTTCCAGAGTGACCTGCAGGCGCGAGGCCAGCGGGCGCACGCTGCCGCGCAGGGCTTTCTTGGCTTGCGCCCGTTCCGGCAGCAGACCGCGCAGCACATCGGCCATCAGACGCTTGTCCAGCGAGAACCAGAAGTTGCCGCTCTGGCCAGCCTCGACATCGCTCAGCGCGACCGTGACGATCCAGCTGCCGCGCGCCGGGTGCACGCCCGACTGCACGGCCACCTCGGCGGCCGTGTCGATGGCACTGGTCTTGCCCAGGGTTTGCAGGTTTTTGTGGATGCGCGTGAACAAACTGTTAACCAACTGTTGTCCCAGCACCACAGCGAGACGTTCTTCCGTTGCCGTCACGCGCACTTGCGCCGGATCCGGCAGGACGCCCTTGGCGCCCGCACTACCATAGCGATAGTTCAGTACGCTTAAAAGTATCTGGCGCTCGAGGGCGAATCCGCTCTGGCCGGCGGGCGTGGAAAAGCTCAGCCAGCGGTTCACGCCATCTTCGTTCTCGACGCGCGACAAGGTGACGGCATCGACCTGAAAGTTACCCCAGTAGCGCCGGCTCATCGGTTGACGCAAGGCCACGGCCAGGTCGTCGCGCAGCTGCGCGCCGAACACATGCAGCAGGTGGACGGGACGTCCGAGCAGACAGGAATCGAGGACTTGATGGCGCACAGTTTGATCTGTCTTAGTGGTTATCATGTGAGTCATGTCGTATTGCGGTGGCAGAACAAATTATACGGATCGCCCGAAATTAAATACAGCATCATCTTGATCTTGCCGACAGGTACGCAAGCAAACGATTGCGCATCGTATCGCATGCTAGATGACTACGGTGCTGAACAATACATGAAAAACCTAAATATTGCCATGTATCAATATTCCTTGAGCCATTCCTCTCTTTACTTTATAGTTGCCGCGAGGTAAGCTTATAGCGACAAAATTCAGATTTGCAGTGCGCCATTCCGCTTACCTGATTCCGGTTTTTATGGCAGTGTCCAGTCCCTCATATTGCCGCCACTAGAAACTTTTATCAGCTATATATTGGTTGTCATGGCCGTGTAAATCGAAGCGTGATTTGCTGGGTTTGTTTAAGTCTGCTTGCAGCGGATGGTGTGGCAACTGATAAAACTGATGGGCCCTGGGAATCGGGCCGGGGCGCGGGCATTATGATGCTGCCGCGCCGGCATGGCAACACCAGTATTTCTGATTGATACGTCACCGCATATTGAAAGTAGAGGGCAAGATGAGCAACGAACTCGCAGGTCTGATCAAGGCCGATCTGGCAGCACTGAGCAACGACGCGCGCGCCCTGGGCGCCAGCATCATGCCGGCCGCCCAATTCGGCGCGCCGGAACAATCCGGCTTCTCGTTTGCGCAAAGCATGAAAGACGCCGTCGGCAAGGTCAACAGCGACGACCGCCTGGCCGCGCAGAAAATGAGCGACGTCGACAGCGGCAAGAGCGACGACCTGGTCGGCGCCATGCTGGCCAGCCAGGAAGCCAGCCTGTCCTTCTCCATGTTGATGCAAGTGCGCAATAAGGTCATGGGCGCCGTCGACGAACTGATCAAACTGCCTTTGTAAGCCCTACGCCCAGATCCACGCCCAGCCTCCCAGCGAAAGTTACCCCAAGTGATTACCACCATGAAGTCCGCATTTGCGCGCTGGCGCCTTGGCGCCCAGCCCGCCATCCCGCCCGCCCTGCTGAAAAACCTGGTTCCCATCGTCGTGCTGGCCATCGGCATCACCGCCATGGTCACCATGTATTTCTGGCGCGACCAGGCCAACTACAAGCCCGTCTTCGGCGCGCGCGAAAAAGTGGCCGTGACGGACATGATGGCAACCCTGGACGCCGAACACATCCCCTACCGCCTGCATCCTGACAGCGGCCAGGTGCTGGTGCCCGACGCCATGCTGGGCAAGGTGCGCATGCTGCTGGCCTCGAAAGGCGTGACGGCGCAGCTGCCGGCCGGCCTGGAGCTGATGGACAAGAACGACCCGCTGGGCGTGTCCCAGTTCGTGCAGGACGTGCGCTTCCGCCGTGGCCTGGAAGGCGAGCTGGCGCAAAGCATCATGACGATGGACGCGATCGCTTCGGCCCGCGTCCATTTGTCGATTGCCAAGTCGACTTCGTTTGTTGCCAGCGATGGCGACAAATCCTCGGCCTCGGTGGTCGTGGCCCTGAAGCCGGGCCGCACCCTGGCGCCGGAACAGATCGCCGCCGTCATCAACATGGTGGCCGGCAGCGTGGCCAGCCTGGCGCCAACGCGCGTGAGCCTGGTCGACCAGGGCGGCAACCTGCTGTCCGCGCATGTCGACCTGACGGATGGCTTCGACGCCTCGGCGGCCGGCAACGAAGGCGCCAAGCGCTTCCAGGATGAGATCCGCCACAACGTCATGGGCCTGCTGGGTCCGGTCATCGGCGAAGACAACTTCAAGCTCAGCGTGACGGCCGCCGTGAACAACGACCGCGTCGACGAAACGCTGGAAAAATACGGCGAAGCCCCGAAAGTGACGAGCGAAGCCATGCGTGAAGAGCAGGAACGCAACCGCACCGTGGCCGGCATTCCCGGCAGCCTGTCGAACCGTCCGCCCGCCGCCGCCGTGCCCGCACCGGCCGACGCCGCCGGCGCCGCGCCTGCCGATGGCGCACCGAAGCCATCGGACGATGGCACGGCCCGCAAGAACGCCACCACGCGCCAGTACGCGTATGACCGCAGCATCACGCAGATCAAGCGCAGCCGTGGCCGCCTGGAAAAACTCAGCGTCGCTGTCGTCCTCAACAGCGCCGCCGCACCGAATCCGAAAACCGGCTGGACTCCTGCCGAACTGGGCAATATTGAAAAAATGCTCAATAGCGGCCTGGGCATCAACGCCCAGCGCGGCGACAGCCTGAGCCTGACGGCCCTGCCCTTCCCCGCCAAGCCGCCTGTGGCGCAATGGTGGGAAGAGCGCGACACCGTTGTCGATTTCAGCAGCTGGCTGCTGTATGCGTTGGGTGCCGTGCTCGGCTACTTCCTGATCCTGCGCCCCCTGATGCGCCTGCTGACGGCGCGCCTGGCGCCGCCAACGCTCAAGCAGATCGATCCCGCCATGGCCCTGGCCGGCGGCAGCACGGCAGCGGCAAATGGCGTCACCGCCGCCGGCGCGCCGGCGCTGGGCGTGAATGGCTTGCCGGCCCTGGAAGGCGCAGCCGCCGCCACGGGCGCCAGCATGCCGGTCGTGCCGCTGCTGGAAAATTACGACCTGCCACCACCTGGCTCGGCCGTCGACGTGATGGTCGACCACCTGAAAGTACTGGCAGAAAAAGAACCCGAGCGTGTCGCCGAAGTCGTCAAACAATGGATGCAGAAAAATGGCCGAACTCAACAACAATAATTTCCCTGACGACGCAGACATCGAGAGCGTCAGCCTGAACCCCGTGGAGCAGGCCGCCATCGTGCTGCTGAGCATAGGCGAAGAGCAGGCGGCCAACGTGCTGCGCTGCCTGTCGCGCGAAGAGTTGCTGGAAGTCACGCAAGTGATGTCGCGCATGAGCGGCATCAAGGTCGAAGCCGTGAAAACGGCCATGCAAACCTTCTTCGACGACTACCGCCAGCAAAGCGGCGTGCACGGCGCTTCGCGCAGCTACCTGAAGCGCTCGCTGGACATGGCGCTGGGCAGCGATATCGCAAATAGCGTGCTGAACAACATTTACGGCGATGCCATCCGTCCGAAAATGGCGCGCCTGCAGTGGGCCTCGCCAAAATGGCTGGCCGAATACATCGTCAACGAACACGTGCAGATGCAAGCCGTGTTCCTGGCCTTTTTGCCGCCCGCGCTGGCCGGCCAGATCCTCGACGCCCTGCCCGTCGAAGGCCGCGACCTGGTCTTGCTAAACCTGGCGCGCCTGGACGAAATCGACCGCGACCTGCTGGTCGAGCTTGATGAACTGGTGGGCCGCTGCCTGGGCACGCTCGACACGCAAAGCACCAGCGTGGAAGGCATCCGCCAGGCCGCCGAGATCCTCAACCGCATGCCGGGCAACCGCGCCGCGCTGGTCGAACTGCTGCGCGCCCACGATCCGGAAGTGGTGTCGGAAATCGAACTGAGCATGTACGACTTCCTGATCCTCGCCACGCAGAGCGATGTCACGCTCACGCGCATCCTGGAAGACGTGCCGATGGAACAGTGGGCCATCGCCCTGAAGGGCGCGGAACCGTCGATCCGCGATGCCGTGCTGAAAACCATGCCGCGCCGCCAGGCCCAGAGCTTCGAAGACATGATGCGCCGTTCCGGCCCCGTGCCGCTGTCGCGCATCGAACAGACGCGCCAGGAAATCATGGCCACCGTCAAGGGCCTCGCCGATGCGGGCGAGATCGAAGTGCAACTGTTTGCCGAAGCGGTGATCGAATGAAGCACTTCCGCTCATACCGTTTTCCGCCGCTGTCGCAATTCATCGCCGCCGGCCAGCGTGCCGCCAGCGAAGACACGGATGGCCAATGGCAGGCGTCCGTCTCGGAAGGCTTCGAGCAGGGCCAGCGCGACGGCTATGAAGTGGGCCTGGTGCAAGGCCAGCAGGATGGCTACGACGCCGGGCGCAGCGATGGCATCGCGCATGGCCGCGAAGAAGGCCGCAATGAAACCCTGGTGGCGCTGGACCGCCTGGCGCGCCCTGTCGATGCGATCCTGCGCGACCTGAAAAAAGTGCGCGCCGACTACCGCGCAGCGCAGCGCAAGGAAGTGGTCGACCTGGTGGCCAAGGTGGCGCGCCAGGTGATCCGCGCCGAACTGGCGCTGCAGCCCGTGCAATTGCTGGCCCTGGTCGACGAGACCCTGGCCTCGATGCCGCCGACGCGCGAGGAAATCGACGTCTTCCTCAATCCGGAGGAATTGAAACGCATCAGCGAACTCGATCCGAAGCGCGCCAAGCGCTGGAACCTGATCGCCGACGCCCGCCTCGACGCGGGTGAATGCCGCATCAAGGCGGGTGACAATGAAGTCGATGCCGGCTGCCATCAGCGCCTGTCGGCCTGCATGGAGCAAGTCAGCAGCCACCTGGCGCTGGCCGCCGAACACGCCGACCAGGGCGCGCC
This sequence comes from Janthinobacterium amylolyticum, assembly GCF_051380655.1. Taxonomy (NCBI): domain Bacteria; kingdom Pseudomonadati; phylum Pseudomonadota; class Betaproteobacteria; order Burkholderiales; family Oxalobacteraceae; genus Janthinobacterium; species Janthinobacterium amylolyticum. The sequence continues at coordinate 24,446 of NZ_JBNYXL010000004.1, forward strand.
TGCATGATCGCCGACACGCTGCGCAGTTTCGAGATCGGCGATATTCCGGTCGCGACACCCACCGGCCGCCTGGTCGGCGCTTCCGGCTTGCTGCTGGAAAGCGCCGGCTGCCGCCTGCACACGGGCCAGCGTTGTCAGATTGAAACTGTGAATGGCGAATGGCTGGACGCGCAAGTCGTCGGTTTCCGCGAAAAACTGTCCTACCTGATGCCCTTCAAGAAAGCCACGGGCCTGACCACGGGCGCGCGCGTGCTGCCCCTGCCCGACAAGGCCAGCCTGCAGATCGGCCCGTCGTGGCTGGGCCGCATGGTCAATGGCCTGGGCGAGCCGATCGACGACCTGGGCCGCCTCGGTGGCGAACACATCCTGGAAGTGACGCCACCGAAGGTCAATCCCCTCAAGAAACAACCGGTAGCCGAGCCGCTGGACGTGGGCGTACGCGCCATCAACAGCATGCTGACCCTGGGCAAGGGGCAGCGCGTGGGCCTGATGGCCGGTTCCGGCGTCGGCAAGAGCGTGCTGCTGGGCCTGATCACGCGCCAGACGGTGGCCGATGTGGTCGTCGTCGGCCTGATCGGCGAACGGGGCCGCGAAGTGCGCGAATTCGTCGAAAAGTCGCTGGGCGCCGAAGGCTTGAAAAAGGCCGTGCTGGTGATCGCGCCGGCCGACGAGTCGCCGCTGATGCGCATCATGGCCACCGAACTGTGCCATTCCATCGCCGCGCATTTCCGCGACCAGGGCAAGCACGTGCTGCTGCTGGTCGACTCGCTGACGCGCTACGCCATGGCCTTGCGCGAAGTGGCGCTGGCCCTGGGCGAGCCGCCGGCCACGCGCGGCTATCCGCCGTCCGTCTTCTCGAATCTGCCGCAACTGGTCGAGAGCGCCGGCAATGGCGCCCACGCCGAGGGCAGCATGAGCGCCATCTACACGGTGCTGGCCGAAGGCGATGACCAGCAAGACCCTGTCGTCGACACGGCGCGCGCGATTCTCGACGGCCACATCGTGCTCACGCGCGAACTGGCCGAACGGGGACACTACCCCGCCATCGACATCGCCGCCTCGATCAGCCGCTGCATGGCGCAGGTGATCACGCCCGGACACATGCTGGCGGCGCGCGCGCTGAAAGCGTCGATGGCGCGCCATGCGCGCGTGCGCGACCTGATCCCCCTGGGCGCCTACGTGCCCGGCGCCGACCCCATCACCGACCGCGCCGTGCAACTGCACGGACCGATCGAGGCATTCCTGTGCCAGGGCACCAAGGAAGAGGCGCCGATGGCGCCTTGTATCGAACAACTTGAACAGATCATGGCCTAGGAGCATTTGTGAGCGACGCGCATACGATACGCAACCTGACCACCCTGGTCGGCCTGCGCAGCACCGAGGTGGAACGCCTGCAAGGCGAAATGGCGGCGCAGACGGCCGTGCGCGAACGCTACCAGAAAAACCTGGAGCGCCTGACGGGCCTGTACACGGATAGCGGCCCCAGCGGCGCCCTGCCCCTGGCCCTGTCCGTCAATTGCGGCGACTTCAAGCAGGCCGTCATGCAGATGGCCGACCAGCACCGTACCGACTTGCACTTGCATGAAGCCACCATGGCCATTTCGCAGCGGGCCCTGAACACGGCGTGGGCCAAACGCGAAGTGCTGGACCAGGTGCTGACGCAAAAACAGAAGCGTGTTGCAAATGAGCAACAACGTACCGATGCCAAGCGCCAGGACGAGCTGGCAACGCAATTCTGGTTCCGCGGGCAGGTAAAATGAAACTTGTGTAAGTTTCTTTCAGGAAAACTTCACAAAACGGGAATGGGGGTCGCCTTGTACCGGTATATCCCTTTATTCAGGAGTCTGGCATGGCAAGCGTAATTACTTCACCGGTCTACGATCCGATCACCACCGCAAAAAATCTGGCCACCAAGGAAATTGCGGCGCAGCAGGCAGCATTGACGGCGAAAAATACGCTGGCCAACAACACCAGCACGGCGCTGAACAACCTGAAGTCGGCCATTTCGACTTTCCAGCTGGCGATGTCGTCGATGACCAGCAGCAAATCGGTGCTGAGCCAGTCGGCCACCTTCCCGGCCGCGGGCTTCGGTTCGGCCACCGCCGGCGTGAATGCCGCGCCCGGCACGTACACCTTCTTCGTCGAAAAACTGGCCACGGCCAGCCAGGTGTCGTATGGCGGCATAACGCCGGTCGACCCGGCTGACGGCACGGGCGTGCTGAAAGTGAAGATCGGCGATGGCGTGGGCGACAACACCCTCGACATCGACCTGGCGGCCGCCAACAAGGATGGCAACGCCAGCCTGACGCCGCAGGAAATCGCCGCTGCCATCAATAGCAACAGCAAGAACAACGGCCGTGTCACCGCCTCCATCGTGACCATCAACGGCACCGCGCAAATGGTCCTGACCTCGAATGTGACGGGTGTTGCCAACGCCGCCACGCTCGACGCCAGCGGCGTGACCAACGTCGCGCTGAAAGGCGCGCTGATCGCACCGGCCAACATCAAGGAAGTGGTGAAGGCGGACGACGCCATCGTCTGGCTGGGCGGGAAACCGGGTGGCACGGCCATCACGCAAGCGTCGAACACCTTCACCAACATCCAGGACGTGAAAGTGACCTTCACGCGCGCCATGTCGGCGGCCGAATCGCCCGTCACGCTGACCGTGGCCACCGACAGCGCCGGCACCATCGCCAACGTGCAAACCTTCGTCGACGCCTACAACAAGCTGAAAAGCCTGCTGGACGGCCTGGCCAGCCCCGGCGATCCGGCCAAGGATGTGGCCGCTGGCATCTTCGCCCACGATTCGGGCCTGAACGCGCTGCGCACCAGCATGGGCAATGCCCTGCGCCTGAGCATCGGCGGCGATTCGCTGGTGTCGTACGGCATCACGGCACAGCGCGATGGCTCGATCAGCCTGAACAGCGCCAAGCTGACGGCCAAGCTGGCCACCAACCCGACGGGCCTGGACCAGCTGTTCGGCAACAACAGCCTGTCCGCGCCGGCCGGTGTGCTGGGAGGCCTGGACAAGGTCCTGGGCCAGTGGAGCAACATCACCAAGGGCCAGATCAAGCAGCGCCTGGAAGCGACCGATACCCTGCAGAAAAACCTGAACAAGAGCATGGACCGCCTGAATACGCAGTATGACAACTCGTACAAGCGCTACCTCGACCAATTTACGCGCCTGCAGATCCTGCAGGAACAGATGAACAAGAACGTCGACATGTTCGACGCCATGTTTGGCAACGACAAATCCTAAGGCGAGCGTGCCTGCCGCGCCGCCGCAAGTTTAGACAGTGAGAAATAGACATGTTAAACAATGAAGCTTACGGCAACTATCATGCAGTCAACCTGGATGCCCAGACCTCGCGCGCCTCGCCCGTGGAACTGGTGCTGGTCCTGACGGATGGCCTGCTGGAAGAACTGGCGCGCGCGCGCGGGCATATCGTGGGCAAGCGCTACGAACAGAAGGCGATCAGCCTGGATAAATGCACGCAGATCATCAACGGTTTGTCGAGTTCGCTCGATTTCGACAATGGCGGCGAGGTGGTGGTCAACCTGGCGCGCCTGTACGACTACTGCGTGGCGCGCCTGTACACGGCCGGCATCAAGCTCGATCCGAGCCTGATCGATGAAGTGACGACCTTGATGACCACCATCAAGCGCGGCTGGGTGGGTGTCCAGGCAAACAATGCCTAGGCGCCCCGCGCTGCAGCAGCTGAACCGTCAACTGGGCGCCGCCGTGGCGCGCTCGGACTGGGAAGCGCTGGAAAAACTCACGGCCAGCCTGGCGAAGAACATTCCCTTGCTGGCCGAACGCGGCGCCTGGAATGCGCTGGAACAAACAGAATTGTTGCAATTGCGCAAAATTCACGCACAAGCGGTTAAAATTTGCTCTGAGGAAAAAGAACGCCTGGGTTTGCACCTGGGTGCATTACAGGCAAATAAGGAAGGTTGGGTCGCCTACGCCGCGCTCGGCGAATTCGACTCGGACGGGAATCAAGCATGATCATGAACTTCAATACAGCACCTGCCGCCCCCGCGGCGGCAACCACGGCAGCGCCTGCGGCGGCGACGGCACCGGCACAACCGCCCCTGCCGCCCGGCGCGCCCGGCTATGGCGCGGCCGCGGCCCCCTCTGCCGTGGGATCCGCCCTGCCCCTGTTTGCACAGGTGCTCGACGTCGCCGTGGTCGGCACGCAGGACGCCGAACCCGCCGCACCTGCCAAGGAAGGCGACAGCGACACGCGCGCGACGGATGAACACACCGATGCCAGCCTGCCGGCCATGGCCGCGCCCGTCATCGGCGTGCCCGTGAACCTGCTGCCGCCCGTTGACGCGGCCGCCGCCGAAGTGCGCGCCGCCGCCCAGGCGTCGCAGCTGCAGACGCAAGGCCAGACTCAGGCGCAGGCCAACGTGGCGCAAGCCAATCCCGCACTCAATATCAGCCTGCACCCGGCCGCCGTCACCCTCACCGCCATGGCCACGCCACAGCCGGCGGGCCGCGACATGCGCGAGCCGGTAGCGGCCGCCAATCCCTTGCCTTCGGCCAAGGGTGGCACGGGCGCCCTCCCCGCCACCGCCTTTGACAGCGTGCTGGCCCAGTCCGCCCCTGCCCCCGCCACGGCAGCCGTCGCGGCAGGCGCGGCACCCGTCGCACGCGACGCTGAACGGGCTGCCACGCCAGCGGCGCCCAACCTGGGCTTGACGGCTGCGGTGGCGAATAGCGCCACGGCGGCGCCGGCCGGCGACACCATCAAACTCAACGGGCCGGCCCAGCAATGGCAGGAACCGCTGCGCGAAGCGCTGGGCGAACGCCTGCAGACGCAGATCGGGCGCAACAGCGAACACGCGACCATCCGCCTCGACCCGCCCATGCTGGGACGCATTGAAATTTCCATCCGCCACACGGCCGGCGCGCTGCAGGTGAACGTGACGGCATCGAACACGGAAGTGCTGCGCCAGCTGCAAGGCATCGGCGAGAACATGCGCAGCGACCTGGCGCAGCGCCAGTACACCGAGGTGGCCGTGAATATCAGCGCCACCCCGCGCAGCCCGGCCGCCCAGGCGTTTGCCGAAGGCGATGCGCGCGGCCAGCGTCAACCCGGCCGCCAGCACGATGAGGCTGAACCGGGCCGCGCCCTGTCGGACGACGGCACTGCCGCTACCACTTACGCCATGCATGAGCGAGAGATGACCTGATGAATATGAAAATGAAAGTGATAGCCGGCTTCGTTGCCGTGGCCGTGCTGGCCGCCGGCGCGGCCGGTGGTGCCATGTGGTACCTGGCCAAGCCGGTTGCCGGCCACGCCGATGTCGCCGACGCGAAAGCCCCGCCGCCGCCCGCCACGGGCAAGAAGGCGCGCAAGTTCATCACGCTCGACAAAGTCATCGTGATGCTGCGCCGCGGCCCTGGCGAAGGCGAAACGCACTACCTGTCGGCCGACCTGGTGATCGCCACCACCGAGGAAAAGGAAAAGCTGACCAAGGACCACTTGCCGCTGATGCGTTCGATCGCCGTCAGCACCCTGTCGAGCTTTCCCATGGACAAGGCGCAGACCATGACCGTGGAACAGTACGCGGAACAGATCAACAAGGCCTTCAATGTCAGCTATGAACGCGAGCAGATGGAAAAGCCGTTCACGGAAGTCATGGTCGGCAAGCTGATCATTGAATAAACCGGCACCAACACGCCAGCCGACCCAGTGGGAGATCCCGTGGCCTATGTAGAGCAATACCAGGAAGCGTATGGCGCCGGCGAATATGCCGCCGCCGGCGCTTGCGCGGCCATGCTCAGCGTTGCTGAAGAGCAACAACATCTGGTGGCGTACGCGCCGTTGGTAAAACGCATCGTGCGCCAGCTCAATTCGCAGGTATCGGGCGCCATCGACCGCGACGACATGGAGCAGATTGGCCTGATGGGATTGCTCGAAGCGCTACGCCGCTATGGCGTGCCGGACCAGTCCTTCGGCAGCTATGCCAGCCTGCGCATCCGCGGCGCCATCCTCGATGAACTGCGGCGCCAGGACTGGCGTCCGCGCGCCGTGCGCCAGGAAAGCCACCGCCTGCGCGACAGCGTGCGCGCCCTCACCCGGCGCCTGGGGCGCGAGCCGCAGGACGCGGAAATCATGGCCGCGCTGAAGCTGACACCGGAAGCCTTCCAGGAGTACCAGCTGGCGGAAAACGCCGAGCTCATCGCCAGCTTTGACGAAGTGCTGCAGGAAAGCCTGGGGCAAGCGGACAGCGCACCGAGCCCGGAAGAGCAATTGATGGTGCGGCGCAGCCTGGAACAGGCCCTGCGCGCGCTGGACGAGCGCGAACAGCGCGTGATCCAGATGTATTACGAATTCGAACTGAGCTATAAAGAAATTGCCGCCGTGCTGGACCTGAGCGACGCCCGCGTCTGCCAGCTGAACAAGACGGCACTGGGCAAGATGAAAGCCATGCTGCAAGACGCATAAGTTTCAGCAATGTTTTAGCAATAGTTTCAGCAAAACCCATCAAATTGATGCAGCACAATGACGCAGAAAGGCAGTTGACATGGTAATTATCGGTATCTTAATCGTGATGGGGTGTGTATTCGGAGGCTTCGCCCTGATGGGCGGCACCGTCCACGCGATCTGGCAACCGGTGGAGTTGATCATCATCATCGGCGCCGCCGTCGGCGCCCTGGTGCTGGGCAACCCCAAGCATGTACTCGGTGAAATGCTGCACCAGATGCGCAAGATCGTCACGCACAAGAAGCAGGGTTCGGAATTCCAGCGCCAGTTGCTGCTGCTGATGTATGAACTGCTGCAAACGGCCGCCGGCGGCCTGAAGGCGCTGGACGCCCACGTCGAGGCACCGCGCGAAAGCGCCCTGTTCCAGCGCTATCCGCTGGTGCTGGAAGAACCAAAACTGCTGGCGTTCATCGTCGATAACTTCCGCCTGATGGCCATGGGCAAGATCAACGCGCATGAGCTCGAAGGCGTGCTGGAGCAGGAACTGGAAGCCATCCACGACGAATTGCTGCAACCGTCGAAGTCCTTGCACAAGATCGCCGAAGCCATGCCTGGCTTCGGTATTCTGGCCGCCGTTCTGGGCATCGTGATGGCCATGAATTCCGTGGCCGACGGCGCCGATGCGGCGGAAATTTCGGAAAAAGTGGGCGCCGCCATGGTCGGTACCTTCATCGGCATCTTCTTCTGCTACGGCGTGCTCGATCCGATGTGCAACATGATGAAACAGCTGGTCGGCGAAGAAGGCTCGACCATGGAATGCGTGAAAGTCGTGCTGGTCACGCACGTGGCGGGCAAACCGCCCCTGCTGGCCATCGATGCGGGCCGCCGCCTGGTGCAGCTGAACATCAAGCCGAGCTTCGCCCAGCTGGAAAGCTGGATCAATGCGCTGGAAGATGGCGGCGCGGAACAAGAGCAAGGCCAAGGCCGGGGAGGCCGCCGTGCTAAAGCCGCATGAGAAACATGAACAGGCCATCATCAAGCGTGCGGGACGCAAGCACGACGACGATGGCCATGGCGGCGCCTGGAAAGTAGCGTTCGCCGACTTTTGCCTGGCCCTGCTGTCGCTGTTCCTCGTGCTGTGGCTGATGGCCGCGCGCGAGCAGCAGGCCATGAAGGAAATCATGATGGATGCGTCGGCCGGCAGCCGCCAGGGCGAAGGCCAGGGCGTCATGCCGGAGCAGAAAGGCGGCCCCCGCGGCAGCCTGATCGAGCGCTTCCCCATGCCCCGCAAGGGCACGGGCGACACGCGCACGGAAGGCAAGCAGACACAGGATGGCAAGGCTGGCTCCGCCCCGCCGAACCAGACCAAGGTCAGCTACCAGTCGCCGGAAGACTTGCTGTCCCTGTCGCGCGCGCTCGACAAGCTCAGCGATGAAGCGGGACTGAAGAGCAACTTGCAGTCGGTGATCACGCCCTACGGCTTGCGCGTCATGCTGCACGATACGGACAAGCAGGGCATGTTCGTGCGCGGCAGCGCCGTGCCGACCGACCGCTTCCGCAAATTGCTGCGCCAGATGGGTCCCGTATTTGCCCAGATGGAGAACCAGATGCTGATCGTCGGCCACACGGATTCGCTGCAATACGCCAATAACGGCTATGAAGGCTATTCCAACTGGACCCTGTCGGCCAACCGCGCCATGTCGGCACGCGCGCAATTATTGATTGGCAGCATGAGTCCGGACAGCGTGCTGCAAGTGGTGGGCATGGCCGACCGCGCGCCGCTGGACGTGAAAAATGCCAGCGCCGGCATCAACCGCCGCATCGAACTGTTAATATTGACGCGTGGACAGGCAGACAGCATCGCCGCCATGTTCGGCATGGCCGGGCAAAAGGCGCAAGGCGAAGAGCTGCAAGTGGGTGAACCGGATGCGGGCACCCTGCAGCGCCTGCGTGACAAGCTGGGCTTGCCCGCGAAGAAAGAACGGGACGAGCATGCAAATTAAGGGCAAGGGACAACGTATGAAAATCTCCTCCGGCAATACCGGCGCCGCCGTGCGCAGCAGCGCCGTGGCGCCGGCCGAGGCGATCGCCGAGAACGCGGCGGCCGGCGCCGTGACGCCTGGCTCGGCCGCTGGCGAACAGATGCAGTCGGCCGTGCTGCAGCCGGCCATGGCCGCCCTGCGCGCCATGCCCGAGATCGACCACGAGCGGGTGGCCATGCTGCGCGATGCGCTGGCCAAGGGCGAACTGCCGTTCGACCCGTCGAAACTGGCGGGACTGATCCAGCGCTTCCACGGCGGTGAATCGTGACCGCGCCACGCAAGGGCATCACGCGCCAGGAAGCCGTGCGCCGCGTGCTGCAAGGCATGGCGGACGACGGCGTCGGCTACGCCGCCCTGAAAACTTTATTGGAAGAGCAATTCCAGGCTGCCCTGCGCCACCAGAGCGTGCAGCTGACGTCGCTGGCCGAACCCGTGATCGCGGCTGTCGAACAGCTCGACGCGCGCCGCCGCCAGCGGGTCAGCCTCGTCACCGCCCTGCTGGGTCCGCAAGGCGATATGCCGCAATTGTTTGCACTGTTGCAAGATGACGCGCGTGCCAAGGCGCAGCAGGACTGGGCGGCGCTCGAACAGATGGTGCTGGAATGCAAGCGCCTGAATGCCCGCAACAGCGAATTTTTAACGGAACAATACAGCATCATGCAGCGTGTGCTGCATGGCGAGGAAGATACGTATGCGCCAGGCTGATTTCCTGTCCCCCCGCGCGACGGCGGCAACGCCGTCGACGGCCGCCACCAATGCCGTGCAGAGCAATATGCGCGCCACTTCCGCCAGTGCGGCGACCTCGGGCAGCGGCAGCTTCGGCAGCGTGTTCCAGCAGGTGCAGGGCGAAGTGGCCCGCTTCATCGAACAGGGCGGCGGCAGCGCCACCACCCTGAACCCGCAAGGGCGCGCCTATCTGGAGCAGAGCCAGCCCGTGAATGTGCTGGGCAGCATCAACCAGGGCGGCGAGATCGGCGAAGTGCAGCAGCAGTTCCTCGCCTCGATCAAGCCGTGGACGCAAGAAACGGGCGCGCGCCTGGGCGTGGCGCCGGAAATCGTCGCCGCCCACGCGGCGCTGGAATCGGGCTGGGGCCAGCGTCCGCTGCGCCAGGGCACGGGCGCGGACACGAATAATCTGTTCGGCATCAAGGCGGGCGGCAAATGGCAGGGCGAGGTGGCCAGCAATGTGACCACCGAATACGAGGCCGGCAGCGGCACGGCCCTGAAAAAGACGGAACGCTTCCGCAGCTACCCGGACCAGGGCAGCGCCTTCCGCGACTATGCGCAGGTATTGCTGGATAATCCACGCTACCGCGGCGCCCTGAACACGGGCAGCGACGCGCACGCCTTCGCGCAAGGCCTGGCGCGCGGCGGCTATGCCACCGACCCCAACTACGCCGCCAAGCTGACCCAGCTGGCGACGCGCCTGCAGCGCACGGCCGCCGCCGAGTAAGCGCCGCCCTTCGGCGCATCAACGGCCGGCAAGTTCGGCCGGTTCCACCACCCCCGCACCGACCACCCTGGCACGTATCACCGTGCCGCTGGTGGCGTTGCGCACGCGGATCACTTCGCCCAGCGCGCCCGGATCCATCGCCTCGCCCGCCATGCTCACTTCCACCTGTTCCTTGCGCGCCACGATGCTGACCGCACTGCCCCGCTTGATCAACACGGGCGAAGCGAGCTGCGCCTGGCGCAGCACTTCGCCGGCGCGCAAGCTGCGCCGGCTCGACAGGCCCACCACGCTGGGCAAGGAGGAAATACTGTCCGGCACCATCGTCACGTCGCGCCGCGCCAGCGTCACGTCGGCCGCCTGCAGCGGCGTATTGGCCGTCACGGGCGCGCTGGTGACGGCTACCTGGGCCGTGATGGTGCCGCGCGCCAGCATTTCATAACGCCAACCGTTGCTTCCAGGACACACTGCCACGAAGCGCATGCGCTGCGCCGAACGGCTGTCCGCCGGCTCGATTTCGACCCGCGCCGCACAGGCTGGCATGGGGCGCGTGCTTTTCACGACGGCCACTTGAAACTGCGGTTCCAGCAATCCAGCAGAGTCCGCTTGCTGCATCAATTGCTCTCGCGCCAACTGTTCCACACGCGAAAATATATTGTCGGCTGGCAATTCTGCGCGTCCTGCACTACTATATAGGCTGGTCAGTAAAAATAGGCCCGGAAGCAGTATTTGAGGATGTGGCACCTTGTTTCGGATCATCGTAATGCTGTTGAAATGAATCATTGCTAACCTTAATCAAAGATACTGAAGCGGCATGACCTTACCATGCGTCAACATGACCAGGCTGGGATTTTACCTCCGCACCACCTATTTTCTAGTCCGAACCGCAAAAAGCACGATCGAATTCAACACAAAGGATGACCATGGGGATCAATTTCAAGGACGCGCTGGGCGTGCACGCCGATGCACTCGCGCTGCGTGCCGACCGTACACGCGTGCTGGCAGCCAACATCGCCAATGAAAACACGCCCGGCTTCCAGGCCATGGACATGGATTTCGGCAGCGCCCTGCAGCAGTTGCAGGACAACGAAGCCGGCCTGCTGTCGACCGATGACGATGCCAGCGCCCTGTACCGCGTACCCTACCACCCCAGCCGCGACGGCAACACCGTCGAAATCGGCGTCGAACAGGCGGCGTTCTCGCAGAATGCCACCGATTTCCAGACCAGCCTCAGTTTCGTCAACATGAAACTGCGCGGTCTGTCCAAGGCCATTTCCGGACAATAAGGAACAGCATGAGCTTCCAGGATATTTCCAAGATCGCCGGCTCGGCGATGGCGGCGCAAACCGTGCGCCTCAATACCATCGCCAGCAACCTGGCCAATGCCGATTCCGTCGCCGGGTCCGAAGGCGAGACCTACCGCGCGCGCAAACCCGTGTTTTCCGCCGTCATGGACGGCCCCGGCGCCAGTGGCGCGGGCGGCCGGGTGCAGGTGCTCGACGTGGTGCAAAGCGACGAGCCGCTGCGCAAGGTCTACGAACCGGGCCACCCGATGGCCAATGCCGATGGCATGGTGTTCTACCCCAACGTCAACCAGGTGGCCGAGATGACCGACATGATGTCGGCCTCGCGCGCCTTTGAAACGAATGTCGAAGTTCTGGGCCGCATCAAGTCGATGCAGCAGTCGCTCCTCAAATTAGGTGAAGCATAAGCCATGGAAACCAACCTCTTTACAAACAACAGCAGCGCCGGCAGCACTGGCAGCAATGCCGTCAAGTCGCAGAACAATGCCACGCAAGACATGTTCACCAAGCTGCTGGTGGCCCAGATCAAGAACCAGGACCCGCTCGCGCCGACCGATCCGAGCCAGTTCGTCAACCAGCTGACGCAGCAGGCGCAGACGGAAGCGATGCAGAACCTGTCGGCGCTGACCAGCGCCAATGCCAGCGTGCTGCAATCGATGCAGGTGCTGGCCCTGGGCGCGCAAGTGGGTTCCGAAGTGATGGTCAACAGTGAAACGGTGCAGCTCGACAAGAGCAAGGTCAGCGGCAGCATCGCGCTGGCGTCCGGCACCACCAAGACCACGGTGGCCCTGAAAGGCATCGACGACAAGGAATACAAGATCGAACTGGGCGCGCAGTCGGCCGGCACGGTGCCGTTCAGCATCGACCCCGTCGCACTGGGCTTGCCTGCTGGCACCTACAGCATGGCAGTGACCACGAATGGCACTGAAAAGCCGACGGTCGACATCGCAGGCAAGCTCAACAGCGTGCGCCTGTCGTCCTCCGGCAGCATGATCCTGAGCGTGTCGAACCTGGGCGAAGTCAACCCTGGCGCGATCACCGGCTTCAACGGCAAGACGGCCTGATCCGGCCCTTGGTTCCCCAAACACACTAATCTCCTCCTTCACTAAAGGAAGTCAACATGAGTTTCGACATCGCCCTGTCCGGTATCCAGTCCATCAACCAACAGTTGAACAGCACCAGTAACAACATCGCCAACGCCGGCACCTACGGTTTCAAGAGCAGCCGCGCCAATTTCTCGGCGATGTATGCCGGTTCGCGCGCCACGGGTACGGAAATCGGTTCGATCACGCAAAGCATGTCGCTCAACGGCGGCGTGCTGAACACGGGCCGCGCGCTTGACGCGGCCATCGATGGCCGCGGCTACTTCGTCACGCGCGATGCACAGAACACCATGAACTACAGCCGCGTCGGCATTTTCTCGGCCAGCAGCGATGGCAAGCTGATCGATGCAAACGGCCGCCTGGTACAGGGCTACGCGTCGGTCAAGGGCAGCACCACCCTGGGCACCATGGGCGACATGCTAATTCCGACGGGCCAGATTCCCGCCGAAGCGTCGACCAAGCTGGCATATGCCGCCAACATGTCGTCCGAGTGGCCTATCAAGGCCGTGCCCTTCGACAAGACCAACGAGCTGAGCTACAACAGCGCCAAGTCCTCGATCATCTACGATTCGCTGGGCGCCAAGCACTCGCTGGGCCAGTACTTCGTCAAGACGGCAGCGGGCGTCGACGTGCACTACACCCTGGACAACGTCGATCTGACATTGCCAGGGCCGGCGCCGCTGGTGACGAACATGGCCTTCGACACCTCCGGCAAGCTGACAATGACCGCGCCGGTCACGCTGGCGCTGGGCACACCCACAGGCGCCGCCCCCCTGTCGATCGCCATCGACTACACGGGCACCACCCAGTTCGCTGGCGAATCCACCACATCGACCGACCGCGCCGACGGCTATGCCTCGGGCACCTACACGGGCGTGGAACTGGCCGATGACGGTTCCGTCGTGGCCAAGTACACCAACGGCCAGAAGCAAAGCATCGGCGTGATCGCCCTGGCCACCTTCCCTGACGAAGGCGCGCTGACGGCCGTCAACGATACCAGCTGGGTCGCCTCGACCACGTCCGGCACCGCCATCTATGACCGTCCGGGCGTCGGCATGGCCGGTAAACTGGTGACGAGCTCGCTGGAACAGTCGAACGTCGACATCACCTCCGAACTGGTGGGCCTGATGACGTCGCAGCGTAACTATCAGGCGAACTCGAAGGTCATCTCGACCGAGAACGCCATGCTGCAATCGCTGATGCAAGCGTTGTAATCGCCACCACGCAAGGGTAAAGCACAATGGATGCGCTGATTTATACCGCCATGAGCGGGGCCGACCGTGCCCTGCGGGCACAGCAGGTACACGCCAACAATCTGGCCAACATCGAGACGGGCGGCTTTCGCGCCAACCTGGAAGTCTCCACCGCCCAGCCGCTGCAAAACGGCTACGGCTACGACGACCGCCACATGACGCAGACGCAGTCGAGCGCCATCGGCACGCGTACGGGCGCCATCAAGGAAACGGGGCGCGAGCTCGACGTGGCCATCACCGGCCCCGGTTTTCTCGCGGTGCAATGGCAGAACGGCGAAGCCTACACGCGCGCCGGCGCCATGGATCTCGATGAAACGGGCGCGCTGACCATCAATGGCCGGCCCGTGCTGGGCGAAGGCGGCCCCATCACCATTCCAGAGCACACCAGCCTGTCGATCGGCGGCGATGGCACCATTTCCATCCAGGTTCCGGGCACGGCGCAGATGCAGACGGTCGACAAGCTCAAGCTGGTCAATGCGGAAGCGGGCGAACTGACCAAGAACGAAGCGGGCCTGATCGTGTCGCGCACGGGCGACGACTTGCAGGCCGATCCGGCGGTGCGCCTGCGCGACCGCCACCTGGAAGGCAGCAATGTTTCCGCCGTCGAGGAAATGGTCGCCACCATGAGCCTGAACCGCAGTTTCGAGATGCAGATGAAAATTTTCAAGGCCAGCGACTCCATGACGGAGTCCGGTAACCGCCTGCTGGGCGCCTGAGTCCGACGTCAATCTATTATTAGGAGCAAACCATGAATCCAGCAATGTGGATCAGCAAGACCGGCGTGCAGGCGCAAGATGCAAAACTGCAAGCCATCGCGAATAACCTGGCCAACGTCAATACGGTCGGCTTCAAGCGCGACCGCGTCGTGTTCGAAGACCTGTTTTACCAGGTCGAGCAGCAGCCGGGCACGCAGCGCGCCGACAACACCCTGTCGCCCTCCGGCGTACAGCTGGGTAACGGCACGCACATGGTCGGCACGCAAAAGGTGTTTACCACCGGCAGCCTGCAAACGACCAGCCGCGAATTCGACGTCGCCATCACCGGCAACGGCTTCCTGCAAGTGCTGCGCCCGAACGGCGAAGCGGCCTACACGCGCGCCGGCCAGCTGGGCATCAATGAAAACGGCGTGATGGTCAACGCCCAGGGCTTGCCACTGGTGCCGCAGATCACCGTGCCGAACAATGCCACGGCGATCACCATCGGCGAAAACGGCATGGTCACGGCCACCGTGCCGGGCAATGTTGCCGGTACCGAACTGGGCCAGCTGAACCTCTCGAGCTTTGTCAACCCGACCGGCTTGCTGGCACTCGGTGAAAACCTGTTCCAGGAAACGGCATCGAGCGGCACGCCAACGGAAGGCCGTCCCGGCGAAGGCGCCCTGGGCAAGCTCAAGCAATTCGCGCTGGAAGGCTCGAACGTCCAGGTGGTCGAAGAGATGGTCGACATGATCGCTGCCCAGCGCACCTATGAGATGAATACCAAGGTGCTGTCGGCCGCCGACAATATGCTGCAATACCTGGCGCAAGCGGCACGCTGATGAAGGCCGCATTGAAAGCCTCGGCGGCCCTGCTGCTGGTGCTGGCGGCCGGTTGTGCCAGCCGCCCGGCAGCGCCCCTGGCGCCCAGCTTTTCCGATACGCCGCTGCCGGTGGCGCCGCGCAGCACAGCGCGCGGCGGCGTCGCCGGCGGCGTCTTCAATCCCGACGCGGGCCTGGCCCTGACTTCCGACAGCCGCGCCTTCCGCGTCGGCGACGTCGTCACCGTGGCCCTGCAGGAAACCACCCAGGCGAGCAAAAAGGCGGGCACCTCGTTCAACAAGGGCTCGTCCGTCGGCGTGCAGGCGGCCAATATCCTCGGCAAGACCTTCCCCAAGACGGGCATCGACCTGTCTGCCGACCGCAACTTCGCCGGCGACTCGACCAGCACGCAGCAAAATGCGCTGTCCGGCGCCATCACCGTGATCGTGCAGGAAGTGCTGCCGAACGGCTTGCTGCGCGTGCAGGGCGAAAAGACCCTGACCCTGAACCAGGGCGAGGAATTCGTGCGCCTGCGCGGCTACCTGCGCTCGGCCGATATCGATTCGAACAACCAGGTGTCTTCCTTGCGCATCGCCAATGCGCAGATCGCCTATTCCGGCCAGGGCACTCTGGCCGAAGCCAACAAACCAGGCTGGCTGACGCGCTTCTTCGTCGGCCCGTGGATGCCGTTTTAAGGTGACATCATGAAATTTCGCTCCGCCCTGCCCCTGGCAGCCATGCTGGCCGCACTCTCCGGCATTGCCCTGCCTGCCACCGCCGCGCAAGTGCTGCGCAACCTGGTCAGCATCGAGGGCGTGCGCGACAACCCGCTGGTTGGCTACGGCCTCGTCGTCGGCCTGAACGGCAGCGGCGACACCACCCAGGTGAAATTTTCCAGCCAGTCCGTGGTCAACATGCTCAAGCAGTTCGGCGTCAAGATGCCGGACGGCGCCGAATCGAAAAGCAAGAACGTGGCCACCGTGATGGTCAGCGCGGTGTTTCCGCCGGGCTACCGCCGCGGCCAGGCCATCGACGTTACCGTGTCCTCGCTGGGCGACGCGAAAAGCCTGCGCGGCGGCACCTTGCTGCTGACGCAGCTGCGCGCGGCCGACAATGAAACCTATGCGCTGGCGCAAGGCAATGTCGTCGTCGGCGGCTTGAACGCCACCGGCAAGAGCGGCTCGTCCGTCACCGTCAACACGCCCACTTCGGGCCGCATTCCCAACGGCGCGAATATCGAGCGTGAAATCCTCAGCGATTTCTCCACCAAGCCGACCGTCACCCTGAACTTGCGCCACCCGCACTTCGAGACGGCCATCAATATCGTCGAAGCCGTCAACCGCCGCTTCGGTGCCGTCGCCACCACCAGCGACGCCACCAGCGTGGAAGTGCTGGCGCCGGAAAACCCGACCCAGCGCGTGGCCTTCATGGCCAAGCTCGAAGCCTTGAGCGTCGACGTGGGCACCGATACGCCGAAGGTGGTCTTCAATTCGCGCACGGGCACCGTCGTCATCGCTGAAGGCTTGCGCGTCAAGGCGGCGGCCGTCACCCACGGCTCGCTGAAAGTGATCATTTCCGAAAGCTCGGCCGTCAGCCAGCCGGCGCCGTTCGGCCGTGGCCAGACCACCGTCACGCCGCAATCAAAAGTCTCCGTCGACCAGGGCAATGGCAATATGTTCAAATGGCCGGCCGGCGCCAAGCTGCAAGCCATCATCGACGTCGTCAACAGCCTGGGCGCCTCGCCTGACGATGTGATGGCCATTTTGCAGGCACTCGACCAGGCTGGCGCCATCGAAGGCGAACTGGTGGTGATCTAACGTGCCCGTCAAAAAGCCCAGGACTGCGTTGCACTGCCTCGTCGTACATTCGTACTGCCTTCGGCAATGCGCCTTGCCCTGAACATTTTGACGAACACTGAAAGCTGAATGGAAATGAATGTAAACGACAGCAGCGGCGCCCTGCCCTCGGCGCTGGAAGACAAATCCCCCGCGGCGGCCACGCCGGCCGACCCGCGCTATGCGGCCAAGGCCACCGAGGCGGCCGTCAAGTTCGAAGCCTTCTTCATCTCGCACATGCTGCGCCAGATGCGGTCGGGCACGCGCGAGATGGCGGGCGAGGACAGCGTCTTCAAGGACCCCGTCAACAGCGACATGCTGGAAATGGCCGACAACCTGGTGGCCGACAAGATGGCCGGCCAGCGCGCGTTCGGCATCGCCGACGCCATCCTGCGCCAGCTGCTGCCGGCAGCCAGCGCCCCCGTTTCCGCCAGCAACCCAGCCAAGGGCGCTGTCCAAAGCGACAATATTTCACCAGCGCTTAATAAATCTGCCTGAAGCGTCGCCTGTACAAGGTAACAACGATACACGGCTGGCCAGCCAGCCCGCGCCACACCTTTCACGAAAGAACCTTGCCCAATGAGCATCATCAGCAATGCATTGTCAGGCAGCATCGCCGCCCAGGCCGCGCTCAATGCCGCCAGCCAGAACATCGCCAACCTGCAAACGGCAGGCTACACCCGCCAGGGCGTGCTGCTGTCTTCGCTTGGCGCCAGCGCAGGCGTACGTTCGGCCGGCAACGGCGTGGAAGTGTCGGCCCTGCTGCGCTTTGCCGATGCGTATAAAAGCCAGCAAATGTGGCGCGCCGCGTCCGACCAGGGCGCCCGTTCGCAGACCCAGCCTTACCTGACCCAGCTCGAACGCGTGATGGGCGACGATGCGTCGAGCATCAGCAACGGCATCGACGGCTTCTTCGCCGCCCTCAACGCGGCCGCCGTCGACCCGACGTCGACCCCGCTGCGCCAGCAGATCATCACGGCGGCCGACGCCATGTCGCAGCGCTTCAACAGCATCAGCACGGTGATGAGCAACCAGCTGCTGTCGGTGCAGCAGCAACGCGCCGCCATCGTGCCGCAAGCCAATACCACGCTGCAAAATATCGCCGCGCTGAACCAGCGCATCAGTACTTCCTCGGCATCGGGCACGAACGTGTCGTCGCTGATGGATGCGCGCGACCAGCTGATCGATGGCCTGGCCTCGCAGATGGGCATCGATGTGCTCGACCAGCCCGACGGTTCGCGCAATGTGTCGCTGAAATCGGGCCAGCCGCTGGTCATCGGCGGCCTGGCCGGTACCCTGAGCAGCAACATGACGGCAACGGGCGAACAAACCCTGAGCCTGGATTTCGCCAAGTCGCAATACACGCTCGATACCGTCGCCATCGGCGGCCAGATGGGCGGCCTCGGTGAATTCGAGCGCAATACCCTGAAACCGCTGCAGCAGTCGCTGCGCGACATGGCCAGCAGCCTGGCCACCAAGGTCAACGCGCAGCTGGCACAGGGGAAAACCATGGCCGGCGCGACTGGCGGCCCCCTGCTGGTGTATGCGAACGACAAACTGAACATCATCGCCGGCTTCAATGCCACCGACCTGGCCCTGTCGCTGACAGGCGCCGCCGGCGACAGCGGCAACTTGCAGAAATTGATCGACATCAAGAATCAGCCGATCACCGTCAGCTGGGTGGGTTCGGTACTGATGAGCGACGCGGATACGCAGCTGGTCGGCAAGCTGGGCATCTACAGCCAGCAGAACCAGGCCCTGCTGAAGACGGCCAATACGGTGCGCGCGCAAGCCGTGGACGACTGGAAATCGACCAGCGGCGTGAACAAGGACGAAGAAGCGATGAACCTGGTGGAATTCCAGAATATGTATCAAGCCAACATGAAGGTCATTTCCGTGGCAAATGCCTTGTTTGATGCCACTTTGCAAATGATGGGTTAAGGAGAAGATCATGCGTGTCGCCAGTAGCCAGTACCAATCGCTGATCAATATTTCGCTTCAGCAAAACCAGGAACGCATCAATTACCTGACCCAGCAAATGGCCTCCGGCCTGCGCATCCAGTTGCCATCGGATGATCCGATCGGCAACGTGCGCATTTCGCGCCTGACGCGCGAACAGGCCATGGTCACCCAGTACCAGGACAATATCGCCACCGTGAAGGTGCGCCTGCTGAAAAATGAAAATTACCTGTCGAGCATGGTCACCGACATGGGCCAGGCGCGCGACCTGCTCGTGTGGGCGGCCGATGGCGGCAATGCGCCGGACGACCTGAATGCCATGACGCAATCGCTGACCGCCATGCGCGACAGCGTGCTGTACACGGCCAACCTGAAGGACCAGGAAGGCCGCTACATGTTTTCCGGCACCGCCACCGACCAGCCGGCCATCAAGTACGATCCGGCGGCGGCGTCCGGTTCGCGCTACACCTATATCGGCAACACCGACACCCAGACGGTGGTGGTGGGCAATGGCGTGACCCAGGCGGCCAACGTCGACGTGAAAAATCTGGAAGTGTGGCTGAACAAGATCGACCAGGCCATCACCACCCTCAGCGTGCCGGGCGTCAGCCCGAACGACCCGGCCGTGCGCACCGTCGTCGGCGACGCGCTCGATGGCACGGACGATGGCATGGACTTGTTGTCGGGCAAGATCGCCATCTTTGGCGGCGCGCAGAACATCCTGTCCACCCTGTCGGGCAACCTGGCCAACGTGTCGCTGTCGAACGATTCGGCGCTGCTGGACCTGAAAAAGACCGACATGGGCGCGGCGGCCATCGAACTGACCGGCTACCAGACCGCCTTGCAGGCAACCTACAAGGCGTATGCCAAGGTTGGCACCATTTCCCTGTTTGACCTTCTCTGACCATCATGCAAATCGCTCAGACTTCCTCCTCTTCCGGCGTTGCCGCCAAAAGCGCCGGCACGGCCCGCGTCGTCGATGACGCGTCCGCCGCCATCAACGGCAGTGCCGGCGCCCGAGCGCGCAGCGAAGCGCCGGCGGCGAAGAGTTCGACGGCGAGCCTGCAGCGCGGCCTGAGCAACTGGGATCACCAGTTGCAGGGAGAAATCTCCAACGCCCAGCAAACGCTGGACTACCTGGAACGCAGCAGCAGCCAGCTGCAGGCGCTGAAAAGCGAGCTGGCGGCCAAGCTGGCCGCGCGCCAGGGCCGCGAAGGACAAGTCGAGGCGCGCGTACGCCAGTTCAGCAATACCTGGCGCCAGCGCGCCAGCGCCTCGGGCGGCACGCTGGACGCGCAGCTCAGCTATACCAGCCCGGAACCGGCGCAGCAGCATTTCAGCATCCGCGGCCTGACCATGGCCAGCCTGCAGGAAGGCCCGCAGGAAGTGCTGGCCTTTTCCGTCGGCGGCGCGAACCAGGCCTTGCGTTCGGTGAATATCGAGCCGGGCCTGAGCGATGACCAGATCATCGCCCGCTTCGACCAGGCCTTGATGCCATCGGGCATCCGCGTCAAGCAGGGCGAAAATGGCGAGCTGGTGTTCAGCACGCCGGAAGCGTCGTGGGCCAATGTGCGCGACAGCCTGTCCGTGCGCGGCAGCGGCATCCGCTACCCGACGGGCCAGATGAGCCGCGTGCGCACGGATGCGGAACCGGCCGCCATCGCGCCGGAAGAATGGAATACCAGCGACGTGGAAGCCCTGCGCGCCACCTTGCAGCAAGTGGTGCAGGCGCTGTCGCACCTGCAGCAGGCACGCAGCTCCGTCAGCCTGGCGCTGGCGCAGGCGACAGGCCGGGTCGCCAAGGCCCAGCCGGTGCAAGTGAGCGTCAGCATGGATACCCTGGCGGAAAACTTCACGGAAAAAGCCAGCCAGCCCGGCTATGAGTCGCTGCTGGCGATCAGCTCGGCGCTGGTGGGCATCAGCCGCGAGCGCGTGGTCGCCCTGCTGGGCCTGCGCTAAAAACGCGCGCGCCCCCTATCGGCGGGCGGTGGAAATCCGTAAGATGCTGCTGGCGCGCCTGCATATTGCCAGGCACGCCGGCACATCGCGCCATCCACACCCGGAGTTCCCTTGATAAAGACCGCCGCCAGGCTGATCAGCCATGCCCTGCTGGGCAAATCCGGCAAGCAGCCGCTCGACATCGCCCGTGTGCGCAAGGTATTGATTTTGCGCAACGACAAGATCGGCGACATGATCGTCACCACGGCGCTGCTGCGCGAGCTGAAGAAAAACTACCCGCACTGGCAAATCGACGTGGCCGCCAGCAGCGCCAACCGCGACGTGATCGCCGCCAATCCGCACGTCAGCGACATCCTCATCTGGGACAAGCAGCCGCTGCTGCGCGACTTGCGCACCACCATCGCCGACCTGCGCCGGCGCCGCTACGACGTCATCTTCAATCCCTACAACCGCTTTTCGATCCCCTTGTTGCTGCGCATCAAATGGCTGGGCGCGCGCTACCTGACGGGCTTTGCCATTCCCAAGTACGGCACCTCGACGGCGAAGCTGGGCATGTTCGACCACACGGTGCCGTGCGACCGCAGCCGCCATATCCTGCACAGCTACTTCGCCGCCTTCGCGGCGTTTGGCTTGCGCGACATCGACATGCGCTACGAGCTGTTCGGCGTCGAGGCGCACGCCGCCCCCATCGACGACGCCTGCGATACCTTGCTGCGCAGCTACGCAGGCCTGTTTTGCCTGAATTTCCAGGGCAGCAATGCGCAACGCACGGTCAGCGTGGCCGACGCCCAGCGCTGCTGCGCCGCGCTGGCCGCACGCTACCCGCGCCACGCACTGCTGGTGATCGCCGCGCCCGGCACCGAGGCACGCGCCGCCGGGATCGTCGATGGCGCGGGCCATGCCAACGTGATGCTGGCGCCACCCACCGGCCACATCCTGCAGCTGGCCGCCCTGATACGCCGCTGCGAACTGGTACTGTCGCCGGACACGTCGGTGATCCATATCGCCTCGGCCTATGACCGGAAAATCGTCGGCTATTACATCCGCACCGACAACTACCACTGGTTTTATCCCGCCAGCCGCCAGTACCGCGTGATCCTGGCGCCAGGGCTGACCCTGGACAAGGTCAGCGCCGACGAGACCCTGGCCGCCGTGGCAGCGCTGATGGATGGCAAAACAGCGGCCGTTCAGGCCGCCGGCTGAGCGGACAGCAGCCGCTCCATCTGCGGCGCCGGCAAGGCGCCGGCAAACAGGAAGCCCTGCGCATAGTCGCAGCCGGCCGCGCGCAGCAAATCGCGCTGCTGGGCCGTCTCCACGCCTTCGGCAACGACTTTCAGGCCCAGGCGCTGTGCCAGGGCGATGATGGCCTCGCACAGGGCCAGTCCCGCGTCGCCCTGCCCCAGGGCGCCAACCAGCGAGCGGTCGATCTTGAGAAAATCGATATCGAATTTCTGCAGGCAAGCGAGCGACGTCTGGCCGCTGCCGAAATCGTCGAGCGCCAGCGCCAGGCCCATGGCGCGGAACTGGCGCAGGCGCTCGCCCACCTGGCGCGCCTCGTCCAGCAGCACGCCTTCCGTGGTCTCGATGACGATGGCGCCCGGCGGCAGGCCTTCGCGCCGCAAATGGTCGGGCCAGCCCTGGTACAGGGCGGCGTCGCCGCGAAACTCAACGGGCGACTTGTTGATGCTGATCTGGAAGCCGCTGCCATACGCGGCTTGCCACTGCTGTGCCTGGCGTACGGCCTGGCGGAAGACCCAGTCGCCGATATCGGTGATCAGCCCGTTCGCTTCGGCGAAGGCGATGAACTCGGCGGGCGCAAGCAGGCCGCGCAGCGGATGGCGCCAGCGCAGCAGCGCCTCGGCGCGCGCGATGGCGCCATCGTGCAGGCTGACGATGGGCTGGTAATGCACCTCGAACTGTTCCTGCGCCAGCGCCAGGCGCATCTCGCGCACCGTGTTGCGGCGTAGCTCTGCGGCCTGCTGCAGGGCCGGCGTGAAATAGCGGTAGCCGTTGCGCCCCGCATTCTTGGCCGCGTACATGGCCTGGTCGGCATGCCGCAGCAGGATCTCGGCCGCCTCGGCATCGGCCGGGTACAGCGCCACGCCCACGCTGGCC
This sequence comes from Janthinobacterium amylolyticum, assembly GCF_051380655.1. NCBI lineage: Bacteria > Pseudomonadati > Pseudomonadota > Betaproteobacteria > Burkholderiales > Oxalobacteraceae > Janthinobacterium > Janthinobacterium amylolyticum. The sequence continues at coordinate 47,422 of NZ_JBNYXL010000004.1, forward strand.
GACACTTGCGCACTGTCGTCGTCCAGCGCGAAGGGCATGGCCAGCGCCGTGACCAGGTCCTGCACCACGCGCTCGATGCCCGCCAGCTGGCCCACACCGGCCAGGATGACGGTAAATTCATCGCCGCCCAGGCGCGCCACGGTGTCCGTGGCGCGCACGCGCTCGCTGATGCGCCGCGCCGCCTGGCGCAGCAAGGTATCGCCTTTCTCGTGGCCCAGGCTGTCATTTACCTGCTTGAAGTTGTCGAGGTCGATGAACAGCAGGGCCAGGCACGTGCCTTCGCGCTTGGCGCGGCGCGTCTCGTTATGCAGCCGGTCGAGAAACATGTGACGGTTCGGCAAGCCCGTCACCTGGTCGAAATTGGCTTGCTGCCAGATGCGTCCGGACGCTTCGCGCTGCGCCGTGATGTCGCCGACCAGCGCCAGCGCGCCCAGGTAGCTGCCGCCCGCGTCGAAAATGGGATTGGTGGCCAAGGTGGCCCACAGGGCGCTGCCGTCGCGGCGCACGAACTTGAACTCGTGGCGTTCGGCGATGCCATCCTGGCGCCGCGCGATATTGCGCTCGAGAATGGCACGGCCTTCGTCATCCATGAAGGCGGCCAGCGGCTGGCCCAGCATGTCCTCGATCTGGCAGCCCAGCATGTGCGCCATCTTCGGGTTGACAAAGCTGGTCAGCGCCTGCGCATCGATTTCCCAGATGCCCTCTTCCGCGCTGTGGACAATGCGCCGGAAGCGCTCCTCGCTGCGTTCCAGCGCGGCCAGCTTGCCTTCGGCCTGCTCCAGCACCAGGCGCAGCGCCTGGCCGTTCGGGTCGGCGCTGCCCAGCAGGCTGACGGGCAAGCCCGCCTCCTGGGTGCCGGGGTGCGGCCGCACCTGCAGCTGGATGCGCTCGGGCTCGCTGCTATTGAGCACGCGCTGGACAAACTGGTCGTAGTCGTGGCGAAACGCCTCGTGCACATAGGAACGGAACAGCACATGGCCGGGACGCCCCCGCGCCAGGCCGAACAGCTCGGCCGCCACCAGGTTCAGCTGCACGATCACGCCATCGAGGCCCAGCACGAAATAGGCGACGGGCGCCAGCAGGTACAAGTCATTGAAATACGCCTGTTCCCGTTCCAGCTTGATGCGGCCGGGGCTGAATACGCCATCGTCGAGCAGGGGCGTGGATGGCAGCGGCAGGCCGGCGCCATCGTACGGGGAGGAATCCGGAGCAGGTACCGCGTGCGGTGGTTTGTCCATGGCTATCCTTTGCAGTGCCGCCCCGGCATTCAGGCGGCAGCAGGACCGAGACTAGCACTTAGCACGCGCAGTGTCGAGCCATGCGCGCGGCACACGGCCTTTCTGCAACAGCCCGCCTAGCGGCCCATGCCGCGCCGGCGCAGGCCGAAATCGTGTCCCACCACCAGCAAGGTGCTGGCCACCAGGCTGGACAAGCCCACGATCAGCTGGATCAGCTTATCGTCAGGCAATATCCACAGCGAGGAGGCCGGCGTCTCGCAGCCCGTGGCGGCGCTGATCAGCGGAGATACCCAGGCCGCGTCCGGCGTGACGTCGAGCACGACGGCGCCGTCGGCGCTGGTCTGCATATAGATGTCGCCGCCTTCGGCCAGGGTAAAGCAGATGCCCACGCCCGTTTCCGTGGCGCGGATATTGTCCTGCATGCTGCGGTTATGTTCCTCGATCCACACTTCCACGTCATAAGGCGTTTCCAGGTGTTCCCACGGACGGGGACGGAAACGCGGACGTTCTTCCGCGCTGGCGGAGGTGTCGGGAACGTCGGGGATGTTGCTGTCTGCTGCGCCTTGCATGCTCGTTGACCTTTTCTGCGGTGATACGGCGGGACCAGTTGCCTGCCAGTTGTCATTATCCCCCGTTCACGGCGCGCATGGTATGGCATGCAGCAATTCATCAGAAAAACTGACAGCTATTAACTTTTAACATCAACATACCTGACTTAAAATATGCGCCATCTCTTCTTTACAGGCTTTACATGCAAGGCATCAAACGCAAAATCGTCTACGTCACGGCCTTTGAAATCATCGGCATGGCCATTTCCACGGCCTGGCTGACCCTGCTCTCGGGCGAATCGCCGACCAGCACGGGGCCGCTGGCGATCATGATCACCACCATCGCCGTGATCTGGAACCTGCTGTACAACACGGCCTTCGAATACTGGGAAATCCGGCAAGTGTCGCGCACGCGCACCGTCTGGCGCCGCATCCTGCACGCGATCGGTTTCCAGATCACCCTGGTCATCTACCTGATTCCGCTGATCGCCTGGTGGCTCGACATCAGCCTGTGGCAAGCCTTCGTGCTGGACTTTGCCCTGATGCTGATCATCCCCTGCTACAGCTTCATCTTTAACTATTTCTTCGACGGCCTGTTCGGCGTGCCCCTGTCGGCGCAGCAGCCCAAGGAAGAGCCTGCAGAACTTCAGGGCGCGGCCGTGTCGACTTCCGTCAGCAACTGAAGAAAGGACCGCGCCGCCATGCCCAGCGGCCGGTCCTTCATCCACACCAGGTGGATCGGCACGACCAGGCCATTGCCCGTGTTTTTAAAGGCGACGCGGCGCACCCGTCCCGCCGCCAGCGAATGGGCGATGGCCGAGGCGGCGAAATTGCCCCAGCCCAGCCCCGCCTCGACCATCGACAGCGCCATCGGCAGGCTGTCCGTGCGCCAGTAGGACAGCCCCACCACGGGACGCGCATCGGCCAGGTCCAGCTCGCGGCTGGCAACGATGATCTGGCGCAAATTCACCAATTCCTCGATATACAGGGCGCGGCCCGCCACACTCGGCGGATGCTGCGTAGAAATAATCGCCAGCAGGGCATCGCTGCCCACCAGCTGGAACTGCTCCTCGTGATTGATGCGCCCGCCGGCGAAGGCCATGCAGGCACTGATGCGGCCCCGGTGCAGCATGTCGAGCACGTCATCCTGCGGCGCCGTCAGCACCTCGATGTCGAGCAGCGGATGGCGCTGCGACAGCGCGCGCACGGCGCGCAGGAAAGGCGCATGGTCGAGCTCGGCCGCGATGCCCAGCGAAATGCGGCTTTCCAGTCCCTGCGACAATTCCTGCGCATGCAGGTGCAACTGCTTCAATTGCTCGGCGATCAGGCGCGCATGGGGAATCAGGGCCGTCGCGGCCGGCGTGGGCACGGCTTCGCGCGCGCCCCGGTCGAACAGGGTGATGCCCAGTTCCGCCTCGATGTTGGCAATGGCCATGCTGACGGCCGATGGCGCCCGCCCCAGGGCCCGCGCGGCGCTGGAAAACGAACCGCCATCGACGACGGCCAGGAACAGTTCGATGTTATGGCTGGAGAGTTTCATGGGAATATGGAAGGTGCGGTGGAAAGTGCGGCACTTCTGCGAGCGCGCGCGGTCAAACGGGAAACCACGGGAGTACGCACATGCGCCACCGATTCACTGTCCGCCGCAGCGGCTACGTTTCAGACTTTACCCGTTTCATCGACGGCTACCTGCAGGCGCACCCGGAGGTGCGGGAAAGCCAGCGCCGCGGCTGGCGCATCTGGTGGGAACGCCCGGCCAGCATGCGCGAACTGGCACTGGTCCACGCCGACAGCGTGCCGGAGCCGCCTTACCACTACGACTGATCAAACCAGCCAAACGTCTGACAGCAGCGTGGCAAGCGGCAGTGATTTGTGGCCGAGATGCGCAGCCACAAGAAGGTACGGCGAGCATCGCAGGCCGCAGGGCGCGCCGCGCAGCAGCTCAGGTCAGGCGTTGTAACCTTGGGCTTAACCTTTCCAGGTACGCTGCAGGCCCGTATCGGCATGGATCCAGCCGCCACGTGGACCGTTGCGGTAATAGAAACCCACGCCGCCCTGCTTGAAACTGCGCACGAGCGAACCGAGCACTTCCGCATTCAGGTTGGCCACGCGGATGTCGGCGGCGCGGCCCGAGATGTGCAGCGACTGGCGCGCGGCAGGCACGCCCGCTTCGCGCAGCTTGCTGTTCGAGGCGGCCGTGCGGTAGCCGGACAAAATCTCCAGCGGCTGCTCGATGCCGTAGCGGGCCACGAACGCCTGCGTACCCCACAGGGTTTCCAGCAGTTTCGGGTCGATGGCGGCCGTCTTCTTGCCATTCACGTCGCGCAGCAAGTGGCACAGCTCCTGGTAGGCCGAATCGATGACTTCGCCATCTTTCCAGTACAGCAGCTTGGCTTTTTCATTGCTGGCCGGACGCACCACTTCCAGAGTGCGGGGCTTGAGCCAGAATTCCAGGTCCAGCGCCTGCGCGTCGAAGATGTCCGGTGGCGGTTCCAGCTCGGTGATGACCTGGCGCGACTGCGAAGTGATCGAGCGGTCGACACTGGCCAGCTGGGTCGGCTGGGGCGGCACTGCCGTGCGCGGCGGACGCGGCTTGGCGCTGGCCGAGGCCGATGGAGGAGCGGCCGTGCGCGAGGCGCAGCCAATGAGCGGGGTGGCTACCAGGCCCAGCGCGGCCAGGCCCATACCGTGGTGTAGAAAATTTCTGCGCGATGCCATAGTCATTCCAATATAACGATACGAATACTATAGCCTATTGTGCAGCGAAGAAAAACCCTGAATGCCTATCGTGTCCCCCTGTTTTCAGCGCATTTGCTTCCAGCCTTGCCTCAGGCGGCGGCCTCGGCGGCAGCGATGCGCCCTTTTGCCTGCGCCAGCGCCGTCAATGGCTTGTCCAGCAGATAACCTTGCGCGACGATGGGCAAGCCCGTGGCAGCGGCGATGCGCTGCAGGGCGGCCAGCGCGGCGGGCGTGTCGAGGCGCTTGAAGACCACGCGGATCTTCGCCGCATGGCACAGACTGACAAAGCTGGCGGCGGCCGCCTCGTCGCTGAGATTGCCCGCATCGAGCTTGAAGGCGTGCGGATGCAAACGCTCCAGCATGCCCGTGGCTTCCTGCACGCTGGCCACGTTGATGGCCAGGCGGAAACCATTGCGGCGGTAATTGTCGGCCACGTAATTGAGCAGCCAGCCCTGGTTGGCCGTCACGGCAGGCAATTGCAGCACGATGCGCTCGATCGGCAAGCCCAGCGCGTCGAGGATGCGCTGGAAGGCGTGGCCGTGATTGCTGCTGACGGCGCTCAGCAGGCGGTCGTGCACGTTCAGGTACAGATCGGCCTGCTCCGCTTCCGGCTGCCGAAAGAAATTAATCGCGTGCAGCATGCGGCACAGCCGGTCCAGCTCGACGGATTCATCGTCGCTGGCCGCATGGTCAAGCAAGCGCCACAGCGACAGGCCCTCGTCCGCCTTCGACACGCTGCGCGCCAGTCCCTCGAAGGCCAGCAGCTTGCCGCTCTCCAGTTCGCGCAGCGGCTGGAAGGCGCTGGTCATGGTGCAATTGAAAAAGCGTCCCAGCGCCCTGCCCTCGTCGTCGAGCCAGACGCTGGTGCCAGCCTGGGTTTGATGCGACAGGCGGGCCAGGTAATTTTGCAGGACGGGAAATGGCATACATGCTCCTTCGTAGGGCTGCGCCCGCTTCCCTCCTGGGGACGGGGGCGCCAAAGTGTGCAGACTAAGGCAGGCCTGAACAAAGGAGAACGAATGGTTTCGCCATTTGATATGCGTGCAGCAAATATGGCCAGGCAACGGCGCGCGCATATCGATAGTCAGAAACATTCCTTCCCGCCCCCTGCCCCAGCCTTTACTGTGAGCATGTACCGATATCCTCAGGAAGGGCCGCCATGTGCCAGTTACTCGCAATGAACAGCAGCAAGCCGGCCGCGCTGGGATTTTCCTTTGCCGGCTTTGCCGAGCGGGGCGGCCGCACGGACGAGCACCGCGACGGCTGGGGCATCGCCTATCATTCGAGCAGCGGCTGCACCTTGCTGACGGACCACCTGGCCGCCATCGATTCGCCGCTGGCCGCCACGGTGCAGCAGCAAGCGGTGAAAGCGAAAAACATCGTCGCCCACATCCGCAAGGCCACGCAGGGCCGCATCGCGCCGGAAAACACCCACCCGTTCGCCCGCGAACTGTGGGGCAAGACCTGGTCATTCGCCCACAACGGCGACCTGAAAACCTGGTCGGCGGCGCCCGACGCGCAGTACCGCGCCAGCGGCGACACGGACAGCGAGCAGGCGTTTTGCCACCTGCTGGCCAGCCTGCGCGCGCACTTTCCCAGGGGCGAACCGCCGCGCGCCGACTTGCGCGCCGCCATCGCCGAGGTGGCGCGCGACATCGCTGCCCACGGCACCTTCAATTTCATCCTGTCCGATGGCGAGGTGCTGTTCGCGCACTGCTCCACGCACCTGCACTATGTGATCCGCGAGTATCCGTTTTCCGTGGCGCACCTGATCGACTGCGAACGCAGCATCGACTTTCGCCAGCACAATCACCTCGACGACCGCATCGCCGTCATCGCCACGCACCCGCTGACGCAAAACGAGGAGTGGCTGGCATTCGCGCCCGGCGAACTGAAACTGTTTGCCGGCGGCACCTTGCTGCCAGCACACGATGCCGCGCCGCAAGGCGTGTATATCCAGATCAGTTACTGAAGCAATGATTCAACGGGGAAGAAAGGGCCCGCCGCCGGATGGGCGGGCTGAGGTACCGGAAGAGCGTCAGGCCGAATTGCAGTTGCAAAAGCGTTTGCGCTTGGGGTCGCCGCTGGCGATGCCAGCAGGATCAATCTGTTTCCAGCAAAAAATCGTTTCCACGCCATATGGCGAGCGCACATTGCCTGCCTCGACATAACCCTGCTTGACGAAAAAGGCCTGGCTGCTGGCCGTGCTGTGCAGCTGCAAGGCCTTGATGCCCCACTCGCGCGCCTGCGCTTCCAGCCCTTCCACCAGCGCCTTGCCCGCGCCCCGTCCCTGCGCCTCGGGCAGCAGGTAGCACAGGGCCAGCTTGCCGGCACGTGTCAGCAAGCCCACGCCCACGACGGCGCCTTGCTCTACTGCAACGAGTGAAAAATTGGTGGGCGACGCAAACCAGCACGCCACCATCTGCGGTGTTTTATTGCCCAGCCACGCTTCCAGGATGGCCGGATCGTCACGATGATCGAGGCTGCAGCATTCGACGATCGAGCGTCGTAACACACTGCACGCCTCGAAAGCGTCGGTCGATGTTGCAATACGAATTTCAAGACTCATGTACGCTCACAAAATATTCCAGTTGCCGATGCAGACGGTTTCACCGTGTATCGCGCGATTCGACTATACACCAAGCGGCGCATTCGGGTTTTTTCCCGCCGCGTCAAGAGCGGCTTTTACCTATGGCGCCCAGTTGGCAGCCTAAGCCCTGGCGCCCAGCTTTCCCACGAATCATTTCACCAATCCATATCTGTTTTTTAGCAGAAACGGGAATGTGATCTAAGCATATTACGAAAAATTCGTTTCTTTTCCGGCCGGAATTTTAGACTATGTCTATCTATTCTCACAACAAGAGTTCAACATGTCCCCATTCAACGCCGTACCGACCGCCGTCCTGACGCTCAGCCAACGCTCGCGCCGCTGGTTCCTGGCCAGCGCCCTGGCCGCTTCCGCCGCAGCCATGAGCCTGCCGATGACAGCCGGCGCCGCCGAACCGGTGGTCTTGCTGAACGCGTCCTACGACGTGATGCGCGAACTGTTCAAGGACGTGAATCCCGCATTTATTGCAGACTGGAAAGCCAAAACGGGCGAAACCATCACCATCAAGCAATCGCACGGCGGCTCCAGCAAGCAGGCGCGCTCCGTGGCTGATGGCCTGGAAGCGTCTGTCGTGACCATGAACCAGGCCAACGACATCGACATCCTCGTCGACCGTGGCCTCGTGGTGGCCGACTGGGCCAAGAAATTCCCCAACAACGCGGCGCCGTTCTATTCCACCATGGTATATCTGGTGCGCAAAGGCAACCCGAAACAGATCAAGGATTGGGACGACCTGGCCAAGCCCGGCATCAAGGTCATCGTGCCGAACCCGAAAACCTCGGGCAATGGGCGCTACACCTACCTGGCGGCCTGGGGCTATGCGCTGAAAAAAGGCGGCGGCGAAGCGCAGGCGCGCGAGCTGGTGACCAAGCTGTTCAAGAACGTGCCCGTGCTGGACGGCGGTGGCCGCGGCGCCACCACCACCTTCACGCAGCGTGAAATCGGCGATGTGCTGGTGACGTTTGAAAACGAGGTGCAACTGGTGCGCGCCGAGTTCGGCGACAACTTTGAAGTGGTGTACCCAAGCATCTCCATCCTGGCGGAGTCGCCGGTGGCCGTCGTCGACAAGGTGGTCGACCGCCGTGGCATCCGCAAGCAAGCCACGGCCTACCTGCAATACCTGTACTCGGAACCGGGCCAGGAACTGGTCGCCAAGCATTATCTGCGCCCCCGTTCGGCAGCGGTGGCGAAGAAATACGCGGCCAGCTTCAAGCCGATCTCGCTGTTCACCATCGACGATGTGTTTGGCGGCTGGAAACAGGCGCAAAAGAAACACTTTGACGATGGCGGCGAGTTCGACAAGATTTATCAAAAGTAAGCACGCCAGACCTTCAGGAAAACCGGGACATGTCCCGGTTTTTTTATGGCGGCGCGCCCGCGCGCCACTCCAGGGCGCTGAACAGGCTGGCGATTTCGCTGCTGCGGCGCGTCCCCGTCTTGGCCAGGATGGCCTGGATCTGGCTGCGCACCGTGCTGATGCGTATGCCCCGCCGGCGTGCATAATCAGCCGGCTCCATGCCGTCGGCCAGTGCCTGGGCCAGCGCCCACTGCGCCGCCGTCAGACCGCAAGGCCGCTCCGCGCCCTGCGGCCACGGCTGCGCCGCCGTGCGGAACAGGGGCCGCAGCGACAGCATGGCCATGCACGCGCCGTCGCCGCGCATGCCGTGCCCCAGCGGGATGGGCAAGGGCAGGATGCCGATTTCCAGGGTGGGCCGGCCGGCGCCGTCGGCCAGGTAGAGGGGCGCGGGGTTGCCGCACGCCTACCCGGCGCACACCTGGCGCACGCGCTGGGCCAGGCGCTGCTGCACGGCTGTGGCACGCACGCCCACCTTGCCGCCACGCAGGACGATTGCCGCCGTGGCCGACGCCAGGGAAGGCGCCAGCGGCGGTCCGCACAGCAGGCGCTGCGCGGCCTGGTTCATGAAGACCAGCTGCAGGCAGGCATCGACCAGCAAGATGGCACGCGGCAACTCGTCGAGGGCAGCCCAGGCCAGGGCGCCGTGCACCTGGGCCTGCTGCGCCGTATCGCGCAGGCGAAACACATTCGGCAAGTGCTCCAGCACGCGCTGCAGCTGCAGCCGCGTGCGCCCGTCATAGCGGCCCTGACCCGCCGCCCGGTGCGCGGAGAGGATGGTCAGTCCGCCGCCGTCGCGGATGGTGCCGCTGCAGGAATAGCGGACGCCGGCGCGCAAGTAAAAATCCTGGAAATATTCGCTGCGCGCCACGGCACGCGCGCTGATGTAGTCCTGCATCAGGTACATGCGGCCCGGCATGCCTTGCTTCAGCACCGTGTAGCCGGGATCGATGGCATGGTAATAGCGGCGGTAACCGTCTTCCCAGGCTTGCTCATCCAGGCCGCAAATGTGGGCGCGCGACGGCGCCAGGCCCGCCTCGGCCTTCAGGAAACAGCAGGCCACATCGCCGCCGGCCAGCCGCGCGAACGCGCGCAGGGCAGCGTGCCACTGGCCAGGTTCCAGTGCCGCCCGGTAAAAAGCGGCTATGACAGGATCAGCACCTTCCTCTTCCATCGTGCATACCGTAAAAAAGCCCGTCATGCGGGCGTGCCCACGCTGGCGGCACACGGCACACCCCGGACGCGACGCCTGCGGCCGCCAGCACCAGCAGCATCACCATAGACAGGGCCACAGGCGCCGGCACAGGCACTGGCACACTGCATGAGCGTGCCACCTGTCAAGAAAAACACGAACCATTGGTGTCAGATCAAGGAAAGCGGCAGAAGTTCCCCGCCAGCGGCAGCAAGCCTACTGCTTACGCAGCAATAACTTAAATTGGGGCAACCAGCGCTCGCCCGCCTGCATTTCGCTGAACGCTTCATAGGCATCGCTGCCCGAGCGCGTCCAGCGCACGCGGTAGGTGAGCACCTTGCCATCGGCGCCCACATAGTGCGTGGCGGGAAAGTCAAGGCTACCGGCGGCGGGCAGCATCGTGCCACGGCTGTAGCCGCCGCTGTTTTCCACATACAGGAAGGCGACCGTGCCGGCGGCGCGGTCGTGGTAATACGTGGTTTCGCCCACGTAGTCGGGCTTGCCGGGGCTGCGCACCGTGTGCGTGTCGCGCAGCATCTTGCCGTCATACAGCCACTGGAAACAGTGCTCGTCCGTCTGCCGACCACCGGGAAATTCTCCCTTCCAGCAATGGCCTGCCAGGAAGGCCATCGGCTGCAGCGCGGCAAGCGGTTCGGCCAGCGCGGCGGCCGCTGGCAGCAGCAATAGCGGCAAGAGGAAAGAACGCATGGCACACCTCCGGTGGTTGTCAGCCAGTATAGGTGAATTATGTGCTTGCGGCAGCGCCGGCGCGCGCTTTTCGCATAACGATATGCGCATCGATTCGTGGTCAAAAGCGGGCGCGCGCCGTACTCTGGCCATGTCGCGCCGCACGGCGTATTCCAGGCACAAAGGAAACATCATGGCTATCTCGGAAGTAAATGTACGCAACCAGTTTCGCGGCAAGATCAAGGAAATCATCTTTGGCCCCGTGGTGTCGGAAGTGGACGTGGAAACGCCGCACGGCATCGTCACCTCGGTGATCACCTCGCGCTCGATCAAGGACCTGGACCTGAAAGTGGGCAGCGAAGTCATCGCCCTGGTGAAGTCGACGGAAGTGTCGATCGCCAAGATCCAGTAAGCGCCCTCACTCCACGCGACGCCGCGCCCTTGCCATCCGGCAGCGGCGCGGCGTTACTTTTATGGCTTGATGTAAACGTAGCCTTCCTGCGCCTGCAGCCGGCTCAGTTCCGCCACGCCCGAAGGCACGATGACGGCTTCCGGCAGCACGCGCTGGCGGTCGATATTGCGTCCCTGCAAGGTGTTGTTGCAGACGCGAAAGCTCACGCCCCGTTTGGCCAGCGCGCGCACGGCCACGTCGTAGGGCGTGCCCGTCTTGTCGATGGCGCCGTCGAGCAGGAAATCGATGCCGGGGCCGTGGGCCACGAGCACGATGGTCGCCTGCGGACTGGCATCGAGGTGGTTGCCGATATTGCGCAGGGCGGCCGCCGCATTGCTGGCGTCATTGAGGTGGTACACCACCTTTTCCGGCTTGTCCGCCGCGGTGGCGGCGGTGCATGCAAGGATGGCGAGGAGAGCGGCAGCGAAACAGCGGCGTAGCAAAGTCATGGGAGATCCATTAAGTGGCAAGAAATATTGCCATCATATCAATCCCTGAACAGATAAGTAAACGTGCGGCTGACGGGCAACTTTTCCGTGCTGCCCCGTACCAGCACCTGCATGCGCTCGGCGTCGATGCGCTCGGCCGCCTCGATGGCCTTCACGCTGACCATGGTGCCGCGGTGGATTTGCCAGAACTGTTCCGGATCGAGGCCGCCCAACAAATCCTTCAGCGGCGTGCGCACCAGCGCTTCCGAGCCTGCCAGCACCACGCGCGTGTACTTGGTATCGGCCTGGAAGAACAGCACGTCGTCGATGTCGATCAGGCGGATCTGCTTGCCCACGCTGGCCTTGATCCACTTGAGTTTTTCGCGTGGCGGCGCCGGCAGCGCGGCGCGCAGCGACTGCAGCAGGTTCGCCATGTCGGCCGGCTGCGCCCCCAGCTTGTCGCGCAGCCGGGCCAGCGCCCGCTGCAGCCGCTCGGCCTGCACGGGTTTCAGCAGGTAGTCGACGGCACCCGCGTCAAACGCATCGACGGCGTACTGGTCGTAGGCCGTGACGAACACCACGTGGGCGCGCTTGCCGATGCGCTCGGCCACTTCCAGGCCCGACAGGCCCGGCATGCGGATATCGAGGAAAACCACTTCCGGTTCGTGCTCGAGGAAACCATCCCAGGCATCGTTGCCGTTTTCCGCCACCAGCACGATGCGCGCTTCCGGCCAGCACAGTTCCAGCATGGTTTGCAGGCGCTCGCGCATCAGCGGCTCGTCTTCGGCGATCATTACCGTGGTGTTCATGCCTTGCCTTCCTTTTTCGTTTCCGTGTATCGGGGCAGCAGGATGTCGGCGACCACGCCGCCCTCCTCGCCTTCGCGCAATTCCAGTCGGCCCGCCGCGCCGCCACCCTGCTGCGCAGACAGCTGCAAGCGGCTACGCACGTTTTCCAGGCCCAGCCCGCCACCGGGCGCAGGCACGGGCGTCCCGGCCACTGTCCCGCCCAGGCCGACACCCGTATCCTGCACGCGCAGGCGCAGCATGCCGTCGACTTGCTCGGCAGAAATATGGATGTCGCCGCCGCGCAGGGCCGGCTCGATGCCGTGCTTGATGGCGTTTTCCGCCAAAGTCAGCACGATCATGCTGGGCACCATGACGTGCGCCAGGGGCGCCGGCAAGTCCAGGCGAAAGCGCAGGCGCTGCCCCATGCGCGCCTGCATCACGCGCAGGTAGGCGGCCACCATGTCGAACTCGCTTTGCAGCGGCACTTGCTCGCTGCGCATCTCGGCCAGGCTGGCGCGCAAAAAGGCGATCAGGTCGGCCGTCAGGGCCGCCGCGCGGGGCGCACCCTGCTCGGCCAGCTGCTGCACGGCGCCCAGGGTATTGAAGAGGAAATGCGGCTCGATCTGCGCGCGCAGCAAGCGCAGCTGCGATTCGCTCAGTTCGCGCGCCAGGCGCTCGCGCTCGGCCTCCTGCTGCAGCTGCAAGCTCATCGTTTCGAACTGGCGGTTGCGCCAGATGGCGACGATGCCCAGCGGCACGATGTACAGCAGGCTCACCACCAGCAGTGCGATGCCCACGTTGGCGGCGATCTTTTCCGGCGAGACCACCATGGGCTTGTCGCTGAAGATGGCGGATGCTCCCATGCCGAAGAGCAAACCGACTACGCACGCCAGCAAGATGCGCAGCAGGGGCTTGACGGAGCGGTTGGCCACCAGCTTGCGGTAGTTGAACCACACGCCCATCAGGCCGCAGGCCAGCGAGAAGCCGATCAGGTTGCTCAACACCAGCGATTCAGCCCAGCTCAGCTTGCCCGGCCACAGCAGCTGCTGCAACGCTCCCAGCGCGGTAAACGGCAGCAGCAGCTTGGCGGCGGCCACATAGAAGCGGATGCCATGGTATTTCACGAGAAAGGCGCGGAATTGCTGGCGCTCGATGGGCGACATGGTTGCCAGGCGCGTGCCGACATAGCGCCGCATGCCGGCCGGCAAACTATCGGCGGCCTCCGGTGTTTCCAGCACCAGCATGGCGTCGTCGTCCATTTGCTGGTGCCACTGGCTGATTTTTCCCCACATGTTGCATTCTCCTTGGCAAGTTCATCATGCATGAACGCAGTGTGGGGCCACGGCGGCCGGCAGCACAGGGGCTAGCGACCAGGCACGATTTTGCGGGTACCAGCGACGATAGAGAGCCGGCATCCGGTGACTGACGGCCTACGAATTGTGCATCAGGCAGCAAGATTGCAGAAAGAATATTAGATTTCCTAAATGAAATCAATAATTCGGCGACAATTTTCACTCAAGCAATAGTTACATGCCGGATCGCGCTTTTTTTCACCTTTTGCGCCGCAAAGCGGCTTGCACGGCCAGTGTGCCGTAGACATCGCAATATTTTTAATGGTATTGTCTACGCTTGGCAAATATTGCCCCCGAGATACATGCCGCGTCCCCACGCGGCGGTTCCCGGCTTTGCGCGCAGCGCCCACGATGGCGCCCCAAAACTGCTTTCCCACATACAATCCCATGCTCAAAAAAATGTTCGCCGCGGTGCTGATGACGCTTTCAACAGCGGCCATCGCCGTGCCTTTCGGTTCCCAGTCGATACTGGTGGTCGAAGATGGCACAGGTAAAGTCTTGCTTGAAAAGAATTCCAACGTGGTGGTGCCCATCGCCTCGCTGACCAAACTCATGACAGCCATGGTCGTGCTCGACTCCAAGGCGAACATGGAAGAAGAAATCAGCATCGACCGTGAAGACGTCGATACCCTCAAGCACAGCACGTCGCGCGTGCCCGTGGGCGCCACCCTGAGCCGCCACGACGTGCTGCAACTGGCGCTGATGTCGTCCGACAACCGCGCCGCCGCTTCGCTGGCGCGCACCTTCCCTGGCGGCCCCACCGCGTTTGCCGTGGCCGTCAACGCCAAGATCAAGGCCCTGGGCATGCGCCAGACCGTCATCGAAGAACCGACGGGCCTGTCGCCCAACAACCAGTCGACGGCAGCGGACCTGGTCAAGATGGCCGTGGCCGCCTCGCGCTATCCGGAAATCAGCCGCATCACCACCGACTCGAAGGACATCATCCAGATCAAGGGCCGCGACGTGGAATACCACAACACCAACCGCCTGGTGGGTGCCAAGGGCTGGGATATCGGCCTGTCGAAGACCGGCTACACGAATGAAGCGGGCCGCTGCCTGATCATGCGCATCAAATCGGCCGGCAAGTTCGCCACCATGATCTTGCTCAACGCGCGCGCCAATTCCGTGCGCGCCATGGATGCCGTCAACATCCGCCGCCTGCTGGCGGCCGAGAACGGCATCGAAGAGCCGAAGGTGATGCGCGCGTCCGTCAGCCGGCATAAAAAGGCGCCGGCCAAGCCGTCCAAGCGCCGCCGCGCCCGCTGATTACTTAGTTAGCCCTTGAACTGCCGGGTCGGACATTAATGTCCGACCCCAGTCCTTGCTTAGGGTTAAGCCTTGATTTGCCGGTTGGTCATGATGACGCCGGCGATCGTCACCGCGCCGCCCACCAGCATGGAGGCCAGCACCGGTTCGCCCAGCAGCACCGCCGCCAGCACGATGCCGAACACGGGCACCAGGTTGTTGAAGACGGCCGTGCGCGACGGACCCAGCGCCTTGACGCCCTCGTAGTACCAGACAAAGCCGATCACCGTGCCGAACACGCCCAGGTAGCCGATGGCGGCCCACACTTGCCAGCCAAAGCTGTGCCATGGCACCGTGGGAAATTCCACCGCCGCGCCCACCAGCAGGAAGGCCAGGCCCCACATCGACGCGTAGGTGGTGGCGGCGATGGGCGACAGGCCCTTCAGCGCGACTCTGCCGATGAGGGTGTAGGCGGCCCAGCTGGAAATACCGCAAAACATGAAGAGCTCGCCGGCGCCGATACCGCCGCCGTTACCGTGCAACACTCCGGCCAGGTCGCCGCGCGTGATGACGATGGCCGTGCCGCAAAACGCCAGCATGATGCCCAGCCATTTGAAGGAACCGAGTCGCTCGCGGAACAGCAGGGCCGAGGCCAGCGCCGTGACGATGGGATTCAGGGCAACGAACAGAGCCGTGCGCCCCGCCGGCATGCGCGACAGGGCAGCCAGGAAACACAGGTTGTACAGGAAGATGCCCGTCAGGCCCAGCGCGGCTGTCGTCGCCAGCTGCTTGCGGTCCAGGCGCGGCAAGCCCCCTTCCAGCTTCCAGGCCAGCACGACAAGCAGCAGCACGGCCACGCCGAAGCGCCCGCTGGCGGCCGTCATGGGCGGCATCTGCTGCGCCAGCACGCGGCCGGCGATAAAAGTGCCGCCCCAGAACAGGGCGACGAAGATCAGTTTGATGTAGACGAGCGGAGACTGCACGGCAAGCAGTGGCGGCGATACGGCGGAAGAGCGCATGGGAGTTTCCTGTGAAGCCGCTTGTGCGGCGGGTGGCATGCGTATATATTAATACTAATATCAACTCATGAAATAATGAGTAAATACTCATACCACAGGAATACCACAGCATGACTTTCACGCAACTGGAAATTTTCACCCTGGTGGCCGAACTGCACGGCTTTTCCGCTGCCGCCGCGCAGCTGGGCATCAGCCAGTCGGCCGTCTCGCATGCATTGAAAGCGCTGGAAAAGGAAATGGGCGTGGACCTGATCGTACGCCACCAGGCCTCGGCCGAACTGACGGACGTGGGCCGCCAGCTGCTGGTGCGCGCGCGCGAAATCCTCGGCTTGTCCGAAGCCATGCGCCAGGAAGCGGCCGACGTGCTGGGCCAGCGCCAGGGCACCCTGCGCATCGGCTCCTTCGGCCCGACGTCGTCCCTGAACCTGCTGCCGGCCATCACGGCGCAATTTCGCCTGCGCTATCCGGGCATCGACCTGCGCATCGACGAAGGCGCCGACCATGAAGTGGTGCAGTGGATACGTGAGCGCAGGGTCGATGTCGGCTTCGTCGTGCTGCCCGACGAGCGTTTCGACACGGCGCCGCTGGTGGAAGACCAGATGATGGCGCTGGTGCCGCGCGGCCACCCGCTGGCCAGCGAAACGGCCATCACACTGGCGCAGCTGTGCGAGGGGCCGTTCATCATGTCGGAAGCGGGCTGCGCCTGCCTGATCGAGCCGCTGTTTGCCAACGCGGGCCTGCAGCCGCACGTGCCCTACCGCATCAGCCAGGTCATCACCATCCTCGACATGGTCAGCCGCGGCGACGGCCTGTCCATCGTTGCCGAACTGGCGCTGCCGCAGCGCCTGGGCGAGCAGTATCCGGAACTGGTGGCCCTGCCGTTAAACCCGCCCGTCAGCCGCAAGGTGGGCCTGGCCGTGCGCGACCGGCGCCAGAACACGCCTGCCACGAATGCTTTTTTTGAGGTGGCCAGACAGATGGCGCCGACCCTGGCGCCCAGGCGCGCCTGGCAGCATGCCGGCAAGGCCGCCTGAAACCACTTGCAACCACCTAAAACCACTTAAAAGGTTTCCCACTCCTCGGACTGCTCCAGCTTGCGGCTGGCCGCCCTGGCTGCCGGGCGGCCGGCGATGCGCAGCGCGGACGCCGGGCGCACCACCGGCTTGACGGGCGCATGTTGCGGCACCGGCGCCTGTCCGTCATCGAGCTTGAACACGCCCACCACCTGCGACAGGGTGCTGGCCTGATCCTGCAGGCTTTCGGCGGCCGCCGCCGCCTCTTCCACCAGGGCCGCATTCTGCTGCGTCACCTGGTCCATTTGCGCGATGGCCTGGTTCACCTGTTCGATGCCGGAACTCTGCTCCACGCTGGCGGACGTGATCTCTCCCATGATGTCGGTCACGCGGCGCACGCTGTCGACGATTTCCTGCATCGTCGCGCCCGCCTCGTCGACCAGGCGCGCCCCCGTGTCGACCTTCTCCACCGAATCATCGATCAGCAGCTTGATTTCCTTCGCCGCTTGGCTTGACCTCTGCGCCAGACTGCGCACCTCTGTTGCCACCACGGCAAAGCCGCGTCCTTGCTCGCCGGCGCGCGCCGCTTCCACGGCCGCGTTCAGCGCCAGGATATTCGTCTGGAAGGCGATGCCGTCGATCACGCTGATGATGTCGACGATCTTCTTCGACGAGTCGTTGATCGAGGCCATGGTGTCGACCACCTGCGCCACCACCATGCCGCCCTTGCTGGCGACATCCGACGCGGACACCGCCATCTGGTTGGCCTGGCGCGCATTGTCCGCATTCTGCTTCACGGTACTGGTCAGCTCCTCCATCGAGGCGGCCGTCTCTTCCAGCGAACTGGCCTGCTGCTCCGTGCGCGACGACAGGTCCTGGTTGCCGGCGGCGATTTCCGACGACGAGACTTTCACCGATTCGCTGGCCGTGCGGATCTTCACCAGCACGGCGGCGATCTTGTCGATGAAGCGGTTGAAGGCGCCGGCAATCTGCGCCAGTTCATCCACGCCGGAAGAGTCGAGGCGGCGCGTCAGGTCGCCCTCGCCCGAGGCGATATCCTCGAGCGCGTCGCGCACCAGTTCCAGGCGCTTGAGCATCCTGAATACCAGCAGCGACAACAGCGCCGCCGCCAGCGCCGTCAGCAGCACGGCCGTGACGGTCGCCGTCGTCAGCATGGTCTGCAAGGCTTGCATGGCTTCCTTCTGATCCAGCACCACGGCCAGCAGCCAGTCGGTGCCGGCCACGCGCGTGACATACAGCATGCCGTCGCGCTCATGGATGCGCACGGCCTCGCTCTGGCGCGCGCTTTCCAGGCGGTTGATCTGCGCGGCCGACAGGCTGGCGTCGAGCTTCGAGACGGGCTGCAGGCTCAGGTCCTTGTTGGCATGCGCGATGACGGTGCCAGCCTGGTCGATCAGGAAGGCAAAGCTGTGCGGCGTGGGCTTGATCGCCACCACATTGGCGATCACTGTATCGAGCAGCACGTCGGCGCCCGCCACGCCGGTCGGCGCTTCCTTCGGCCCCACCGGTGCCGTGAACGACACCACCAGCTGGTGGCTGGCCGCGTCCACATACGGCGGCGTCAGCATGGGTACGCCCGCCTTGACGGTGTCCTTGTACCAGGCGCGCGCCGTCGGATCGAAATCGGCCGGGCGCCCCGGCTTGGTAAACACCGAGCGCTTGTCGGCATAGCCGATGAACACTTCGGCGAAATCGCCGGCCTTTTCCGCGATCTGGAAGGCGCGCAGCGGCTCGGGCGTCTCGGCCGACATGACGACGGACGCCATGACCTTTTTCTTGCCGTCGACCCATTGCGCCAGCACGGCGGACTGGCTTTGCAGCAGTTGCTGCATCTGCTGGTCCGACGAGGCCAGCATGCTGTTGCGCGTGGTGAGGTAATTGGCAAGCGACAAGGCCAGCATGGACAGCACGACGATGGCAACGCAGATCAGCACCAGCCGCGTGCGAAGAGAAGACAACATGATGGACTCCTGGTTTCGATTTTGATGGTGTCGGCACGCGGCGCTTGCCTCGGCAAGCCCGGCGATGCCAGCAACGCCGGTGGCAGGCGAAAGAATTGCCACGTGTCAATATTTTACATATCGCAGTTTTACACAAAAATCGGAACAAAAGTATTAAATATTTGGAATATTCGGCGAGAACACAACAAGGCAGGCGCTGCGGTGCGCATTGACAAGCTGCGGATATTGCTGGATATTTAATTTTTACATGCACAGCGAGCGATCGCCTTCCCACATGACCAGCCCGCGCAGGCAGCACAGCCAGCACCGTCGGCCCCCATCACCGCTGCTGTCACTGTCACTGTCACGCTATGCCCTGGCCCTGTTCTTCAGCGTGGCCGGCCTGCTGCATTTTATTTTCCCCGCCGCCTACGCCGCCATCATGCCGCCCTGGCTGCCCGCGCCGCTGCTGCTCGTGTATGTGAGCGGCGCCTGCGAACTGGCAGGCGGCATCGGCTTGCTGCCCGCGCGCACGCGGCGCCTGGCGGGCATCGGTCTGATCGCGCTGTCGCTGGCCGTGCTGCCGGCAAATGTGCAGATGCTGCTGAACGCGCGCGCGGCGGGCGATCCCGCCTGGCAGCAAGCGTTGCTGCTGGCGCGCCTGCCCTTGCAGGCGGCGCTGGTCTGGTGGATCTGGAAAGTCAGCCGGCAAGCGGGCCGCTAGTGTGCTGAACTAGCCGATCAGCCCGCGCAAACCGCTGGCGCGCTGCGTGCGGCGCAGGATGGCGTCGAACAGCACGGCCTGCGTGGGCGAGACGAGGGTAAAGAAATCACGCGCCCGCGTGATGCCCGTGTAGACCAGTTCGCGTGCCAGCATGGCGCCGCCCTCCTGCGGCAGCACCAGCACCGTGTGGCGAAATTCCGAGCCCTGCGATTTATGCACGGTCATGGCGAACGCTGTTTCCACGTGGCGCAGGCGCGTGGCCAGCACGCTGCGCACGTTTTCGCCTTCCAGGAAGTACACGCGCAGGGAACCCGGCCGCGCCGGATCGCGCAGGGTCAGGCCGATGTCGCCATTGAACACGCCCGTGCCATAGTCATTGCGCGTGACCATCACGGGACGTCCCACATACCACTCGCCGCAGCGTATCAGGCCTTCCTTTTCCAGCCGCAGCTCGATGGCCGTGTTCAGTCCCGCGACGCCCCACTCGCCTTCGCGCACGGCGCACAGGATGCGGAACGCTTCGAATCGGTGCAGCACGGCGCGCACCCAGTCATCGTGCTGCGCGTAGCCGGTTTCACCTGCGTTCACCAGTTCCAGGTAGGGCTGATAGCCGCCCGGCGCATCGGCGCGTCCGCGCAAGGCCAGGCGCAGCACCTCGTCCGGCTGCGCCGTCACGCTCCACGCCAGCTGGCCGCCGCTGTCGCCGGCGAAGCAGGCCCTGGCCAGGTCGGGCTTGCCCGCATTCACGGCCAGCGCCAGTTCGCCGATCGGGCCGCTGAAGCGGTGGCTGTGGCGCAGCATCACCGTCTGCTGCGCCAGCGCGCCGGCCGCACCGGCAAAGGCGGGCGGAATGGCCACGCCGCTGGCGGCCTGCGCATACGCGATGGTGGCGGGCGTATAGCCGCCTGCCTGCGCGTCGTGGCACAAGTCGCCCAGCACGGCGCCCGCTTCCACCGACGCCAGCTGGTCCTTGTCGCCCAGCAGGATCAGGATCGCCGTGGGCGGCAAGGCGTCCAGCACCGAGGCCATCATCTCCAGGTGCACCATCGACGCTTCATCGACGATCAGCACGTCGACGTCGAGCGGATTGCCAGCATGATGGGCAAAGGCGCGCGTATCGGGCCGCGCGCCCAGCAGGCTATGCAGGGTGCGCGCGGCGCCCATGCGGCGCGCCAGTTCCATCAGGGGCAGCGCCTCGCCCGCCTTGGCCGCCAACCCTTGCAGGGCCTTGTCGATCGACTGTTTCAGCCGCGCGGCCGCCTTGCCCGTCGGCGCGGCCAGCGCGATGCGCAGCTGCTCCGGCTGCGGCGAGACGGCAAACAGCAAGGTGAGCAGACTGGCCACCGTGTAGGTCTTGCCCGTGCCCGGGCCGCCCGTGATGATGGCCACCTTGCCGCGCAGGGCGATGGCGCACGCCACTTTTTGCCAGTCCGGACCACCGTCGTGCGTCGGCTGGTCGAACAGGATATCGAGCCATAACCGCACCTGCGCCAGCGGCGGATTCGTCAAATCCTGCGCGCGCGCGGCGATCTTTTCGCCGACCAGGGTCTCGTCGCGCCAGTAACGGCGCAGATACAGGCGGTCGCCATCGAGCACCAGCGGCTGGCGCACGTCGGGCGCGCCCACCTGCCACACTTGCGGCGCGCCGGCCAGCAGCGCGCGCCAGCTGTCCAGCGATACCGGCAGCGGGCCGGAGACGGCCAGCACGGCATGCCATAGTTCTTCGCTCCAGCCCAGCAGCTGCGACGGTTCGCCGGCCAGCTCAGTCAGCATCAGACAGCTGTGCCCCCGCCCTTCCAGCTCGGACAGCACGACGCAGGCTACGCCAACGGCGGCGGCATCGGGTCCGGCGGGCGCGCCCGGCTCCAGGCTCGCGATGAAGCGCGCAAAGGCGGCGCTCAGGCGGCGCAGGTGGCCCGCCTCGGCGACGCCGTCGAAATGGCTGAACAAGGCATCCATCCGCAGGGTATCGAACTGCGCGTTATGCTGCATGGTGTTCCGTTTCTTCTAACAGTTGATCGAGACCGTCCAGCAGTTCCAGCTGCGGTGCCAGCCAGTAGCAGCCATGCGTGTCCGCATTCGCGATCCCGCGCAGGAACAGGAAAATGGCGCCGCCCAGCTGCGCGGCCGGGTCATACGCATCGCCAAGCCGGCTTTTCAGCAAACGGTGCAGGGCCAGCATGTAGATGGCGCCCTGGATGTCGTAGCGGTGCTGCGCCATGCCGGCCGCCAGCGCCTGCGTGTGGTAGGCGGCGTCATTGGGCCCCAGCGCATTCGACTTGTAGTCGAGCACCCAGTAGCGCCCTTCCCTTTCGATGACCAGGTCGGCAAAGCCTTTCAGCATGCCGTGCAGCTGGCGCCGTGGCAGCACGGGACGCGGGGCGCCATCGAGCAGCAGGCGCGTGCACAATTGATCCAGCGCCTCGGTCGACAGATGCTCGCTGGGGAACCAGAACTCCATCTCGGACAGGGTGCTGTCGAGCTGCGACAGCGAGGCGTCCAGCAGCGGCAGCGGCGTGATGGCGATCTCGCGCAGCCAGGCGATGGCGTCTTCCTGGCGGTGGCCCCAGCCAGCCCGCTCGCAGCGCGCGGCCAGGCGGGTATCGAAATTTTCGTCGTGGACGCTGTCAAAACCTTCGCCGCCCATCCATTCAAGCTGTTCGTGCAGGAAATTGCCGGGCACGGAGCCGCGCGGGAAGCGGTGCCACGGCGCGTCGGCCGTCTGCGCCGGCACTGCCACGCCGCTTCCCGCAGCATCTTCCAGCAGGGTTTCTTCCAGCGCCCGCTGCGGCACGTGGGCGCCGGCCACGGTGCCGATCTGCCGCGTCAGCGAGGTAAAACTGCCCACCGACCAGTCGCGCTCGAACTCCCCCGCGAACACGGGCGCCGGACGCAGCTCGGGACGCAGCTCGATGCGGTCGAGCACCGTGCAGGCATCGGGCTGCGCAAGGCTGCCGACATGGATGGCGTCGCAGCTGCCCGCCACCTGCTGCCAGCGCAGCAGCAATTGCTCCGCCGGCAGCTTGTCGCCGCCCGTCAGCAAATAGCCGAGCGCCGATTCATGCAGGGTGTTTTCGCCCGCCTTGCGCGCCGCCAGCGCGGCCACGCCCAGCCACAAGAAGTGGCGCGCGCGCGTCAGTGCCACGTACAGCAGGCGCAAATCTTCCTCGATGCGCGCCTCTTCCACGGCCGCCATGGCCTCGTCGGACAAGGACAGGTCGAGCCGGCGTTCGCCGTTTTCCGCCGCATACTCGAAGAAGCTGCGGTTGCGTTTATCCACCTTGCGCGCCGTGACGGCGAACGGCAGGTACACGAGCGGGTATTCCAGGCCCTTGGACTTGTGCACGGTGATGACTTTCACCAGTTCCGCATCGCTTTCCAGGCGCAGCACGCGCTCGTCGCCGCTCTCGCCGTCGCCGGCGATCTGCTCGGCCAGCCAGCGTATCAGCGCCTGTTCGCCATCGAGCTGGCGGCTGGCCGATTGCAGCAGTTCGGCCAGGTGCAACAGATTCGTCAGACGCCGCTCGCCACCCGTCTGCTGCAGCAGCATGGCCGGCAATTGCAGTTCGTGGATGAAACGGCGCAGCATGGCCAGCACGCCCTGGCGCTGCCAGATCAGATGCAGGGCCTTCAGCTGTTCCACCCGGCGTTCCCACTCCAGTTCGTCGCTCGACAGGCGCGCCAGTTCGCCCAGCGACAGGCCGATGGTGCGCGTGGCAAACGCGGCGCGCGCCAGTCCGCCGTCGAGCGGATTGGCCAGCGCCGCCAGCCAGCGCAGCACGTCGGCCGCTTCCTCGCTGTCGACGACGGAATCCTTGTCGGACAAATACACGCTGGCGACGCGGCGGCGCGCCAGCGCGCGGCGGATGGCCGCCGCCTCCTTGCGGTCGCGCACCAGCACGGCCACATCGGCAGGCTGCAATCGTGCAAAACCGTCAGGGCCGGCAAAACCCGCTTGCGCATCGCCCAGCATGGCGACGATATGCTCGGCGCAGTGCTGCGCGAAATACTCGCGGTAGCTGTCGCCGCGCAGCCCTTCATCGCTGGCGCAGGCGGCCAGCAGGGCCGGCATGGCGCCATCCGTCGTCACCAGGTGCTCGGCGCGGCCCTTGGCGTCGACAGCCTCGAAGGGCAGCGGATTCTCGCCATGTTTGCGGTAGCGGAAGGCGCCCAGCGGCACCTCGGCGCGCTCGGCATGCAGGAACAGCTGGTTGACGGCCGCCACCAGGGGCGCCGTGGAACGGTAGTTGGTGCCCAGCTGGTAGTGGCGCCCCGTGGTGGCGCGCCGCGCCGCCAGGTAGCTCTGGATGTCGGCGCCGCGAAAGCCGTAGATCGACTGTTTCGGGTCGCCGATCAAAAACAGGCCCAGTCCCGGGTCGTTGTCGGCGATGCGGTACAGAGAATTGAAGATCTGGTATTGCGCCGGGGCCGTATCCTGGAATTCATCGACCATGGCCAGCGGGTACTGGTCGATGATGCGCTGGCGCAGGGCCGCGCCATTCTCGCCGGCCAGCGCATCGTGCAGGCGCTGCAGCATGTCGGCAAAGCCGAACTGGCGCGACTGGCGTTTTAACTGGTCCATGCGCCGCGCGATGGCCGCCGCCGCATGCAGGTGCAGGGTGTGCGCCAGCGGCGTCAAGGCCGCCAGCGCCCGCCCCAGTTCGTCGGTATGTTCAAAGCACTCGGGCACTTGCGCCGTGAAGCTCTTGGCAAATGCATCCTCGATGCCGAACGGCGTCAAGCGCTCCCACGCCTTGGCCGTGATGGCCGGCTGCAGCAGCAACGGGTCTTGCGCCCAGCGGCGCAAGCCGTCGAACCACTTGGCCAGGTTCTCCGGCTTCATCTTGACGCCGTTAAAACACTTGGGATTGACGGCGCGGTGCTCGTTGATCCAGGCGGCCATCCGGTCCACGCGCTCGACCCAGCCCGCCTTCAGGGTGGCCAGCTGGGCGGCCAGCGCCCGCTGCTCGCGCCCGATCAGCAGCGACAGCGGCTCATCGCCGGCCAGCTGCATGCTGCCGGCGCGGCGCGCCAGCTCGCGCACGCCCTTCTTGAGCGCATCGACGTCGGGCCAGCAGTCGAGCAGCACGTCGAGCGCCTGCGGCGACAATGGATAGACTTGCTGGCGCCAGTAATCGTGGGCCGCATCCTCGAACAGCGCCTGCTCGTCGCTGACCAGCTCTTCGTCGAACAGGCTGCCGCTGTCAAACGCATGTTCGCGCAACATGCGCTGGCACCAGGCGTCGATGGTGAAAATGGCCGCTTCATCCATCGTCTCGGCGGCCAGCATCAACCGGTGCGCCGCCTTTTGCCGTTCGCTCTCGTCCGGATAGGATTCCAGCAAGGCGTCGAGAAACGGGTCGCTGCCGCCGGATTCAATGCCAAATTCATGGCGAAAATACGCGGCCGCCTCGATCAGGCGCTCGCGCACGCGGTTCGACAGTTCACGCGTGGCGGCGCGGGTAAACGTCATCACCAGGATGTCGGCCGGCAGCAGCGGACGCGTAAAGCGGCTGTCGTCGTCGCCGTGACCCAGCACGAGGCGCACGTACAGCGCGGCGATGGTCCAGGTCTTGCCGGTGCCGGCCGAGGCCTCGATCAGGCGCGAGCCGTGCAGCGGGAATGCCAGGGGGTTGAGCAGATGGCTCGTCATTGTTCTTCTCCGGCGCCGTCATTGGGCGCGCTGATCGGGTCGATGGTGATGTGCTGTTGCAGCCAGTCGGCCAGCGGGCCATACAGCTCGCGCGTGCAGTCCTGCCACGCCTCGTCCGCGGCCAGGGCGGAAAATTCGGGCCACAGGCGGGCCAGGCACAGTTCCTCGCGTTCGCCGGAGATGTCAAAGCCGCCGTCGTAGATGGCGCGCGGATCGCCGCCCTGCACCAGCGCCAGGCCCGTCTTGCAGGCCGTCGGCAGCGGGTGGTTCATGCCTTCGCGCCACAGCGCCAGCAAGGTGGCCAGCGCGTCGCGCGAACTGGCCGGGTCGAGCGGCGCCATGCTGACGATGGCGTCGCGCGCCACCAGGTAGCCGGTGACGGGAAAGCCCAGTGCGGCGGCGGCCAGCTGGCGCAGCCACATCAGCATCAGCTTGTCGCCGCGCGCCAGGCCGCCCTTGTCCGTCACCTTCGAGGAAATCTGCATCAGCCAGGCCGTGTCCGTCCCGTTGCTGCACAATCTGTCGAGCCAGTCATCGATCTGCACTTCGCCAAACGGCAGGTTGATGGCGCGCTTGTCGGCCGCCTGCGGGAACGAGGCACGCAAGGATAGCCACGCGCTGCGCACGGGCACCAGCGCTTCGACCAGCTGCGCCTGCACCTGCTGGCCGATCAGGCCGATCGGCAGCACGCCTTCGCGTGCCAGGCGCTCGGCGCGCGCGGCCAGGCTCGCGCGCACATCGTCCAGCGCTTCCACGGCGCCGCCGTCGTCGAGCATGGTGTCTTCCAGCAGATAGCGTTCAAGCGCGTTCAGGCCAAACGGTTCCTCGTCCTCGCCCAGCATGGCCGCATCGGCGAAGTGCACGCTGAGGCGGCGGCGGAAGAAATACTTGACGGGCTGGCGCAGGAAGCTGGCCAGTTCGCCCAGCTTCAGGCGCGTGCCGGGATCGAGTTCATAAGGCCCCAGCGGCAGTTCTTCAAGCGTCTGTGCATCGGCATGCGCCACGCGCCACTCGCGCGCATACGTCAGCAAGCCGCCCGCCTCGAAATAGCGGCGGCTGAACGGCTGCAGCGCGTGCTCGGTCGTCAGGCTTGCAAGATGCCGGTCCAGCGACCAGCCGGCGGCCAGATAGTCGCGCAGCTGCGACACCAGCACGGACGGCGGCTGCTCGGAATTGTCGCGCACATTGCGCCCCACCCAGCTTACGTACAGCTTGTCGCGCGCGGCCAGCAACGCTTCGAGCATCAGGTAGCGGTCGTCGTCGCGGCGCGAACGGTCGCCGGGGCGCGCCATGCCGGGCAGCGCCAGCAAGTCGAAATCGGCCTTCGGGGCGCGGCGCGGAAAATCGCCATCGTTCATGCCCAGCAGGCACACGACGCGGAAGGGCACGGCGCGCATCGGCATCAGGGTGCAGAAGGTCACGCCGCCGGAAACGAATTGATGGTTCAGGGTCGGCTCGTCCAGTGCGCCCAGCCACGCCACGCGCAGCACGGACAAGGGCACCTGCTCGACAAAGCCCGCGTGTTCGCAGGTTTCCAGCCAGCCCTGCAAGGCGCCTTCCAGCTGCGCCAGGGTCAGGCGGTCGCCCTCGTCGTCGGCATCAAAGAAGGCGGCCAGCAGCGCGCGCGCCTGTGCGCCCCAGTCGGCCGGCGTGCGCGTGCCGGCCAGCACGGTGCGCCAGTGCAGCAGCGCTTCGACCAGTTGCGCCAAAGAGCCTGCCAGCGCCGCATCGAGGCCGCCCACTTCCGCGTACGGCTCGATGCCGTGGAAGCTGGCGCCGCTGCCGCTGGCGTAGCCAAGCAGCATGCGCCGCACGCCGAAGATCCAGGCATTCTGCTCCCCTGCCGCGCCCAGACCCAGGCCGCTGCGGTGTTCCTGGTCCAGACCCCAGCGCACGCCGGCGCCCTCGATCCAGGCACCCAGGGTGGCCAGGTCGTCCGGCTGCAAGCCGAAGCGGGCCGCCAGCGCCGGCACGTCGAGCAGGTCGCGCACCTCGCTCTGGCGGCAGCGCTGCTGCGGCAGCTGCAGCAGCCATTCCAGCGCGACGAGCAGCGGATTGACGCTGCGGTCCTTGACGTCGCCGATCTCGAAGGGAATGAAACGCTCGTCATTGCGGCGGTACTGGCCGAAGACGGCGTGGATGGCGGCCGTGAAGGTGTCGATGTCCGGCACCATTACCACCACGTCGCGCGGGCGCAGGCCCGTTTCGGCGCTGCGCGCGAACATGGCCAGCAGCTGGTCGTGCAGCACTTCCACTTCGCGCTGTACGCTGTGCGCCACGTGGAATTCGATCGAGCGGTCGGCCGCATCGGGCGGTACTTGTTCGTGTTCGGCCAGCGGGCGAAGTTCGCGGATGGCCACCTGCACCTGCTGCAGCAGGGTCTCGCCCACCTCCTCGCCGAACAGGTCGATGCGCAGGCTGTCATCGCGCCCTTCGGCATGCGCGTGCTCGTCGAATTCATCGAGCATGCGGATGAAATCGCGCCCTTGCCGCCCCCAGCTCGCCAGGAGCGGGTGGCTGTGCGCATGCAGCGCTTCCAGCGGGATTTGCGCCAGGTCGGTGCCGTTGCGCTGGCGCTGGCGCTTGTTTTGCGCGCGCAGCAGGTCGCGCCCGTCGATGATGTCGCCCCAGTAGAACTGGCACGGGTTGGGCACGGCCAGCACCACCTGCGTATGGCGCGCCAGCGCGGCCAGCGCCTGCAAGGTCTGGTATGGCAGGGCCGAGACGCCAAACAGCACCACCCTGCGCGGCAGCTTGCCGGCCGGCGCGTCGCCGGCGGCGATGGCAGCCAGGAAGGCGTCGTGGATGTCGGCGCGGCCCGTATCGCGCTCGAAAGCTTCGACGTCGGCGGCCACGGCGCGCCACAACTGCGCCTGCCAGCACTGGTCTTCCTTCAGCACGATGGCCTCGCCACGGGCCGTGCGCAGCTGGTCGCGCCCGGCCGCCCAGTCGGCCAGCCAGTCGGCGCGGTAGACCTGGTACTGGTCGAACAGGTCGGCCAGGCGTTCGGCCAGCTGCAGCCGGCGTTCGCAATCGCCATCGGCGAGGAAATAGCGCAGCGGCGCAAACACGGGGTCGGCCAGCAGCGACGGCAAAAGACGCATCAACCGCCAGGTCAGCGGCGATTTATCGAAGGGCGACACGCGCGGCACGCGTTCGCGGCCCAGCATGCCCCGGTAGCTTTCCCACAGCAATCGCGCCGGCAAGGCGATGCGCGTGGCGGCGCACACGCCCATTTCTTCGGCCAGGGCGATCTTCAGCCACTCGGCCACGCCATTCGACTGCACCAGGAAGATGTCGGTCTCCAGCGGCGCCAGCGGGTGGCTGCGCAGCCACTGGAAGACGGCCGCGCGCAGCTGTTCCAGCTGGTTGCCATGCAGGATGAGGAGGCCGGGCGTGACGGTAGATTGCATGCTGTTCCGATGGGTTGCCGCGCCTGCGGCCGGGTAGCCGCAGGCGTCAAACGCGTATTATCGCCGCTGCCCGCCTCAGGGGGTATCGCTGGTGGCAAATTCCAGTGAAATTTGTTCGGCCACCTGCGCCAGGGCGGGGCCCAGCGCCGCCAGCAGGGCGCGCGCCTGCGGCACCTCGCCGCCCAGGCGCAGCGCCTCGATCGAGGTGCACAGCGCGGCAAACGCATGCGCGCCCACGGCAAGCGCCGACGATTTGCTGCGGTGGCCCAGGTCGGCCAGGCGGCCCAGGTCTTCCAGCGCCAGCGCCTGTTCCATTTCCGCGATGCCGTCGCGCGCCGTATCGAGGAACAGCTGGGCATATTTGCGCATCTTGACGGCGTCATTGCTGAACGTGAGGGCCAGGGTGGCCAGGTCGAGGATGGCCGTGTCGCGCCGCTCGGGTATGGCGCGCGCCAGCGGCGTCTTCGCGCCGGCCCGGCCCGCCTGCTGTGCATGGCCCATGCCGCCGGGACCACCGATGCCGCCACGCAGGCGGAACCATTTCGCCAGCAGGTGGAACAGCAGGTTGGGAGCGATCGGCTTGGTCAGGAATTCATCCATGCCCGCCTCCAGGCAGCGGGCGCGGTCTTCGCTGCCCGCGTTGGCCGTCATGGCGATCACCAGCAGGCCGGCCAGCCGCGGATCGGCGCGGATGTGGCGCGTCGTCTCGAAGCCATCCATCTCCGGCATCTGCACATCCATCAGCACGCAGTCGTAGCGCTGGCGCGCCAGCAGCGCCAGCGCTTCGCGGCCATTGCCGGCCACGCAGACGGTGGCGCCCGCGTCTTCCAGCAATTCGCAGCCCACCTGCTGGCTGAAGATATTGTCTTCCACCAGCAGGATGGAGGCGCCGCGGATCACGTCCAGCACTTCCGGCTCCACTTCGGCGATGCCGTCGTCGCTGGCCTGCGCGCTTTTTTCCAGGCGCGCCGTAAACCAGAAGGTGCTGCCCAGCCCCGGCTGGCTGTACACGCCCACCTTGCCGCCCATCAGTTCGGCCAGCTGCTTGCTGATCACCAGCCCCAGCCCGCTGCCGCCATATTTGCGCGTGGTCGACGGGTCGGCCTGGTGGAAGGAGCGGAACAGCTGCGCCACCTCTTCCTGGTTCATGCCGATGCCCCGGTCCTGCACCTCGAAGCGCAGCAAGGTGTGGCTGCCGCGCTCCTCGGCGTGGCGCACGCGCACGAAGATGCTGGCATGGTCGGAAAACTTGATGGCGTTGCTGGCCAGGTTCAGCAGGATTTGCTCCAGGCGCAGCGGATCGCCGCGCCAGCGCTGCGGCAGGTCGGGCGCGATGTCGAACTGCAGGCTCAGGCCCTTGACGGCGGCCGCGTCGCCCAGCTGGCTGGCGATGTTCGCCAGCAGCGTATCGAGACGGAAGTCCAGCACTTCCAGTTCCAGCTTGCCCGCCTCGATCTTGGAAAAATCCAGAATGTCGTTGATCAGTCCCAGCAAATGCTGGCCCGAATGGTAGATCTTTTGCAGGTAGTCGCGCTGGCGCGTATCGGCCACGGACTTCAGCGCCAGGTGCGCCATGCCGATGATGCTGTTCATCGGCGTGCGGATTTCATGGCTCATGTTCGACAGGAAATCGCTCTTGGCCTGGCTGGCCGCATCGGCCTGCTCCTTGAGCCGGTGCAGTTCCGTCACGTCGGTGGACAGGCCGATCAGGCCCGTGACGGGGCCGGGCAAGCCGAGTGGCACCTTGACGCTCCACAAATGGTGTACCTGGCCCTGCGCATCGACGAAGCGCTCCTCGCCGACGAACTTGACGCCGCTGTGGAAGACCTCACGTTCGGTGCGCTGCGCGGCGGCGGCCGCATCGCCGAGCATCAATTCGCCGTCCTGGCGGCCGATCACCTGCTGCACCGAGCGCCCGAGGATGGACGCCGTGCGCGCATTCACGTAGCGGTAGCGCAGGTCCGCATCCTTCATGTAGACATAGGCGTCGACGCTGTCGAGCACCGTGTCAAGCAGGGTGCGCTGCGCCACCGCGCTGCGGCGCGAGCGGTACAGGGTGTAGATGTAGCCATAGATCAGCAGGGTGCCGGCCAGGCCGACGGCCAGCGCCAGCCACGGAAAATAACGGTCAAAGCCGCTGTACAGCTCTGTCTTGCGCACGCGGAAATGCGCCTTCCACGCACCGCCCTGGTACACCACGGGCAGCACCCTGTCGAAATAATCCGCGTCGCTGCCCGGCCGCGGCGGCGCCGCCGCCAGGTCGCCGTCATCGTTGAACAACAGGCGGTCCTGCGGCGCGATGCGCAGCGCGCCTGCGGCCGGCAGCGGTTCGGCGGCGCTATACAGGGTCAGGTGCAGCGGTTCGAGCGCGCTGCGTTCGAGCGCGCTGTGCACGAGGCGTGCCACGCCAAAGCCGATGCCCACGGAACCGAGGTAGGCGGCGCGGCGCTCTTCCACGCTGCCCTGCGGCATGCCGTTGCGGTACACGGGCAGGCGCATGCCCAGGCCCAAGTGCGCGGGCGGGCCCTTGATCATGATGACCTGTCCCGACGCGCTGACTTCGCCGCTGTCGCGCGCCTGCGCCAGGGCCTGCGCCACCAGCGGGTTGGCGCCGATGTCGACGCCCATGCGCTCGGCCAGCAGCGCGCCGGGCTCCAGGTAGGTGAGCACCGTGTACTCGGGCCGCTCGCCGGGCGGGCGGATGGAAAAGTCGGGATAGCCGCCCGGCGTCAGGCTGGCGTCGGCGCGCACGCCGGCGATGTAGGCGGCGCGCCGGGCCGGCGTGACGGCGACGGCATAATTGAGCGATTCGATGGCGGGAAACTGGCGCGGGATATCGAGTCCGCCCACGTAGTCGTGGAACTGGCGGCGGGTCAGCTGGTCGGTCGTGCGAAACAGGGCTTCGAGCCCGCGCAGCAGGTCGGAATAGCTTTTCACCCGCGTGGCCAGGCTGTTCTGGGCGCCATAGGTCAGGTTGTCGAAGCGCTGTTCGGCATCGTCATGCACCGTGCGCGCCGCCCCCGCATACAGGGCGCCGCCCACCGCCAGCGCCAGCAGCAGGCCCCCCGCCCAGATCATGATGCCTGATACCGTCCCGCCCTTGCTCAAAGTGTGCATTGTCGATCGCTTATTCCGGTTCCTCGAATGTAGGGCGCAATCCCGCACCGCAAGTACGAGGATACTATCAAAGGCCCCTGTCCACGCGCTTGCCCGAGAAAAAAAGCCTGCGCGACGGTTGCCATGGAAAGCAAGCCGCCTGCCTGCGGCGCACAGACGAAGCTCTGCGCGGCGGCTGAAAAGCAGGAGACGGGGAAAAAACGGGAAAGAAGCGCAAATCGCGGGAACGCGGCAGAGCAGGCCTGCGCCCAGTGGCGCCCTGGCGCGCGGTGCACGGCCACCGCCTGCGCGCCCGGGTGTTACAGGTTCAGACAGTGGCGGCCAGCATGCCCTGCGCGCCATGCTCGTCCCAGGCGTCGGCGCAGCGTACCACCTCGCCCACGACGATGATGCTGGGGCTGGCCAGGCCGCTGGCCTGCAGGTCGTCCGGCAAGGCTTGCAAGGTGCTCAGCAACTGGCGCTGGGCCGGCAGGCTGGCCGACTGCACCACGGCCACGGGCGTGCCGGGCGCCATGCCGCCGGCCAGCAAGCCGGCCTGGATGGCGGCCACCCTGGCCACGCCCATGTAGATGACGAGGGTCAGCCGGCTTTGCGCCAGGGCCGCCCAGTTCGGTTCCGCGGCCCCCTCCTTGCCATGCCCGGTGACAAAGATGGCGCCCTGGCTCCAGGCGCGGTGCGTGAGCGGCACGCCGATGGCCGAGGGCGCCGCCAGGCCGCTGCTGATGCCGGGGATCACCGTCACCTCCACGCCATGGCTGCGCAGGTAGGCGCGCTCCTCGCCGCCCCGCCCGAACAGGTAGGGGTCGCCCCCTTTCAGGCGCACCACGTGCTGGCCGGCGCGTGCCTCGGCCAGCATCAGGCGCTCGATGAATGCTTGCGGCGTGGACGCGCAGCCGCCCCGCTTGCCCACTTCGACCACGCGCACGCCGGGTGCCGCGTGGGCCAGCACGGCTGGATTGACGAGGTCGTCCATCAGCAGCACAGTCGCCCGCGCGATGGCCCTGACGGCTTTCACGGTCAGCAAATCCGGGTCGCCGGGACCGGCACCCACCAGTGTCACGCTGCCAAATTGCGCCATGCTGAAACTCCTTCTCGCGATGTGTCAGAAAAAATGGCCGATGGCAAACGATGCGGCGTACGCTTCCGGCGCACTGCCATCCCACACGACGCCGTCACACAGGGTCGAGCTGCGCATGGGGGCCATGGGCAAGGGCGTGTGCGTCATTTCCGCCGCCTGGCGGTACAGGTCGATGCGGTTGACCTGGCGCGCCACGGCCAGGTAGTCGGGCTCGTCGCGCAGCAAGCCCCAGCGCCGGTGCTGGGTCATGAACCACATGCCATCGGACAGGTACGGGAAATTGACGGTGCCGCCGCCATAAAATGCCAGGCCGTGCGCCTCGTGCCAGGTCTTGCCCAGTCCATCCTGATAATGGCCGAGTATGCGCGGCGCCAGCATTTCCTGCGGCGTGTTCAGGTAGCCTGGCGCGGCCAGCACGCTGGCCGTGGCCAGGCGGTTCTCGTCGCTGGCATCGATCCAGCGCCCCGCATCGAGCACGGCGGCGATCAGCGCGCGGCAGGTATTCGGGTGCTGGCGCGCAAAAGCGGCGCTGGTGCCCAGCACCTTGCCCGGATGCTCGGGCCAGATCTGCCCGCTGGCGGCGGCTGTCACGCCCACGCCATCGACGATGGCCTTGTAGCCCCACGGCTCGCCGGCGCAAAAGCCATCCATCTGACCGGCGCGCAAGGCGGCCACCATCTGCGACGGCGGCACTGTCATCACGCGCGCGTCGCGCAGCGGGTCGATGCCGTGCGCCGCCAGCCAGTATTGCAGCAGCATCGCGTGGTTACCCGTCGGGAAAGTATGCGCGAACGCAAACGGCCGCGATGCGGCCCGCATGTGGCGCGCCAGCGAAGCGCCATCGCGGGCGCCTTCGCGCGCCAGGGCCGCCGACAGGGTCACGGCCTGGCCGCTGTGATTGAGGTTCATCAATACGGCCATGTCGCTCTGCTGTCCGCCGATGCCCATCTGCACGCCATACACGAGGCCATACAGCACGTGGGCCGCGTCGAGGTCGCCACTTGCCAGCTTGTCGCGCACGCCGGCCCACGACATCTCGCGGCTCAGCTCGATCTTGATGCCGTATTTTTCATCCAGGCCCAGCTTAGCCGCCATCACCAGCGAGCCGCAATCGCTCAGCGGCAGGTAACCGATGCGTATCGTCTGTTTTTCCGGATGCAGGGAGCGCATCACCTGGGCGCTGCCTGCCGCCGGGCTGCCCGCTTGTTCAGTCATACTTCCATCCTTTGCCTGTCCTTGCCGCCCGCGACGCACCAAAACAGTGCATCGCACCACAATATGTCATGCTGCCATCAAAATTAGCGTATCCGTTCATCCCAGCAAGTCTTCCACGTCGAGGATGCGCTGGGCAATTTCCGCCAGTTTCAGCTTCTTGTTCATGGCCATGCTGCGCAGGCGCTGGTAAGCCTGCTCTTCCGTCAAGCCATGATGCGTCATCAGGAGGCCCTTGGCCCGCTCGATGACCTTGCGTTCCAACAATTTATGCCGCGTGTCGTGCAGTTCCGCGCGCAGTTTTTCTTCCTGGCGAAAGCGCGCCAGGGCCACGTTCAGCACGGGCAGGATGCGTTCCGCCTGCAAGCCGGCCACGATGTAGGCCGAGACGCCCGCCGCCATGGCCGCGTCGATGCTGGAGGTGGCGCCGTCCTCCGTAAACAGCACGATGGGACGGCGCTCGTCGCGCGTGGCGATGACGATGTGTTCGAGCACGTCGCGCGCGTCCGATTCGGCGTCAATGATGATGAGGTCGGGCTGCAGTTGGCCGATGCGCTCGGGAAGGTAGAGGTCGGCAGGCAGGGAGGCGATGATGTCAAAGCCCGATTCCAGCAAGCCGATGCGCAAGGCATTGCCGCGCTGCACTTGCGCCGCCAATGCCGCATCCGCGTGCACGCCGTGCTCGACGATGGTATTGACGACAACGATGCGCAAAGGCTGGGTACGGCTGGACGTCATGGGAGCGATCTGCAATGGCTAAACGATTAGCCATTGCAGTAAGCAAGAAGCGAACCAGCTGATTTTACAGCGGGTTTTACAACTGCTTTTACTTGAGGGTAGGCATGGCAAACTCGGCACCGGCCGCCGTCGAGGCCGGCCAGCGCTGGGTGACAGCCTTCTGCTTCGTGTAGAAGCGCACGGATTCCGGACCATGCGCGTGGTGGTCGCCAAACAGGCTGCGCTTCCAGCCACCGAAGCTGTGGAAGGCCATCGGCACGGGAATCGGCACATTCACGCCCACCATGCCGACTTGCACGCGGTGCGTGTATTCGCGCGCCGTATTGCCGTCGCGCGTATAAATCGCCGTGCCATTGCCGTACTCGTGCGCATTGACCAGGTCCAGCGCCGTGGCAAAGTCCGGCACGCGCACGATGCACAGCACGGGGCCGAAGATTTCCTCCTTGTAGATGGTCATCTCGGGCGTGACGTGGTCGAACAGGCTGCCACCGAGGAAAAATCCCTGTTCATGGCCGGGCAGCACGAAGCCGCGTCCGTCACTGACCAGCTTGGCGCCCTCTTCCACGCCCTTGGCGATGTAGCCGGCAATCTTCTGCTTGTGCACTTGCGTCACCACGGGACCCATTTCCGCCGCCAGGTCCATGCCTTGCGTGATTTTCAGCGCGGCGATGCGCGGCACCAGCGCCTCGACCAGCTGGTCGCCCACATTGCCCACCGCCACCACCACGGAAATGGCCATGCAGCGCTCGCCGGCCGAACCGAACGCGGCGCCCATCAGGGCATCGACCGTCTGGGGAATGTCGGCATCGGGCATGACCACCATGTGGTTCTTCGCGCCACCCAAGGCCTGCACGCGCTTGCCCTGGGCGCAGCCGGTGGCATAGATGTATTCGGCGATCGGCGTGGAACCGACAAAGCTGACGGCGCGCACGTCCGGGTGGTGCAGCAAGCCGTCCACCGCCTCTTTATCGCCCTGCACCACGTTGAAGACGCCGTCGGGCAAGCCCGCGTCCGTCAGCAATTGCGCCAGCAGCAGGCTGGCGGACGGATCGCGCTCCGATGGTTTCAGCACAAAGGTGTTACCGCAGGCAATCGCCATCGGAAACATCCACATGGGCACCATGACGGGAAAGTTGAACGGCGTGATGCCGACGCAGACACCGAGCGCCTGGCGGATCGACCAGGCGTCGATGCCGCCGGCCACCTGCTCCGAATATTCTCCCTTCATCATTTGCGGGATGCCGCAGGCGAACTCCACCACTTCGATGCCGCGCGTGACTTCCCCTTTCGCATCCGTAAACACTTTGCCATGCTCGGCCGTGATCAGGGCCGCCAGCTGGTCGGAATGTTCTTCCAGCAATTCCTTGAACTTGAACATGACGCGGGCGCGGCGCAGGGGCGAGGTTTGCGACCAGGCGGGAAACGCCGCATGGGCGGCGGCCACGGCCGCATTCAGCTCGGACGGCGTGGCCAGCGACACTGTTGCCGTGACGGCGCCCGTGGCGGGATTGAATACCTCGCTGGTGCGCTCGGAGCGCGAAGCCATCGGGTTGCCACCGATAAAGTGGCCGATCTGTTGCGTCGTCATTGGGATTCCTTTATTTGGTATTCATCAGCCACTCGTGGGCCGGGTCGTTTTTAAAGTGCCACACGCGTTTCGGGCCGGCCATCACGTTCAGGTAATAGCCGTCGTAGCCATACGGCACGGTCACGGGGTGGTAGCCGCGCGGCACCATCACCACGTCGTGGTTTTCCACGGCCATGGCTTCGTCGATGCTGCGGTCATCCGTATAGACGCGTTGAAAGGCAAAGCCCTGCTCGGGATTCAAGCGGTGGTAATACGTTTCTTCCAGCGAACTCTCGGTCGGAATATTGTCGTCATCGTGCTTGTGCGGCGGGTAACTGGACGAGTGGCCCGACGGCGTCACCACTTCCACCACCAGCAAGCCATCGGCCTCGGCCGTCTGCGGCAGGATGTCGCATACATAGCGGGTATTGGCGCCCTTGCCGCGCACGGAGCGCGTCATGCTGGCGGGCTCGATCAGGCGCGCCGGACGGTGCGTGGCGGCTGGCGCGCTGCACAGCGCCACCTCGGCGTCGCCGACGGCCGTGATGCTGACCGCCGTTTCCAGCGGCACATATACGGCATATGGCGAGCGCTCCTCGAACACGCTGGCACGCCCGCCGATCTCGCGCCACGTCTGCCCGCCCGCCTGCACGTTGACCGTGCCCGTCAGCACGACGATGCACAGCTCGCGGCTGCCCGTCTGCAGGCTCAGCGCTTCGCCGGCGGCCAGCCGGTGCGCGGCGAAACCGACGTGCGTCCAGCCGGCCGACGCGGGCGTGACTTCGACGAGCTTGCCGCCGCCCTTGTCCGCCTTCACCAATAGCGGGCTCATGCCGCCTCCCGGCCCAGGCGCGGGATGGCGTCAACCAGTTGCGCCAGGTAATCGTGGCCCATCTTCGCGTATTCGTAGCTGGGCGCGACGGCCGGGTCCTGCTCCGCTTCCACCACCAGCCAGCCTTCGTAGCCGTGCAGATACAAGCGCGTCAAAATCGCCGGAAAGTCGATGCTGCCGTCGCCTGGCACGCTGAAAGCGCCATTGATGACGGCTTGGAGGAAACTCCAGTGGCCATTGCGGGCCAGTTTCACCACATTGGGACGCACGTCCTTGCAATGCACGTGGCAGATGCGATCGATATGCTTGTTCAGCACCGCCAGCGCGTCGCCGCCCGCAAA
Source organism: Janthinobacterium amylolyticum (assembly GCF_051380655.1). Lineage (NCBI taxonomy): Bacteria > Pseudomonadati > Pseudomonadota > Betaproteobacteria > Burkholderiales > Oxalobacteraceae > Janthinobacterium > Janthinobacterium amylolyticum. The sequence continues at coordinate 84,720 of NZ_JBNYXL010000004.1, forward strand.
GGTGATGTGGCCCGTGTCGAACAGCAAGCCCACTTCCGCTCCCGTCAGGGCCATCAGCTGGTCCACGTCGGCAGGGGTTTCCACATAGGCGCCCATGTGATGGTGGTAGGCCAGGCGCACGCCGTGCGCCAGCAGATGCGCGGCAAAGGCCGTCAATTTGTCGGCGTAGTGCTGCCATTGCTGCTGTGACTGGAAACGCGGGCGCTTGTACAGGGGGCGCGCTTCGCCCTGGATGGCGTCCGCCACTTCGCCGTAGACCATGACGGTGGCGCCGCTGTCGGCAAGCAAGCGTAAATGCGATTGCACCGCCGCAATTTCTTCCTCGACCGACCGGTGTACCAGCCGTCCCGAATACCAGCCGGACACGCACGCCAGGCCATATTTTCCCAGCACGGCATTCAGCGATGGTGCATCCTTGGGGAACTTGTTGCCCAGTTCAAAGCCCACGTAGCCGATCTCGGCGCCCTCCTTCAAGGCGGTTTCCAGAGGCGTCTCGCCGCCCAGCGACGGCAAGTCATCGTTCATCCACGAGATCGGGTTGATGCCGATCTTCACATTCCAGCTTGGTGCGTTCATTTTTGTTGTCCTTGGCGGTCAAGTTCATAACGGGCGCGGGCAGCTTGCACGCCGGGCTGGGTAGAGACCTCGGGTACGGCCACTTCCCACCAGCAACCGCCCTCTTCTGTTGTGCGCGTCGCATCCGTGTCGATGCAGATCAGATACGTGCGGGTGGCGGCCCGGGCGCGCAGCATGGCTTGCTCCAGCGCGGCAATCGAGTCCACGTGTTCGGACAGCGCCCCCAGCGATTGCGCATGCAGGGCAAAATCGATATGCGGCGCGCCGTCAGGCAGCATATTGTTGAACGATGGATTGCCGCACGCTTGCTGCAGGCGGTTGATGCAGCCGTAGCCCCGGTTGTCCAGCACGACGATGATGAGTTTTTTGCCCAGCATCACGGAAGTGGCGATTTCCGAATTCATCATCAGGTAGCTGCCATCGCCCACCATGACGATGACCTCGGCATCGGGCTTGGCCATCTTGACGCCGAGGCCGCCGGCGATTTCATAACCCATGCACGAGTAGCCGTACTCCATGTGGTAGCCACCGGGCGTGCTGGTGCGCCACAGCTTGTGCAGCTCGGCCGGCAAGGTGCCCGCCGCGCAGACGACGATATCGCGCGTGGCGGAGTCCGCTGCGGAGCGTTGCACGGCGCCGATGACTTCGCCGTCATACGGCAAGCCGGCCACTTCGCGCTTGCCGGTGATGCTTGCCACCGTCGCGCGCCAGGCGTGGCCCGCCTGCTGCGCGCGATCCATCCATTGCCCGGCGCTGTTCCAGCTGCCCAGCTGGCGCGACAGGCCTTGCAAGCCTAGTGTCCCGTCCGCCTGCAAGCCCAGGCCACGGCGTTTCAGGGCGTCGAAGGCATTCACATTAAGGCTGAGCAATTGCGCCTGCCCGAACAGGGAATTCGACCCCGTCGTGAAATCCTGCAGGCGCGTGCCCACGGCCAGCACCACGTCCGCCTCGGCCGCCAGGGCATTTGCCGCAGGCGAACCCGTCACGCCGATGGCGCCCAGCTGCAAGGGGTGGTCCCACGGCAGCGCGCTCTTGCCCGCCTGTGTCTCGGCCACGGGAATGCCATGGCGCTCGGCAAAGGCCTGCAAGGCGGCGCTGGCCTTGCCGTACAGCACGCCGCCACCGGCGACGATCAGCGGCTGTTTCGCGTTTTTCAACAGCGCTGCCGCCTCTTCCAGTTCCTGCTCGACGGGCGGCACGGCGCGGAAGCGCACAGTCCTCGGCGCAAAGAATTCTTCAGGGTAGTCATACGCCATCGTCTGCACGTCTTGCGGCAAGGACAGGGTCACGGGACCGCAGGCGGCCGGGTCCGTCAAGGCGGCAATGGCACGCGGCAAGGCCGTCAGCAATTGCTCCGGATACACGATGCGGTCGAAATAGCGCGACAGCGGCTTGAAGGCATCGTTGACGGACACGCTGCCGTCGCCCGCATCTTCCAGCTGCTGCAGCACCGGGTCCGGCGCGCGCGAGACAAACACGTCGCCGGGCAAGAGCAATACCGGCAAGCGGTTCACGTGGGCCAGCGCGGCGGCCGTCAGCAAATTGGTGGCGCCCGGGCCGATGGAACTGGTGACGGCCATCATGCGCCGGCGCATGTGCGCTTTCGCATAGGCAATGGCCGCATGCGCCATCGCCTGTTCGTTGTGCGCGCGGTAGGTCGGGAAGCTGTCCTTGTACTGGTACAGCGCCTCGCCCAGGCCCGCCACGTTGCCGTGGCCAAAGATGGCGAAGGCGCCGCCGAACAACGCTTCGCCCTCTTCCGTGCGCAAGGCAGCCAGGTAGCGCACCAGCGCCTGCGCCATGGTCAAGCGCACGGTTTTGTGTGGGATGGCGCTCATGCCGCACGCTCCAGGCGGTTGCGGGTGCGCTGCCACAGGGAAATCAGTTGTTCGAAGTTGGCGCGCACTGCGGCGATCAGGCCCGCATCGTCGAGTTCGCCCGCCAGCCAGCGGCGGCTCGGTTCCTGGAAGATGGTGCGTCCCACCATGAAGCCGCGGCAGGTGGTGCTGGCGCTGGCCTGCTCGAAACTGGCGGCCAGCGCATCGATGGGCGCATTCAAGCCCAGCAGCACGACGCCACGGCAATACGGATCGCGCTCCTGCACCAGCGCGTCGATGGCTTGCCATTGCTTGGCCGTCATGCTTTCCAGCTTCCACCACTCCGGATAGATGCCCAGGTTGTACAGGCGTTTGACGGCGCGCAGCACCGTATCGTCGCTGTGCGGCAAGGCGTCCGACGGTATGACTTCGAGCAAGAGTTCGTGACCGCTCACTTGCGCCGCGTCATACAGGGCCTTGATCTGCGCTTCCTGTTCCAGCCGGTTTTCCACGGCGTCGTCCGGATGCAGCTGCACCAGGCATTTGATCACATGCTCCTTCGGCCAGCTGAGCAGGTGCGAGCCGATGGAGCGGCCCCAGTCGAATTGCAACGGGTTGGAACCCGGCAATTCCACGGGACGGCCGATCCACCAGCCGCGCCCGGTCGCATCATTGAGCGCATCGACGCCATAGCGGCCATCGATCAGCACGCCCGTCTTGCCGGCCAGTTTCAACGCCGTTTCCGTCTGCGCCACGGCTTGCACCATCAGCTGCTTCAAGGCGGCGATGCGCGCTTCGGGCGCACCCGTCTGCTGCGCCAGTTCGAAGAACTGCGTGCGGTGGTCGAAAGCAAACACGCACAATTCGTCCCACTGCTGGCGCGCCACCGTCGTGCGGTGCAAGCGCGACAAGGTGGCGTCCTGGTCCGGCTGCGCCAGCCTGGCTGCGTTGGCCAGGAAATAGTCGAGCTCGACGGGCGACGGCATGGCCGGCGCGCAAGCGTGGCGCGACACCACCAGCGCACCGCAGGCATTCGCGTAGCGGCAGCATGCTTCATAGCCTTCGCCGCGCAGCCAGCCTTTCAGGAAGCCGGACAGAAACGCGTCGCCCGCGCCCAGCACGTTGAGCACGTCGACGCGCACGCCGCGGTAGTTATACGCGTCATCCAGACTGGCCGGCACCACATTGTCGATGACGGCGCTGCCCAGCGGCCCGCGCTTGACGACCAGGGTGGCCAGGGTGGCGGCCCGCACGGCGCGCAAGGACGCCATGATGTCGGCGCCGCCGCCGGCGATCATGAATTCCTCTTCCGTGCCGACGATCAAATCAAAATGCGGCAGGATGGCTTGCAAGTGCCTGGTCACGCCTTCGTTGGAAACGAAACGCGTTTCGCCATCGGCCTTGCCCGACAAGCCCCACAGCACGGGCCGGTAATCGATGTCGAGCACGGTGCGCACGTTATTGGCGCGGGCCAGTTTCAAGGCTTGCGTGCTGACGGCGTGCATGGCGCTGGTAGAGAAATGCGTGCCGGTGATCAGCAATGCCTTGCTCGACGCAATGAAGGCCGCATCCACCGATGCGGGATCGATGGCCATGTCGGCGCAATTTTCACGGTAGAAAATCAGCGGAAAGGTATTTTTATCCTTGATGCCGAGCATCACCAGCGCCGTCAGGCGATCCTGGTCGATGCCCACATGGCTGACATCGCAGCCTTCCCTGGACAAGGTAGCCGTCAGGAAGCGGCCCATGTGGTCGTCGCCCACTTTCGACAGCATGGCGGACTTCAAGCCCAGCCGCGCCGTGCCGAAGGCGATGTTCGCCGACGAGCCGCCCAGGTATTTGGCGAAGCTGCTGACGTCTTCCAGCGGGCTGCCGATCTGCTGCGCGTACAGGTCCACCGCCAGGCGGCCCAGGCAGATGACATCCAGCGCCCGGCCCTGGGCAAATTGTGTGGAATTATTCATGGCTATCCTTAAATCGTGACACCGTCGAGTTCACTCATCAGCGTTTGCATTTCCGCGCCGCCCGCCATCATGTCCAGCAAGGCATCCTTGCTCACCGTTTCCTTGGTGAAGGTGCCCAGCGACTTGCCCCGGTTCAGCAAGGTAAACGAATCGCCGACCGGATACGCATGGTGCACATTGTGCGTGATAAAGATCACGGAAATGCCGCGCTCGCGCGCCTTGTAGATCAGTTTCAGCACATTGAACGACTGCTTCACGCCCAGCGCGGCCGTTGGCTCGTCGAGGATCAGCACGCGGGCGCCGAAGTGGATGGCGCGGGCAATGGCCAGGCACTGCTTTTCGCCGCCGGACATGGTGCCGATGGCCTGGTGCGGGTCGCGCACCATGATGCCCATCTCGGCCAGCTTGGCGCGCGCCGTCTCGGCCGCATAATCGATATCCATCACGGGCACCAGGCCCAGCAGCTTTTTCATCGGCTCGCGGCCCATGAAGAAATTGCGCGCCACGGACAGCAATGGCACCAGCGCCAGGTCCTGGTAGACGGTGGCCACGCCCATGTCCAGCGCTTCGCTGGGCGAATTGAAGACGACGGGCCGGCCATCGACCAGGTATTGCCCGTCGGTCGGCTTGTGCACGCCGGCCAGGGTCTTGATCAGGGTCGACTTGCCGGCGCCGTTATCGCCCAGCAAACAATGCACCTCCCCTTCCTTCAGCCGCATGGTGATGTTTTGCAGGGCCAGCACGGAGCCGAAGCGCTTGCTGACATTTTCCAGGGCAAGAATATGCTCGCTCATGATTTATCTCGCTTCCGTGACGCGTGAGCGTACAAAGTTATTGAACAGCACGGCGATCAGCAGCATCACGCCGAGGAACACGCGGAACCAGTCCGAATTGATGTTGGTGTAGGTGATGCCGATCTGCACCACGCCGAAGATCAGCGCGCCGAAGCAGGCGCCGACGACGGAACCGTAGCCGCCCGTCAGCAAGGCGCCGCCGATGACGGCCGCGATGATGGCTTCGAATTCCTTTTGCATGCCACGATCGGCGGCGGCCGAACCGATATCGCACACTTGCAAGGTGGCAAACAGGCAGGCGCAGAAAGCCGTGAAGACAAACAGGGAAATCTTTACCTTGCGCACCGGCACGCCCACATTCTTGGCCGCGTTGGCATCGCCGCCCACGGCAAACATCCAGTTGCCGAAGCGCGTGCGCGACAAGACAAACGCGGCGCCGGCGGCCAGCACCAGCCACCAGGCGATGACTTTGGGAATGCCTTTCACGAGCGGCGAGCCATCGTCGAGCACGGCGATCCAGCCATGCGCGCCCATCCAGTGGAACAGGCCGGTGGCGACATTGCCCTGGAACAGCAGGCTGGCCAGCCAGTCGTTGGCGGCCAGGTCGCCCACGCCGCTGACGATGGTGCGGTTGGCGAACATGATCGACAGGGCCAGGGTCAGGCCGCGCAGGATGAAGAGGAAAGCCAGGGTGACAATGAACGATGGCAAGCGCGTCTTGATGACGATATAGCCGTTGAGCCAGCCCAGCGCCATGGAACCGGCGAAAGCGAAAATAATGGCGGCCCACAATGGCCACTGGAAATAGATGGTCGGGATGGCGATCATCATGCCGGCAAAGCCGATCATGGAGCCGATCGACAGGTCGAATTCACCGGCGATCATCAACAGGCAGGCGCCGATGGCGATGATACCCAGGTAGGATGCCACTTGCATCCAGTTGACGACGCCATCGAGGTTGAACATGCCGGAATCGCCGGCCGTGATGACGAAGAAGGCGAACACGAGCACGGCGCCGGAAATCGAGGCGAATTCGGGACGGCCAAAAAACCGTTTGACCCAGCTTGTCGTGCCCACGCGCTCATCGGCGGCTGGTGCGGGTGTGCTGGAGGCGCCGGATGGCGGAGGAGGATTCATGCCGGGGCTGGCCAGGCTGGATTTGAGCGCAGTCATACAAAGTCCTTTCACTGTTACTTGATGCTATTACTTATCGCCAGCATCGCTGGCGCCAGGCGTGTGCCTCCCGGGCGCCGCCCGCGGGAGGCGGTGCGGCGCTGGGCAAACCCGGTGGCGACTGTGTGGATTAGCGGTATTGGCCGGCGTACTTTTCGACCTTGGCGATGTTGTCCTTGGTCACGAAGCCGGGGCCGGAGCTGATGTGGCGCGGGCCATAGATGGGCGTCAAGCCGTATTCCGCCAGGCGGGCCTGGTATTTCGGATTGGCGATCAGGATTTCCTTGACCTTGGCCAGGTCCGTGATCTTCTGCTGCTTCATGATGGCCATCACGGCGACAGGAATGTAGCCTTGCAGGTAGGGCTGCTGGTCGATGGCGAACTGGATGCTGCCATCCTTGATGCCCTTGGCGATCTCTTCCGACAAGTCGAAGCTGGCGAAGTACATCTTGCCTTTCAAGCCCAGCTTCTCGACGGCGCGCATGGCCGGCGGGGCCGAATCCGGACCCAGCGCCAGCACGGCCTGGGTCTTCGGATTGCTGCGCAGATAGGCGCTGACCTTGCTTTCGATCACGCCTGGATCGACGCCATTGGTGTCCAGCGTGGACGACTTGAAGTCGACGCCGAGCGCGTCGGCAAAGCCGCGGCAGCGTTCGAACGACGAGGCATTCATCGCATAGTGATTCACGCACACAAAGGACTTGATGCCCGCTTCCTTGGCGCGCTTGCCGGCGCCCAGGCCCGCGTCATACTCGGGCTGGCCCACGTGCATGATGGCTTTCAGCTGTTCACTCTGCGCCAGGGTGCCCGAATTGATGGTCACCAGCATGATCTTCTTGGCCACCACCGTGCCCAGCGGCTTTTGCAGCACGCTGAAGTCGGCAATGTCGGCGATCAAGCCATCGTAGTTGCGGGCAGCCGATTGCTCGATCAGGCGCGCCATGTCGGCCAGGTCGCCATTCGGTGGATTGCGGTAGTCGACGGAGACATTGAAGTCCTCGCCCGCCTGCTTGATGGCGTTCTTGATGGTGTTCCACCAGGAATCGGAATCGGGCGCGTGGCTGACCATGACGAATTTCTCGCCGGCAGCGTGGCTGGCGCCGGTGCTCAAGCCCAGGCTCAGACCCAGGCTGGCGATGGCCAGGCACTTCATCAAACCCTTGCTTTTATTGCTATGCATGAATGTCTCCTAGACGGATTAATTTTTATAGTTGCGAGCTTTTATGAAGGGTGTCACCGGCTTGCCATTGCGGCATGCAAACCGATGCACTGCGCACAGCTTAGGCCACAAAAAAGACAAATGCAATAAAATTTTCAAATTAAATTTAAATAGAAATTCGTTTCTATTTTCGGATTTCCCTCCTATAATTCTCGCCAGAACCAGCCGTGCCGATGGCACGGCCCAGCAAGCAGACCAAGGAAAAAATCATGGCAGCCACCGCCCCCATCGAACAATTGATGCAGCACATTGCCGCCGAGTACGACAACCTGTCGCGCCAGTTGAAAGTCATCGCCCAGTACATCGAGAAGCACCGGGCCAGCCTGATGCTCGAACGCATCAGCGATATCGCCGCCGCCTGCGACGTGCAGCCGTCGGCCATCGTGCGCTTCGCGCAGCGCTTCGGCTATACGGGCTTTAGCGAAATGCAGGATGTGTTCCGCCAGGCTTATACGGACCAGGCCGGCGCCACGCCCGACTACCAGCAGCGCATCCGCAAGCTCATTTCCACGCGCGATGCGGCGCTCAGCGCGGGCGACCTGACGCGCGAATTCGTCGGCGCCAGCCGCGCCGGCCTCGATGACCTGGCGGCAGGCCTCGATGACGCGCAGCTGGAAGCGGCCGTCAACCTGCTGCTGAAAGCGGAAAACATCTATGTGATCGGCGTGCGCCGGTCCTTCCCGATCGCCTCCTACATCGCCTATGCGCTCGAGCATACGGACAAGCGCGTGCACCTGATCAGCGGACTGGGCGGCATGCACCGCGAACAGATGCGCAGCGTGCGCGAACGCGATGTGGCGATCGCCATCAGTTTCTCGCCTTACGGCAAGGAAACCCAGCAGTGCATCAAGGCGGCGCAGGACAAGGGCGCCAAGGTCCTGGTGATTACCGACAGCAAGCTGGCCCCGCTCGCGCGGGCCGCCGACGCGCTGCTCACCGTCACCGAGGGCAGCGCCTTCGCCTTCCGCTCGCTGACCAGCACCATCTGCCTGTGCCAGGCGCTGTTCATCGCGCTGGCCTACAAACTAGAGCTCGACATCGAAGAAATCCACACCCCAGGAGAACATGATGATTGAAGTAGCGTTGTTCGGCGCCGGACGTATCGGCAAAATCCATGCGGCCAATCTGGCCGCGCAACCCGGCGTGCAGTTCAAGTACGTGGTCGACGTCAACCAGGAAGCGGCGGCCGCCTTGGCCGGCTTGCACGGCGGCAGCAGCGCCACGGTGGAAACGGCATTGGCCGATCCGGCCATCAAGGCCGTCGTCATCGCCTCCAGCACGGACACGCACGCGGACCTGATCCTGCGTTCGGCCGCCGCCGGCAAGGCCATCTTTTGCGAAAAGCCCGTCGACCTGACGATAGACCGGGCGCGCGCCTGCGCCGCCGCCGTCAAGGAAGCCAAGGTGCTGTGCATGCTGGGTTTCCAGCGCCGCTACGACCCCACTTTCAATGCCGTCAAGACACGCATTGAAGCGGGCGAGATCGGCACGCCGGAATTGCTGGTCGTCACCAGCCGCGACCCGGGCCCGCCGCCCGTCAGCTACATCAAGGTCTCGGGCGGCATTTTCAAGGATATGCTGATCCACGATTTCGACATCTTCCGCTGGATACTCGACGATGAAGCCGTCAGCGTGCATGCGACGGGCAGCTGCCTCGTCGATCCGGCCATCGGCGAGGCGGGCGACCTGGACACGGCCGTCGTCACCATCCGCACGGCGAAGGGACGCTTGTGCCAGATCAATGCCTCGCGCCGCGCCGCCTACGGCTACGACCAGCGCTTCGAGGTGCTGGGCAGCGCCGGCATGCTGCAAGCGGGCAACCACAAACCGACGGAAGTGACGGCCTATGGCGCCATCAACGTCAGCGTGGACAAGCCGGAAGATTTTTTCCTGGAACGCTACCGCGTGGCCTACGCGCAGGAAATGGCGCATTTCTTTGACGCCCTCAGCCACGGCACGCCGCTGCGCACCACCGTGCACGATGGCTTGAAGGCACTGGAATTGGCCGAGGCGGCCACCCTGTCGTGGCGCGAACAGCGCGTGATCACTTTATAAACCAATAATAAAAATATCTGGAGACACCATGTCATCCCCAACATTAAACGTCGGCATCGTCGGCCTGGGCCGGCTGGGCCAGCGCCACGCCATCAACCTGGCGCAGCGCGTGCCAAACGCGCAGGTGGTCGCCGCCTGCAGTCCCGTGCAGGCCGAACTGGACTGGGCCGCCAGCCAGCTCGGCATCACCACCGGCTATGCCGACTACGACGCCCTGCTGGCCCATCCGGGCCTGGACGCCGTCTTCCTCGTCACCCCCACCTCGCTGCATGCGGACCAGATCATCGCCGCCCTGCGCGCCGGCAAGCATGTGTTTTGCGAGAAACCGCTGTCGCTGGACCTGGCCGACTGCCTGAAGGTGGAAGCGGAAGCGGCGCGCCACCCACGGCTGACGGTCATGATCGGCTTCGTGCGGCGCTTCGACGCCAGCTACCATGACGCGCAGCAAAAGATCGCCCAAGGACTCATCGGCAAGCCCTACCTGGTGCGTTCGCAAACCTGCGACCAGAACGATCCCAGCGGCGCCTTCATGCGCTTCGCCCCCACCAGCGGCGGCATCTTTCTCGATTGCAGCGTGCACGATATCGACCTGGCGCGCTGGCTGCTGGGCAACCCCGTGCCCAAGCGCGTGTATGCGAGCGGCACCAACGCCATCCACACGGGCTTGCAGGCGTTCGGCGACGTCGACAATGGCCTGGCAACCGTCGAGTTCAGCGATGGCAGCATGGCCAGTTTCATGGCGTCGCGCACCATGGCGCATGGCCATGAAACCCTGACGGAAGTATTCGGCACGGGTGGCCGCCTGGCCGTGGGCAGCAATCCGCGCCTGAACCGGGTGGAAATTTCAGATGCGCATGGCGTGCGCAATGAATGCACGCCAGACTTCTATGCCCGCTTCGCCGACGCCTTTCTGATCGAGGCGCAGGAGTTCACGGATGCGGCACTGGGACATCGCAGCTTGTCACTGACCTTGCACGATGCCACCGAAGCGACACGCATCGGCCTGGCCATGACGCAAGCCATGCGCGAGGGGAGGCCGGTGGAATTCTAGCCGCCGGCAAACCGCTCAGGCAGCCGGTGCAGGAAATGGACGTTCGGGCTGCCTGGGTTCCACCGCCAGGCGCAAGCCCATGGCGTCGAGGATGGCCGTCAAGGTGGCGAGCGATGGATTGCCGTCGGGCGACAGGGTACGGTACAGCTGGGTAGGATTGAGCCTGGCCGCCCGCGCCACGGCGGGCACGCCGCCAAAGGCACGCGTCAGCTGGCGCAGCACGGCCAGCAGTTCGCCATGCTCGCCATCGGCGAGGATGTTGTTGATGAGTTCCAGGGCGAAGGCGGGATCGTCGCGGTACAGCTCAGCCATCGCATCGTCATGCGAGCGGTCGCTCGGTGGTTTGCCGGGTACCTCTTTCATGTCCTCTCTCCTTCCAGTCGTGCCAGCAGGCACAGGCGTATTCGATATCTTTCGGCTGCGTGCGCTTGTCGCCACGCGCTTGCGCCGCCGCATAACAATAAAATGATCTGTTCACCGGCAATGGCATAGTAGATACGGTACCCGGCCCCCACGTCGATGCGCAACTCCCACACGCCATCGTGACAAAATTTGTGGTCGCCGAAATTGCCGGGGATCATACGCAACACGCGGCGCACGATGGCCACCCGGGCTGTATTGTCGCGCTGGCGTTTCAGCCATTCCGTATATAAATCCCTGCCCGATGACGTCAGGTAGTGCCGGATCTCGTACATCATATTCGTCCATAAACGAAGAAAGATCAAGGGGGGGGGGGGGGAAACACGCAGATACGCAAAAAAAGAAAACCCCGCCATCTTGCTGCCAAACCCGCTCGCGCAGGCCGTGAATGCCGGGTTCACTGAGCTATATCAAGATGCGTTTCCCCAGTTACTGTAACGAAATGATGTGGCGCGTACACGCCTCACGCCTGTGCCAATGCGCTATACAATAAGCGCCTGCCAACCGTGAGAACCCTGCCGCCATGACGCCTGACGATAGCAACCCTCCCCTCCTCGCCGACGTGGCCGAACGCTACGTCAAGCTGGTCCTGGCCATGGGCCTGCACGATGCCGCATATGTGGATGCGTATTACGGCCCGCCCGCCTGGCAGCAGGAAGCGCTAGACCAGCAAGCCAGCCTGAGCGGCATCCAGGCAGCCACGAACGAGACGCTGGCACTGCTGGCGGACGAACACTGCCTGCGCGCCGTCAACCTGCGCAAGCAGTTGCAGGCCGTGCTGGCCAAGGCGGAGATGCTGCAGGGAATGCGCCTGGATTTCGATACGGAAAGCGCGCGCCTGTACGACGCCGTTTCGCCCCATCACAGCCGTGCTTACTACGAAGCACTGGTGGCGCAGATCGACACCCTGCTGCCGGGCGACGGCTCGGTCAGCGACCGGGTCAACGCCTTCCGCGCGCAATTCGTCATTCCCGCAGACAAGCTGCGCGCCGTCATGGACGCGGCCATTCGCGCCGGCCGCGAACGCACCTTGCAGTACATCGCCTTGCCTGTGGAAGAAGATTTCGTGCTGGAATTTGTCAGCGACAAGCCGTGGAGCGGCTACAACTGGTACAAGGGCAACTACCAGAGCGTGATCCAGATCAATACGGACTTGCCCGTGTATATCGACCGCGCCGTCGATCTCGGTTGCCACGAAGCCTATCCGGGCCACCACGTGTATAACGTGCTGCTGGAGCGCGACCTGGTGCGCGCCAAGGGCTGGATGGAATACTGCATTTATCCGCTGTACTCGCCGCAATCCCTGATCGCCGAAGGCACGGCCAATTACGGCATCGAACTGAGCTTCACGGATGCCGAGCGGCTCGACTTCGAACAGCGGGTGCTGTACCCGCTGGCCGGCCTCGACCCGGCGCTGGCGCCCCGCTACACGCAGCTGAACCACCTGCTGGCCAAGCTCAGCTATGCGGACAACGACATCGCGCGCCAGTACCTGGAAGGCAGCCTGACGCGCGAGGAAGCGCTGGAATGGCTGGTCAACGTGCGCCTGTACCCGGCCGAAAAATCCGCGCAGCGGCTGCAGTTCTACGACGCCATGGGCGCGTATGTCATCAATTACAACCTGGGACAGGACATGGCGAAAGCCTATGTGGAACGCCAGGGCACGACGCGCGCCGAGCACTGGGCCGCGTTCCGCGACCTGATGTCCTCGCCCCGCGTGCCCAGCGGTTTGCGCGACTAGGATTATTTCGACGGCAGCCAGTACAGCGGCAAGGCCACCGCCAGGCATGCCAGTCCCGCCAGCAGCATGGCCAGCTGGAAGCCGGCGGCCAGTGCGGCAACGTGTCCCGCCCGCTCCAGCATGGCGGCGGCACGCATGCTCATCACGCTGCCCAGCACGGCCACGCCCAGGGTCATGCCCGCCTGCCGCAGGGCATTCATGATGGCCGACGCCATGGCACCGCGCTCGCTGCCCACGCTGGCCATGGCCAGCAAGCCGGTGGCCGGCACAGCCAGTCCCATGGCCACGCCCAGCAAGCCGAACAGGGTGCCGACGATGGCATACGGCGTGTGCGGCGCCAGCGTTGCCGTGGCCAGCAGCACCAGTCCCGCCAGCAGGTAGCCGCCCAGCATCAGGCGGCGCAAAGGCACGTGGCGGCTGAGACGCCCAAAACCCAGTGAAACGATGCCCATGGCAGCGAACTGCGGCAGCATGCGCCAGCCGCTGGCGCCCGCCGCCCAGCCCTGGATTTGCTGCAGGTACAGCGAGAAAAAGAACAGGCTGCTGTAGCCGGCAAAGCCCAGCACCAGCGAGGCCAGGTTGACCAGTGCAAAGCTTCGCTCGCGAAACAGCTGCAACGGCAACAAGGGGCGCGGCGCGCGTGCTTCGACGGCAAGGAAGGCGAGAAAGGCCAGCAGGGCCACTGCCAATGGCGGCCAGGCAGGCGCATCGCTTGAACCCAGCGCGATCAAGCCATACGTGAGCGCGCCCAGCCAGACGATGCTGAGTACCTGTCCGGCCCGGTCCAGCGCCGCCTCTTCACGGTAGCGGCGCTCCGTGATGCCCCAGGCGCCCAGCGACATGGCCAGCAAACCCAGCGGCAAATTGATCAGGAAGATGCTCTGCCATCCCGTGCTCTCCAGCAGCATGCCGCCCAGCAACGGCCCCAGAATCAGCGCCAGCGCGCTGAAGGCCGACCAGCCGCCGATCACATGCGCCCGTTCGCGCGGATCGGGAAAGGCGTGGCTGAGTATTGGCATGGCGCCTGGAATCAGCAAAGCGCCCGCCACGCCCTGCACGGCGCGCCCCGCCAGCAGCAGCGGCAGGCTGGCGGCCAGCGCGCACAGCAGCGAACCGGCGGTAAACAAGGCGACGCCCAGCAGCCAGATGCGCTTGTGCCCATGCCGGTCGCCCAGCGGCCCGGCCGACAGCATGCAGGCCGACAGGCATAGCGCATACGCATTGACCACCCACTGCAAGCCGGCCATGTCCGTCGCCAGCGCCGTCTGCAATGTGGGCAGGGCAACGTTGACGATGCTGATGTCGAGCGACGCGAGAAAAGTGCCCAGGTAGGCGGCGGCCACCAGGGCCGTGCGGCGATAACGATGCATGGAGTCGCTCCCATTGTTGATGTCCTCGCATCTTACATATTGACTGACCGTCAGTCAATTTAAGGTCAAGCGTGTGCGCGCTGTGCTTGGGCGGGGCCGGTGCTTCATTTATACTGGCTGCATGACTATTTCTCCTCCTGCCATGCCCGTCCCTGTCTGCGCCGTGCCGGCGCCCGCCCGCCCCCGCACCAAGCCGGCCGAAGTGCGCCTCGATGAATTGATGGCTGCCGCCGAGCGGCTGTTCCTGGACAAGGGCGTGGAAGCGACCACCGTCAGCGACATCACCGCCCTGGCGGGTGTGGCAAAAGGCACCTTCTACCATTATTTTCCGTCCAAGCACGAAATGCTGGCGGCGCTGGCCACCCGCTACACCAGCCACTTCCTGGCCAGCCTGGAAGCGTCTGTCGACCGTTGCCTGCCGCACGACTGGGAAGGCCGGCTGCGCGCCTGGGTACAGGCCAATGTCGCCACCTATCTGCGCACTTGGCGGCTGCACGACATCGTCTACACGAGCCACCGGCGCAGCGTCGGCACCGAAGCGGAGGACAACCCCGACAAGAATGCCATCCTGGTCCATCTGGGGGCCATCCTGGCGGGCGGCGCGGCGGCGGGCGCATGGCCGTTGCCGCAGCCGCGCCTGGCCGCCCTGATGATTTATTCCGCCGTGCATGGCGTGACGGACGACGCCATCGCGGCGCAGCTGCAGGATAGCAGCGCCTTTGCCGCTGACGTGGCCGACGCATGCCTGCGCATGCTGGGGCGCTAACGACAGGCAGCATGACTTGCTCCCGGCCTGCGCGGCATCAAACGCCACCGGGTGGGGCTGTTCATACTATGGTTTTGGAGACGATGGCAATGCACGGCTTTTTCTTCCGTATCCCGGCCCTGCCGCTGGCCCTGGCCTGCGGCGCGGCAATCCTGCCGCCGGCGCTGGCGCGCGATGCCGCCACCTTGTCCGCCCTGAACGCACGCCAGCAGGCCCTGATGGCCACCGTGGTGGGTAGCGCCGCCCACCCGCGCATCCTGCAAGTGAGCCTGGCGGAGCTGCACCCGACCCAGCCGGCCGTCGGCTACGACCAGGTGTACTACAAGCTGGGGCGCTATGCGGCCGAAGACAAGCACATCGCCGACGTCGCCAAGCCGAAAAAATTCGCCGACTTGTGCGAAGCCAATGGCCAGGGCGACGTCTTGCCCGGCACGGCCAATGTCGCCGGTGCCACGCTCAGTGCCCCGCCAGCCAGCTACCGCTGCAAGGCGGCCGTGGGCAGCCGCCCGGACGACATGAAAACCGTCGTCATCGGCCCGCGTGGCATCGTGTACCTGACCGATGGCCACCACACGTTTTCCACCTTCCGCGATGCCGATGGCGGGCGCAACGCGCAACTGAAAGTGTGGGTCAAGGTCAGCGACAATTTCAGCGCGCTCGATGACGCCGCCTTCTGGGCGCGCATGCGCGCGGAAAACAAGGTGTGGCTGAAAAACGGCCGCAACGCGCCCATCACGCCGCGGCAGCTGCCCTCGGCCGTCGGTCTGGCCGCGCTGGGCGATGATCCGTACCGCTCGCTCGTCTACTTCACGCGCGGGGTCGGCTACGCGCCGCCCGAACACGCCACGGAATTCCTCGAATTCTATTGGGCCGACTGGCTACGCGGCAAGCCCGCGCCTGACCTGGCGAAGATCGACCTGCTTGACCCGGCCGCGTATGTCAACGCCATCCTGCTGGCCGCCCAGGCGATGGTGGCGCTCCAGCCCGATGCGATGGTCAGCAACGGCAAGCGCGCCCGCGAACTGGGCGCGCTGCAGGACATCGACCGCGAGGCGCTCGACGAACTGACCGAAGACAAGGGCAAGCTGGACTACGCCATCAATTACCGCAAGTCGCTGCGGCGCTGACGGCGCCTGGGCGTGTCATCATCCTGACACATGCGCCCGCTAGCATGTCGGCACTTTTCAGCCGACATCACGGGACAGACATGCTCAAGAACAGCAACACCCTGCGCAGCCGCAGCAGCCGCAGCACACTCTCGATTGCCATCGCCATCGCACTGGGCGCCAGCCTGGCCGCCTGTGGTGGCGGCGACACGCCGGCAAGCGAGAATGCAGCGGTCGGCCCGGCCCGCATCGTCAGCGTCGTGGCCGCCACGGGCAAGGCCGTCGCCGGCAGTGTCATCGATGTGTACGATGCCAGCAAGACCAAGGTCGGCTCCAGCGCGGCGGACGCCAGCGGCAAGGTCAACATCGCCATCAGCGCGGGCGCCAAGGCTCCGTTCCTGATTACCACCACTACCGCCAGCGGCGAGGTGCTGTACGCCGTCTCGCTGCAGGAAAAAAGCGTCAACCTGACGCCGCTCACTTCCGTCATCGCCGTGCAGCTGCTGGGCAACACGCCGGCCAGCGCCACCGCCGCCAGCCTGGCCGCCATCGATGCTGCCAGGCTGCAAGCGGCGCAAACGCAGCTGGGCACGGCTCTCGCGGCGCCCATGCAAACCCTGGGCATGGCAGCCAACTACGACTTTGTCAATGGCGCGCTGACGCCAGACAGCAAAGACCCGGCCGACGTGCTGCTGGACAACCTGCAAGTGAAGCAAAGCGGCAGTGATATCGACATCGTCAATGCCAGCGGCGGCATCGTCGCGCAAATCGTCAATGGCGGTGTGCCGCTGGCCACCGGCAAGAGCGTGCTGGAAACCCCGCCCGTGCTCAGCGCGCGCCAGCAACTCCTCGCCGCCACGGCCGCCGGCACCGATGCGGCGCCCGTCTTCCTGCAAGTGTCGCTCGACGAACTGCATCCCACCCAGCCGGCCGTCGGCTACGACCAGATTTACTACAAGCTGGGCCGCTACGGCGCGGAAGACCTGGTCATGGCCAAGACCAACAAGCCAAAGAAATTCGCCGAGCTGTGCGAAACCAATGGCCAGGACGACGTGGTCACCAAAACGGCCAACGTGGCCGGCGCCACCCTGAGCAATCCACCCGCCACCTTCCAGTGCAAGTCCGCCGTGGGTACCAAGCCGGGCGACATGAAGACCGTCGTCATCGGCCCGAACGGCACCCTGTACCTGACGGATGGCCACCACACGTTTTCCGCCTTCCGGGATGCCGACAAGGGGCAGAACCATCAATTGAAAGTCTGGGTCAAGGTGACGGACAATTTCAGCAAGCTCAATGAATACGATTTCTGGGCGCAGATGAAGAAGGCCAGCAAGGTCTGGCTGAAAGATGGCAGCAACAAGGCGATCGCCACCAGCCAGCTGCCGGCGTCCATCGGCCTCGCCTCCCTGGGCAACGACCCGTACCGCGCGCTCGTCTACTTCACGCGCGACGCCGGCTACGTGGTGCCGTCAAGCTCCACGGAATTCCTGGAATTTTACTGGGCCGACTGGCTGCGCAAGCAGGCCACGGTCGACCTGAGCAAGACGGATACGCGCGATGCGGCCAGCTACATGGCCACCATCAGGACGGCATCGCTGGCGATGGCGGGCCTGAAAGCGGCCGACATCGTCAGCGGCGGCGTCACGGCGCAAACGCTGGGCTGGACGGGCACCTTCAGCCAGGCCGCCCTGGACGACCTGGTGACGCCGACCGGCAAGCTGACTTACGCCATCGCGTATAAAAAGTCGCTGGCCAAATAAGCGCCGCGCAAACGACAACGGCCCGCCTGTCAACTGACAGGCGGGCCGTTTTTTATGCACCGGCGCTTACGCGATGCGTTCGCCGTTGGCCGGATCAAACATGGCCGCCTTCGACAGGTTGAACGACAGCTGCATGGTCTGCCCTGGCAGTACGGCTTCGCGCGGGTGCGTGCGGCAGGTGACGGCGGCGCCGTTCAGGCGCGTCGTCAGCAGGGTGTCCGGACCGGTCGGCTCGACCAGGTCGATCAGACAGCCCAGTTCCTGGCCCACGTCGCCGTGCGCGCTGCTCATGTCCGTGATCTGTTCCGGACGCACGCCCAGGATCACGTCGCGGCCCGCATAGCTGCGCAGCTTGTCGGCGGCGAATGGCAGGGACAGGCGCAGGCTCTTGCCCGCGTTCTCGATGGCGACAGACACCTCGTTGCCTTCGATGACAGGCTTGACGGTGATGAAGTTCATCGACGGCGAGCCGATGAAGCCGGCCACGAACAGGTTGGCGGGATTGTCGTAGATTTCCTGCGGCGTGCCCAGTTGCTGCACTACGCCATCCTTCATGACGGCGATCAGGTCGCCCATGGTCATCGCCTCGATCTGGTCATGCGTGACATAGACGATGGTCGCTTTCAGGCGCTGGTGCAGCAGCTTGATCTCGGCGCGCATTTCCACGCGCAGCTTGGCGTCCAGGTTCGACAGCGGTTCGTCGAACAGGAACAGCGACGGCTTGCGCGAGATGGCGCGGCCCATGGCCACGCGCTGGCGCTGGCCACCGGACAGCTGCGCCGGACGGCGGTCGAGCAAGTGCGTGATCTGCAGGGTTTCGGCGACGCGGGCGACGATTTCTTCCTGCTCCGCCTTCGGCACTTTTTTCACGTTCAAGCCGAAGGCGATGTTTTCGCGCACCGTCATCGACGGATACAGCGCGTAGGACTGGAACACCATGGCGATGTCGCGGTCTTTCGGCGGCAGGTCGTTGACGACCTTGCCATCGATGAGGATTTCGCCGGAAGTGACGCTCTCCAGGCCTGCCACCATGTTGAGCAGGGTCGATTTGCCGGAGCCGGAGCCGCCGACGAGGATCAGGAACTGGCCATCCTTGATGTCGATGTCGATGCCTTTCAGGACTTCGACGCCATTCGTGTACACCTTGCGGATGCTGCGTATCGATAAACTGGACATATTCTTTCCTTAACCTTTGACTGCGCCTGCGGTCAGGCCGCGCACAAAATAACGGCCTGCGACCAGATAGACCAGCAGGGTCGGCAGCGCGGCAATCACCGCGGCGGCCATGTTGACGTTGTATTCCTTCACGCCCGTGGACGTGTTGACCAGGTTGTTCAAGCCCACCGTGATCGGCTGCGAATCGCCGCTGGCGAACACGATCCCGAACAGGAAGTCGTTCCAGATCTGCGTGAATTGCCAGATGATGCAGACGACGAAAATCGGACCCGAAATCGGCAGCACGATCTTGCGGAAGATCAGGAAGAAGCCGGCGCCGTCGATACGCGCCGCCTTGATCAGCTCTTCCGGCACGCCGATGTAGTAGTTACGGAAGAACAGAGTCGTGAAAGCCGTGCCGTACACCACGTGGACGAAGACCAGGCCGGTGGTGGTGTTGGCCAGGCCGAATTCGCCCAGCAAACGCGCCATTGGCAGGATCACCACCTGGAACGGGATGAAGCAGCCCACCAGCAAGGCGGCGAACAGCGCTTCGGAGCCGCGGAAACGCCAGTGCGCGAACACATAGCCGTTGAAGGCGCCCAGGAAGGTCGAGATCAGCACGGCGGGAATCACCATCTTGATCGAGTTCCAGAAGAACGGCTGCATGCCGTCGCAGGTGACGCCGGTACAGGCCGACGACCAGGCCTTGGACCAGGAATCGAACTGCCACACGTGCGGCAGTGCCAGCAGGTTGCCGCTGCGGATCTCGTCGAGCGACTTGAACGACGTCGACAGGGTCACGTACAGCGGTACGATGTAATACACCGCGAACAGAATCAGCAGCAGGTATAAAACCACCCGTCCGAGGGTGAGGCGGTTGTTGCGTGTGTGTGTCATCTCATCGCCTTTGCGCTGCGCGTTTCCAGGTACATCAGCGGCACGAGCACGGCCACGATGGTGGCCAGCATCATCATTGCCGATGCCGAGCCCAGGCCCAGCTGGCCGCGGGTGAAGGAAAACTGGTACATGAAGATGGCCGGCACGGACGACGAGTTGCCAGGTCCGCCAGCCGTCAGTGCGATGACCAGGTCGAAGCTCTTGATGGCGATATGCGCAAGGATCAGCAGCACGCTGAAGAACACGGGCCGCATGGCGGGAATCACGATGCGCCAGTAGATCGTCGGCAGGGACGCGCCGTCGACTTGCGCCGCCTTGATGATTTCATCATCGATGCCGCGCAGGCCGGCCAGGAACAGGGCCATGACGAAGCCCGACGATTGCCATACGCCGGCGATCACCACCGTGTAGATGGCCATGTCGGAATTGACCAGCCAGTCGAAGGTAAACGAGGTCCAGCCCCAGTCATGCATGACTTTTTCCAGCCCCAGGCTGGGATTGAGCATCCATTTCCAGGCCGTGCCGGTGACGATAAAGGACAGCGCCATCGGATACAGGTAGATGGCGCGCAGCGCGCCTTCGGCGCGGATTTTCTGGTCCAGCAGGATCGCCAGGAACAGGCCGATGGCGATGCTGCAACCGATGAACAGGACACCGAAGATGCCGAGGTTCTTGAGCGAGGTCCACCAGCGCTCATTGTCGAACAGCTCGACGTATTGCACCAGGCCGGCGAACTCGTAGTTCGGCATCAGCCGCGATTCGGTCAGCGAGAGCCAACCGGTCAAAAAGATAAAACCATAGACGAAGATCAGGCTGGCGATGAGCGTGGGGCCCAGTACCATCTGTGGTATCCATCGGTCGAAATGCTTGCGTAAGGACATAGGACAGCCGTAGAAGTAGAACGGTGAGTGGCGCCGGCGTAACCGGCGACCGCCAAGCTGCAGCAAGGCGCCGCGCTGGCGCGCGCAGGGGAAGCTGCGACAGTTTCCCCTGCGCGCGCCAGCGGGCGCCCGTGCCGATTACTTCACTTTTGCCGCTTTGGCCAGTTCGGCAACCGCGTCTTTCGAGCTCATGTTGGTGTTCATGAACTTGGCGACGACGTCAAACACGGCGCCTTGCGTGGCCGATGGCAGCGCCATGCCGTGCGCGAACGATGGCAGCAGGCCGCCCGTCTTGTTGGTGGCGTCCATGTCTTCCATCGATTTCAGGGCGCAAGCGTCGAACTTGTCCTTCGATACGCCGGAACGCACAGGGATGGAACCCTTGTTCAGGTTAAAGATCGACTGGAACTTCGGATTCATGATGGCGTTGGCCAGGGCGATCTGCCCTTTCTTCGCATTCGCATCCTTTTGCGTGAACATGGCAAACGAATCGATGTTGAAGGTGTAGGCTTTTTCCGTGCCTGGCGCGGCGACGCACAGGTAATCCTTGCCCGGCACTTTGCCGGCGGCCGTGAATTCGCCCTTGGCCCAGTCACCCATGAACTGGAAGCCGGCCTTGTTGTTGATGACCATGGCGGTCGCCAAATTCCAGTCGCGGCCGGCAGCATCCTTGTCGATGTAGGTCTTGACCTTGCCCAGGGTGTCGAACACCTTGATCATGGTCGGACCGGTCAATTCCTTCTGGTCCAGCTTGAGGATGGCTTTCTTGTAGAACTCCGTGCCGCCCACGCCCAGCGCGACGGATTCAAACACGGTGGCGTCCTGCCATGGCTGGCCGCCGTGGGCGATCGCGATGCCGCCCGATTTCTTGATCTTCTCGGCCGCTTCGAAGAAGGCAGGCCAGGTCGTTGGCGTGGTCGTCACGCCGGCTTTTTTCAGCACTTCCGGGTTGACCCACATCCAGTTGACGCGGTGGACGTTGACTGGCGCGGCAACGTAGTGGCCCTTGTATTTCATGATGTCGGCGACGACTTTCGGCAGCACGGCATCCCATTTGCCTGGAATGGCGGCATCATCGATATTCGCCAGCACGCCTTCCGCGCCCCACTCCTGGATCGACGGGCCCTTGATCTGGGCGGCCGTTGGCGGATTGCCGGAAATGACGCGGGTCTTCAGTGCGGTCGCGGCGTTTTCGCCAGCGCCACCAGCCACGGCGAAGTCTTTCCAGCCAAAGCCGCTTTCTTTCACAATTTGCTGCAACTGGCCCACGGACTTGGCTTCGCCGCCGGACGTCCAGTAGTGCAGCACTTCCACGTCGGTCGCGAATGCGCTGCCGGCGAATGCCAGGGTGGTCAATGCGGCCAGTTGGGTAATCTTGAATTTCAGTTTCATCTCCACATTCCTTTTTTGATCAAGCTTTTAGGGGGCTTCGGCATACGGGGGCCGAAAAAGGTGAAATCTGCGCCTGTACCGGCGCTCTTGTGCTCAGACCCGCTTGCGAACGGGCATCATCTTGGTATAAAGACGGCGCCGTGATCCATGACATGACTACATTGCATTTATATCACGGGACGGCGCCAAAAACGCATCCGCGAAGGATGCGCCAGGTTGATCTGCACTTGGCAACATCAACACCGGACAAAACCGTCGCGAGCGGCAGCGGTGGGTGGCCGCCAGAGCAACCGTACTGGACAAGGGGGTACCCAGTCGGTGCGCATGGCCGGCCGCACACATGGCGCGCGACAGTTCAAGTCCCTGTGTTTAGAACCAGGTTTCTACTTGGAAACCATACGACGTGCCGCTGGTATTGTTGTTGTAGATCGGGCCGCCGTTGTTCGACGCATTGACCGAAGCGGTGGCCGCATCGTTCCATTTGCCGTACGTCACGAAAGCGCGCAGTTCTGGACGCGACCACAGGCCAGGGCCGGCCGAGATCGTCGGCGCGATGGTCAGCTTGGTCAGGCGCTTGGCCGGCAGGCCGCCCGCTTGCGTCACGCGGTCCGTACCCAGCTCGCCCACCAGCTTGAAGTTGTTGGTGAACGCGTACACAGGACGCACGCCGACCGAGGTCCAGGTCGAGGAACCGGTGGCGTTCGACTCGTCTTTTTGCCACAGGGCGACAAATTCCATGCCGAAGTTTTCCATCGGCTGGATCGCCATGTCATTGAAGACGCGCGTGCGCTTGCGGTCCGAACCGAAGGCCGTGTTGCCCGAAGCACCGAACTGGCCGTTGCCGTCGCCGCCGACACCTGGGCCGACGCCGTACTGCACGCCGAAGGTGTTGCCGCCGCCAAAGACCTTGCCTTGACGGTGGAAGGCCGACAGTTGCCAGCCGTTATGTTTCGGGCCGTAGATATCGGTGTCCTTGCCTTCTGCCGTGATGATGGTGGCGGCCAGGTCCAGGGTACCGTTGGTGTTGACGGGAATTTCGCCGTAGATGAAGTTCTGGCGCACGGCCGAACGGGTGCCAAGGATGGCGCCCGTGTTCGGATCGCGGGCATTGATGTCGTTATCCTTGAAGAAGGCATACGAGAATTTACCCGGGCCGACAGGAATGCGGTCCAGGCCGGCACCGGTACCATTCATGTTGATGTATTGCAGATCCAGCATGTGGATGTCGGGACGGTAGTAGAAACGTTTACCGACCCAGGCCGTGCCGCCGCCCAGGAAATCGAGTCCCTGTGCTTCGACGTAGGCTTTGACGATGCCCAGCTTGTTGTCGCCGAAATCGGAGTTCGGTGCGTAGGCATTGACCCAGATGGTGGCCAGGTAGTTCACGCCGCCGGACTTGGCGATGGATTTGGTGTAGCCGAATTCCGTGTAGGCGTCGCACTCATTGCCCAGACGGTATTTCATGGTGTTGCCGCCCAGGCCGAAGCAGCCTTGCGAACCGCCGTCGCCGGAGGTATTGCTGCCGGCGCCGGCGCGCAGGTAGCCGTGGAAGCCTTCGGCGTCGGAGGGGTACATCGGGTCGGCAATAGCGGAACCGCTGGCGATGGCCAAGACGATGGCAGCTGGCAGTGTCTTCAACACGGCCTTCAACATGGTGCGATGCAGCATGGTAAGTCTCCTCAGTAATTTGTTTTTATCTAGTCATTCGTGGCCGAATGTACTGGCCAGAATTCTTTCCAGCAGAGACATAGTAACTATACTACGAACAAATATCAACATATTATGTTGTAATCCTACGACTACTCTGCGACACTTTATTTGCACCCGCATTTGCCGTTTTATCGCAGCGTTTTTTAACCCGCATCCGCGGTTTCTGCGGCCGCAGGCAAGCATTTGAAAGGCGGCCCCGCATTTTTCGGCACGCGGGACGTATACGAATTAAAATCCTTGGTTTTTGCCCATAACGACAGTGCGCCGCCACGACAGCGCACGCAGACGAGACTAAGCAGCGCCATGAAAATTGATGAAAAAATGGAAGTAGCAGGCAGCGATCCGGCGGAACGCTTCAGCGACGGGCCGCGCCTGCTGGCCGACATCGGCGGCACCAATGCCCGTTTCGTGCTCGAGACCCGCCAGGGCCACCTGGAAGCCGTGGCCGTGCTGCCCTGCGACGACTACGCTTCGCTGCTCGACGCCATCACCGCCTATATGGATAGCGCCGAAGCGCGCGCCGCCGGTTCGGCGCGCGTGCGCCATGCGGCCATCGCCATCGCCAACCCCATCGACGACGACAATATCCGCATGATGAACCACCACTGGTTCTTCTCGATCGAGGCGATGCGCGCAGCGCTGGGCCTCGACACCCTGCTGGTGGTAAACGACTTCACGGCGCTGGCCATGGCCCTGCCCTATCTGCGGCCCGACCAGCGCCTGCAGATCGGCGGCGGCATGGCGCGCGCCGACAGCGTCATCGGCTTGCTCGGCTCGGGCACGGGCCTGGGCGTGTCCGGCATGATCCCGGCCGAAGACCGCTGGATCGCGCTGGGCAGCGAAGGCGGCCATGTCAGCTTCGCACCGTGCGACCAGCGCGAGATGGACGTGCTGTCCTTCGCCTGGCGCGAACTGTCGCACGTCTCGGCCGAACGCCTCGCTTCGGGACGGGGCCTGGAACTGATCTTCCGCGCCCTGTCCGAGCGCGCCGGCCAGCCCGACGCCCTGCCCCTGCTGGCGGCGGAAATCACCAGCCGCGCCCTGAACAACGAATGCGACGTCTGCCTCGAGGCGGTGGACTGCTTCTGCGCCATCCTCGGCTCCATCGCCGGCAACGTCGCCATGACCCTGGGCGCGCTGGGCGGCATCTATATCGGCGGCGGCATCGTGCCGCGCCTGGGCCCCCTGTTCGAGCAGTCGCAGTTCCGCGCGCGTTTCGAGCAGAAGGGCCGCCTGAACGAATACCTGGCACAGATTCCCACCTTTCTGATCACGGCCGAACTGCCGACATTCCTTGGCATCGCCGCCATCCTGGCGCAAAAACTCAAGCGCGCGCATTCCGGCGCGCCCGTGCTCGAATCCGTGCGCCAGGCGCGCGGGCGCATGAGCCCATCCGAATGCAAGGTGGCCGACTGGGTGCTGAAGGAACCGAACGCCATGCTGACCCTGCCGATCGCGGAAATCGCCCAGCGGGTCGGCGTGAGCCAGCCCACGGTGATGCGCTTTTGCCGCTCGATCGGCGTGCAGGGCCTGGCCGATTTCAAGCTCAAGCTGGCTTCCGGCCTGACGGGCGGCGCCATCACGGTGGCGCACTGCCACGTGGAGATATCGGATTCCGACGCGGAGCTGGCGCGCAAGGTGCTGGGCAATAACGCCTCGGCCGCGCTGGCCCTGCGCGACATGCTCGACGTGAAAGCGCTGACGGCCGCCATCGAGCTGCTGCGCGGCGCGCAGCGCGTGGAACTGCTGGCCGTGGGCAGCGCCCGCGTGGTGGCCGACGACATGCAGCACAAGCTGCTCAACCTGGGCATCGTCAGCAGCTTCTTTGCCGACCAGCAGGCACAGGAAATGAGCGCCGCCATGCTCAAACCAGGCGACGTGGCGCTGGTCATTTCCCGTTCCGGCGCCCTGCCCGAGCTGCTGCGCACCGTCAAGGTGGCGCAGGGCTGCGGCGCGCGCGTGCTGGCGATCACGGCCAGTGGCTCGCCGCTGGCCAAGCTGGCCGACGTGCTGCTGACCCTGAACCATCCGGAAGGCAACCTCAATTTCGTGCCCATGATCGTGCGCCTGCTGCAGCTGATGATGCTCGATATCCTGTCGGTGGGACTGGCGCGGCGCGACACGGCGCAGCGCACCAGCCCCGCCGAACTGGACGAAGGCCAGTTGCACGGCATGCGCATCAGCGGCAAGCTGAAATTCGGTGGCCACCTCGAATAAGGCGGCGCCAGGCGCGCCCGCCACCATCGACAGCAGCAGCGGCGCCACCGTGCACGACGTGGCGCGCGTGGCCGGCGTGTCGGCCATGACAGTGTCGCGCGTGATCAACGGGCGCGCCAGCGTCAGCGCCGCCACGCGCGGCAAGGTCGAGGCGGCGATCGCCAGCCTGCACTACCAGCCAAACCTGGCGGCCAGGGCGGCGCGCACGGGCACCCTGCGCATCGGCCTGTTGTACAGCAACCCCAGCGCGGCCTTCCTCAGCGAATTCCTCGTCGGCGCCATGGACCAGTGCCGCCAGGGCGGCGGCCAGCTGCTGCTGGAACGCTGCGGCGACCTGGCCAGCCAGCGCGCCGCTATCGACTGCCTGGTGGCGGCCGGCGTGGACGGCATCCTCGTGCCGCCGCCCCTGTGCGACTCGCCGCAGGTGCTGGCGCAACTGAATCAGATGGGCATCCCCGCCATCGCCGTGGCCACGGCGCGGCCTTCGCCCGACGTGTCGGCCGTGCGCATCGACGACTACGAAGGCGCGCTGGCCATGACGCGCCACCTGATCGCCCTGGGCCACCGCGACATCGGCTTCATCGAAGGCGATCCGGAGCACACGCCCGCCCTGCTGCGCCGCCAGGCCTTCGAAGACGCCATGCGCGAGGCGGGCTTGCCCGTGCCGCCGCAGCGCGTGGCGCAAGGCTATTTTACTTACCGCTCGGGCCTCGACGCGGCACGCCAGCTGCTGGCCGCCGATCCGCGCCCCAGCGCCATCTTCGCCAGCAATGACGACATGGCGGCCGCCACCCTGGCCGTGGCGCATGGCATGGGTTTGCAGGTACCGCAGGATATCAGCGTGTGCGGCTTCGACGACACACCCGTCGCCACCACCGTGTGGCCGGAACTGAGCACCATCCACCAGCCCATCGCCGACATGGCGCGCGCCGCCGTCACCCTGGTGATCGACGAGATCCGCCAGCGCCGCGCGGGAGAAACGGCGCCCGCCACGCACCATCTGATGGCATTTACCCTGATGGCACGGGCCTCGTCGGGGCCATGGGGGCCAGCGGGCCAGCTGCAAGTCAGCCCATAAGCAGGCGGCCAGCGTTTACGCCTGCATGTCGGGCAGCTCGATTTCAGCCTTGCGCGCCGCGATCTGGCTGCTCAGGGCCTGCAAGTCGAGCTGCGCCTCGCGCGCTCTCGGAAAAATGTCTCCTTCCTCCTCCGAGACATGGTGTTCGATCTGTTCGGACAAGACCTTGACCTTGGCATCGTACAAGTCTTCGCCGGGCGCCATGGCAACGATTTGCGCGATCAATTCCTTCGCTGAAGCGTGTTCAACAATCGCTTCGTCGATCAGGTCTTCATTCTGGCGGCTGGCGTCGCGCACGGCAGGATAGAAAAGCTCCTCTTCCACCATCGCATGCTTGCTCAGTTCCTGGCAGATTTTCAAGGCCAGCTTGCGCTTGCTGACCAGTGAGCGGTCGCTGAGGGTGTCGTACTGGTCGAACAGCTCCCTGACGGTCTGATGATCCTGCGTCAGCAGTTCGATCGCGTCCATGTCGGGCATGCCAGCTTGTGTTGAGGAAACGGAAGCTGCCTGATGAGATTGGGTGGCCATGATGTTTTCTCCAGTTGTGCGAATGTGAACGTCAATGAGGTTCCCATTCTAGGCAGCGCCACGGGGCACACGTGTAGGAGTCTTGCTGATAACAAGGTAGGCCAAACGGGAGAGTTTGCGTCTTTCGACACAGATCAAGCCAGGCTTGAAAACCTTTTGCATTGCGCAAAAGATGTGCGCGGTACGCCAGGCGCTTTCCGGCCTGGCGCACTGCGCGGTGGCTGTGTTAGTGCAGCACGGTGCGCGCGGCCAGCGACTCCACCAGTTCCACGGATGGCGGGGAGCCACCGGCGGCCAGGCAGGCGCCTGCCCCGGCAGCGACGGCGAAGCGCAGGTGCTCGCCATAGTCCGCGTCAGGCCGGTACATCAGGCTGTACAGCAAACCACCGATGCTGGCGTCGCCCGCGCCCACGGAATCGACCACCTCGATCTGCGGCGGCGCCGCCTGCCATACCTGCTCGCCCTGGTACAGGGCCGCGCCCTGCGCGCCGCAGGTGTACAGATAGGTCGCCTGCGGGTTCCAGCCGCGCAGCGTGGCGAACGCGGCATTGACATCGCCGTGGCGGAACAGGCCCGCCAGGTCTTCATCGGACACCTTGACCACGTCGGCCAGCTGCGTCATGCGCTGCAGGGTGGCGTCGTAGCGTTCATCCATCATGACGCGGAAGTTCGGGTCATAGCTGATCTTCACGCCGGCCGCCTTGAGCTGCTGCGCCAGCGCCACCAGCTTGCCCGCCAGCGGTTCGCGCGCCAGGCTGATGCCGCCGAAATGCACCCACTGCGCCCCCTGCATCCAGCCGGCCGGCAGCTGCGCCGCGTCGAAATGCAGGTCGGCGCTGTCGTCGCCGATGAAGTAATACGTGGGCGGATGCAGTTCATGCACGATGGCCAGCAGCGGCGACTTCGCATAGCGCTGCAGGAAGCGCATGTCCAGGCCCGCCACGTCCGTCGCCCGTGCCAGCGCGTCGCCGAAGACATCGAGGCTGACACCGCCCGCAAAGGCGCTGGGCACGCCCAGGCGCGCCATCACGCGCGCCACGTTCCAGGTCGAGCCGCCCACCTGGCTGCTCCACTGGTCGCCGCCCGTGCGCAGCATGTCCGTCAGCGCTTCGCCGGCTGAAACAAAGGCAGGGAAAGCGGCGCTCATGCGGCACCGCCAATCACGTTCAGCACTTCGTAGCAGGCGCCCATGGTGTGATAGTCGGTCTTGCCGGCCGGGCTTTTCTCCTGGCTGATTTTTTGGTTCTCGGGCGTCAGGATGCGGTACCAGGCGCCATGTTCATGGTCGACGAAGTGGCGCCAGCTGTAATCCCAGATCTTGTCATAGCTGTGCCAGTAGGCCGCGTCGCCCGTGCGCGCGGCCAGCACGGCGGCCGCCGCGAAGCTTTCCGCCTGCACCCAGAAGTATTTGTCGCCATCGCAGATTTCATCGTGCGGGCCGAAACCATAGTGGATGCCGCCATGCGTGCCATCCCAGGCCTTGGCCAGGGCCGTGTCATACAATTGACGCGCGCGCGGCAGCAGCCAGTCCGACGGACCGGCCATGAACCTGGCGTGGCGCTCCATGATCAGCAGCAGCTTGGCCCATTCCGTGAAATGGCCGGGCTGGTAGCCCCACGGGCGAAAGATATTGCTCTTGTCGTGCAGGTTGTAGTCCCAGTCGATAGCCCAGTCAGGCTTGTAATGCTCCCAGATCATGCCGTCCGCCAGGCCCGCCTGGCGCACCGTGATGTTGTGCGCCAAGGTTTCTGCGCGGTGCAGGTAGCGCGCCTCGCCCGTCGCCTCGAACGCGGCCAGCATGGCTTCGCACGCATGCATGTTGGCGTTCTGGCCCCGGTAGCCATCCAGAACAGACCAGTCGGCGCTGGCCACATCCGCGTACAGGCCATGTTCGGGCAGCCAGAAGCGCTGCTCCATCAATTCGAACGTTTCGTCCAGATACGCGCGCGCTTCCGGCAAGCCTGCCTGCAGGGCATGCGCATACGCCAGCAGCACGAAGGCCAGGCCGTAGCAGTGGTTGGCGCCGTCTTCGACCGTCCTGACGCCATCTTTCCACGACAATTGCCAGGCATAGCCGCCCGTGGCCGGGTCGCGGTGCGCGTCGCGCAAAAAGGCCACGCCGTGGCGCACGGCCGCCAGATAATCGTCGCCGCCGAAGCGGCGGTACGCCATGGCGTAATTGAAGACGAAACGCGTGCTGCTGACCAGGTGGCGCGTGCTGGCGTCATACACCGTGCCATCGTCGAGGAAGAAGTGATAAAAGCCGCCGCTCGGGTCGATGGCGCGCGGATGATAGAAGCGCATGGTGTGCTGGATGTGCGCTTCGAGCATGTCCTGGGAACGGAAATCGGGATTCATGAAAGTCTCAATATTGTTATCGATAACAATGATGATAGCATGCCGCTTTCGCGCCGTCTCGGACTATCAGGGGGCTGGCGCCATGTGCAGCTTTTCGCGCCATTGCGCCGCGCGCATGGGACTGGCCTGCTGCCCCAGTTCGCCGTTTTCAAACACTTGCACCAGCCGCTGTATCGCCTCTTCGTCCCCCTGTCTGGCGGCCAGCAGATACAGCTCGAACGGCTTGGGTGCCGGACCTTGATGGGTGGAACCGCCCCGGCCCTGCTCCAGCAGGCGGGCAAAGCCCGTCTGGCCCGGCGGACTTTTCGCGATGGCCGCCAGCTCATACCAGAACAGCGACGCCGCGTCGTCCTGCGGCGCGCCCTGCCCCACTTCGAATGCATAGGCGACATTGTTCAAGCCGGACGGATCGAGCACCTTGGCCGCCTTCATGTACCAGCCGAACGCTTCCTTGCGCTGCGCGTCATCCTTGGCCGTCATCATCAGGCGATAGCCGATTTCATTGTAGGCGGGGACAAAGCCGTTTTCGGCATAGAACTTCAGCCAGTGCAGCGCGTGCGCCTGCTCTTCCGGGCTGCTGTGGATGTTTTCAAAGTGCTGGGCCACCGTGAAGTTGGCCAGTTCCACGCCCTGTGCGGCACCTTTGCGCGACCAGTATTCGCCCAGCTTGCGGTCGACCGGCATGCCCTGTCCCAAGGTATAGGCGACGCCCAGGAAAGCCTGCGCCGGAGCATAGCCGCCTTCTGCCGATTTGCGCATCCACGCCAGGCCGGCGTCAAGGTCGCGCGGCGTGCCCTCGCCCTCGTGCAGCATCTGCGCCAGCTCCAGCTGCGCGGCACTGTCTCCTGCTTGCGCCGCCAACCGCGCCTTGTCGAAGGCCGCGACCTTCGCCGGCGACAGGTCGGCCGGGCGGTTGACCACGGCCTGCACCTTGGCGCGCATGGCATCCTGGCCGGACATGTCGAATTCCACCAGCGCCGGATGCTGGCGCGGTGCCTTGCCGGGCGCCTGCTGCGCCAGCACGGGCTGCGCCAGCGCCAGATTCAGACTCAATACAAACAGCATGATCTTCATTGTTTTTCCTTCCCGGCCAGTTCTGCGCGCCACTCGGCGGCTTCTTCGGCATTCGCCTGTTGTCCCAGCTCGCCCTTGACGTACACATCGACCATGCGCCGCATGGCAGGCACGTCGCCGCTCCACCCCGCCCGTTCGTACCAGACCAAAGCCAGCCTGTCGGACGGCGCCACGCCCAGGCCCAGTTCGTGCGCGCGGGCCAGGTTGCGCATGCCGGCCGGCTCCTTTTCACGCGCCGATCGGTAAAACCAGTGGAAAGCCTCGCCGCGCTCCTGCTCATCAAGGGCGGCGCGCATCAGGTGCTCGCCCAGCGCATTGTAGGCGGGCACGAAGTGCTGCTCGTTCGCCGCCGCCTTCAGCCATGTGATGGCCTGCGCCTGCTCTTCGGCACTGCTGCGGCCATCGATGAATTCCAGCGCCAGGATGGTTTGCGCCTCCGCGTTGCCCTGCGCTGCGCCCTTGCGCAGCCAATATTCGCCCTGCACGCGGTCGACAGGCACCTTGCCGCCCAGGGTGTAGGCCACCCCCATGGCCGACTGCGCCGGCGCATAGCCGTTGTCGGCCGACTTGCGTATCCAGGCCATCGACTGCGCCGTATCTTGCGGCGCGCCGACGCCCAGCTGCAGCATGCGCGCCAGTTCCAGCTGCGCCTCGGCGTCCCCCGTTTCCGCCAGCCGCCGCGTCTCGGCAAATTCGGCGATACTTTCCGGGCTGCTGGACGACGCCTCCGCCCTGGCCTGGATGGCGAGCAGCTGCAGGTCGAGCAAGGTGGACGGAGTTTGCGCCAAGGCGGGCAGCGGCAGGAGAAAGGGCAGCAGACAGAGTAATTGCTTGGACATGCGACAGTGTCGGAAAGAGGAAAACACGCATGGTAGCCGATGCCGCGCCCGGCAGGCGCGCACTGCACGGGAAGTTTGACAGGGCACCCCGGCGGGCTTACATTGCACGGAGCCACCACTGACACAGGAATACCATGAATCATCTATCGAAAACCGCCCTCACCTTGCTCGTTGCCTTCGCCGCAAGCGGAGCGGCCAGCGCCGCCGACACCCAATTGACGGGCTGCGCCGCCAAGCGCGAAAGCATCCGCAGCGAATTGCGCCAGGCGCAGGAACAGGGCCTGAGCGACAAGGTTGCGGGCCTGACGCGCGCGCTTGACGAAGTCAATGCCCACTGCCGCGACAGCAGCCTGGTCGAGCGCCACAACAAGAAGATCGTCAAGGCGCAGGCCAAGGTAAACCAGACGGAGCGTTCGCTGCGCCTGGCCCAGGAAGCAAACAAAGAGCCGAAGAAGATCGCCAAGCTGGAAGGCAAGCTGGAAAAAGCCAAGGCGGAACTGGCGGCCCTGCAGGCGCAGCAGCCCTGACACCTGAACAAACCTGCTGCACGCCGCGCCGTGCGGCCGGCGATGCGTGCCGTGCTGGATCACAGCCGCGCTTCCCGGCCGCAAATCATCGCCGCTCGCTACGGTTTTGTCAGGTGTTCCACGCCTTATTCTTTCCCCAGCATCTGATAAATGCTGGAAAAATCCAGCGCCCCTGCCCCCGCCTTACTGTGCAAGCTGTATAAATTGCGCGACAGGGCGCCCAGCGGTACGCTCGCTCCGCTGGCCAGCGCGCTTTCCACGGCCAGGCCAAGGTCTTTCAGCATCAGGT
Source organism: Janthinobacterium amylolyticum (assembly GCF_051380655.1). NCBI lineage: Bacteria > Pseudomonadati > Pseudomonadota > Betaproteobacteria > Burkholderiales > Oxalobacteraceae > Janthinobacterium > Janthinobacterium amylolyticum. Next base: position 117,480 of record NZ_JBNYXL010000004.1, read on the forward strand.
CGACGCCAAAGCCGCCCGTGTAGCCGCGCGACGCGGGCACGTTCTCGGCCACGCCGGGGCACGGGTTGTACACTTCCAGGGTCCAGTTGCGGCCCGAGCTTTTTGCCATCACGTCCGACACCACTTGCGGGTCCAGGCCATTGGCCACGCCCAGGCGTATGGCTTCGCTGGTGCCGATCATCAGAATCCCCAGCAGCATGTTGTTGCAGATCTTGACCGTCTGGCCGCAGCCCGCGCCGCCCGCATGGAAAATGGCCTTGCCCATGACCTCCAGGTAGGGCCGCGCCGCCGCCAGCGCGGATGCTTCGCCGCCCACCATGAAGGTCAGGGTGCCGTTGGTGGCACCCGCCGTGCCGCCAGAGACGGGGGCGTCCAGCATGGGCATGCCCTTCTCCTGCGCCGCGCGGGCCACCTGGCGCGCCGCCTCGGTGGAAATCGTCGAGCAGTCGATCAACAGGGTGCCGGGCCGCGCCTGCGCCAGGATGCCCGTGTCTCCAAGGTACGCGCCGAGAACATGGCGGCTGGCCGGCAGCATGGTGATGACCATATCGGCGGCCTGGATCGCCGCCGCCTGGTCATCGGATACGAGGCCGCCGCCATCGGCGAACTGCCGCACGCTGGCAGGCAGCAGGTCAAAGCCCGTGACGGCGTGGCCGGCCCGCACCAGGTTCTGCGCCATGGGCAGCCCCATGTTGCCCAGGCCGATGAAAACGATGTTGGTGCCCATGGCCTCCCCCTTACTTCATCGAGATGGTGGTATTGACGCCGCTGCCGCCATCGTCCGGGGCGAACCAGCGCGCCGTGACAGTCTTGGTCTGGGTCCAGAAGTACAGCGCCTGCTTGCCGTTCGGGCCAAGGTCGCCCAGCTTCGAGGCGCGCGAACCCGTAAAGCTGAAATAGGCGACGGGCACGGGAATGGCCACGTTGATGCCCACCTGGCCCACGTCGATCTCGTTCTGGAACTTGCGCCCGGCCCAGCCGGACGAGGTGAAGATCGAGGTGCCATTGCCATTCGGATTGGCGTTGATGAAGGCGATGGCCTGGTCCAGCGTGTCCGTCTCGACCACGCACATGGCGGGACCGAATATTTCCTGCGTGTAGACGGAGTTCGACGCCTGCACCTTGGAGAAAATCGTCGGCCCCATGAAGTTGCCGCCCTCATAGCCTGCCACCTTGTGGCCACGGCCATCGAGCAGCAGCTGCGCGCCTTCGTCCACGCCCGCCTGGATCAGTTTTTCCGCACGCTGCATGGCCGCTTTCGAGACCATCGGACCCAGATCCGCCTCGCGGTCGCTGCCCGGCCCCACTTTCAGGGCCTGCGAGCGGGCGACGATTTCCGGCAGCCAGGAACGCGCCTCGCCCACCAGCACCACGACGGAATTGGCCATGCAGCGCTGGCCGGCCGCGCCGAAGGCGGCACCGATCAGGTTATTGATCGCCTGTTCCTTGTTGGCGTCGGCCAGCACCACGCAATGGTTTTTCGCGCCCATCATCGATTGCGCGCGCTTGCCCGATTCGCTGGCGCGGCGGTACACATGCGTGCCGACGTGCGTCGAACCGATGAAAGAGACGGCCTTGATGTCGGGATGGTCGCACAGCATGTTGACGACGTCGGCGCCGCCGTGCACGACGTTCAGCACGCCGGCCGGCAAGCCCGCCTGGTACATCAGTTCGACCAGGTACATCGACGAGGACGGGTCCTGCTCCGACGGTTTCAAGACAAACGTATTGCCGCAGGCGATGGCGATCGGGAACATGAAGCACGGCAGCATGACGGGAAAGTTGAAGGCCGTGATGCCGGCGCCCACGCCCAGCGGCTGGTAGATGTTGTAGACATCGACGCCGGTAGCCGCGTTTTCCGCGATTTCGCCCAGCTGCAGGGTGGCGATCGAGCACGCGTGCTCCACCACTTCCAGGCCGCGCATCACCTCCCCTTCCGCGTCGGGCAGGGTCTTGCCGTGCTCGCGCGTGATCAGTTCGGCCAGGGCACCGATGTTTTCGCGGATCAGGTGCTGGTACTTGAGCATGATGCGCATGCGCGCGGCCAGCGGCGTATTGCGCCAGGTCTTGAACGCTTCCTTGGCCGTGGCGACGGCCAGGTTGACTTCGTCCGGCGTGGAAAACGGCACCTTGGCGACGATTTCCTGCGTCGCTGGATTGATGACGTCACGCCATTCGCTGCTCGATGACGCGTGGTGCTTGCCGGCGATGTGCAGGGGGATGGCGGGGATTTGGGTGAGGGCTTGGTTCATGGTTGAGGCTCCGGGTGTGCGATGTTCATAGGACTCGACGGAGCAGCGGAGTACTGGGGTCAGACCCGCCGGGGGAATTTCCCCCAGTGGGGGAAATTCCAGTTCCGAAGGAACTGACCCCGGCTCTCTGCTGCTCAGCCACAATTATTTTTTAACGAGGTTGCAAGCCGCCGCATCCATCGGCTTGAACGCCTGGTCGGCGGGGATGGTCGACAGCACTTTCAGGTAGTCCCACGCGCCCTTCGATTCGGCCGGGGTTTTCACCTGCACCAGGTACATGTCGTGGATGACGCGGCCATCGGGGCGGATCGAGGCGTTGTTCATGACGGCATCCTTGATCGGCAGTTCGCGCATTTTCTGGGCGACGATTTTCGAATCGTCGCTCTTCGCCGCCGCCACCGATTTCAGGTAGTGGTAGACACTGGAATACACGCCCGCCTGCACCATGGTCGGCTTGGCGCCCTTGTTGAGCGCCTCGAAACGCTTGGCGAACGCGCGGCTGCGGTCGTCGTAATCCCAGTAAAAGCCGTCCGCGTAGACCAGGCCCTGGGCCGTGTCCAGCCCCAGCGCGTGCACGTCGGACAGAAACACCAGCAGGGCGGCCAGGCGCTGGTCCTTGCCGCTGCCGATGCGAAATTCGCGCGCCTGCTTGATGGCCGACACCGTGTCCGCGCCGCCGTTGGCCAGGCCGATCACCTGGGCTTTCGAGCCTTGCGCCTGCACCAGGAAGGACGAGAAATCCGAGGCGTTCAGCGGATGGCGCACGGCGCCCAGCACCGTGCCGCCATTGCGCTTGACGACGTCGCTGGCGTCTTTTTCCAGCGAGTGGCCGAACGCGTAATCAACGGTGACGAAGTACCAGGATTTCTGCCCCAGCTTGGTCAGCGCCGCGGCCGTGCCGGCCGCCTGCGAATACGTGTCGAACATCCAGTGGAAGCCGTTCGGCGAGCAGTCTTCATTGGTCAGGCGCCCCGTGGCAGGGCCGCTGAACATGGCGATGCCGCCCTTCTCTTTCATCAGCTTTTGCACGGACAGGGCTACCGAGGAATTGGTCAGGTCGGCGATGGCGTCGACCTTGTCGCGGTCTATCCATTCGCGCGCCTTGGAGGCGGCGATGTCGGCCTTGTTCAAGTGGTCGGCAGAGAGGATCTCGATCTTCATGCCCTTGCATTCGGCTTTTAAACAATCCTCGACGGCCATCTGGCTGGCAACGACGGAGCCGCGCCCGCCCATGGCCGAATACGGGCCGGACATGTCGGTCAGGATACCGACCTTGACGACGCCATCGGAAATCTGCGCCTGCGCGCCAAAGGACAGGGTGAGCGCCAGCGCGCCCATGGCCAGAACGGTCTTTTTCATGCAGTGTCTCCTGAGGGGTAAGGGTTTTTCTTATATGTTTATCTGCATTCTGCATGTGTAAAAATATGCACTCAAGTGAAATTAATGCATAATTCCTTTGCAAATATGCACAAGGAGAGGAAAGTGCTCGATTGGGACAATGTACGGGTCTTCCTGGAACTGACGCGCAGCGCCGGCCTCGTCGATGCGGCGAAAAAGCTGGGCATCGACCATTCCACCGTGTCGCGGCGCATGCGCAAGTTCGAGGAGCAGGTGGGCACGCAGCTGTTCGACCGCAATTACGTGGGCTACCAGCTGACGCCGGAAGGCCACCGCCTGATGGAATACGCGGAAAGCATGGAAAGCACGGTGTTCGCCGCCACCGAGGAGCTGGGCGAACACAACCGGCTGCTGTCGGGCCAGGTGCGTCTGGGCGCCACGGAAGGCTTTGGCGCCGTCGTGCTGGCGCCGCACCTGGCGCAGTTTTGCGGCCGCTATCCGCACATCAGCGTCGACCTGATCGCCGTGCCCCGCTTCGTCAGCCTGTCCAAGCGCGAAGCGGACGTGGCCATATCCATCGAGCGGCCGCTGTCCGGCCCGTATGTGGTGACGAAACTGTCCGACTACCGGCTGAAACTGTACGCCACGCCCGCCTACCTGGCGCGCCATGCACCGATCACGAGCCTGGCGCAACTGGCGCAGCACCCCATCATCGGCTATGTGGACGACCTGGTCTTCAGCGCCGAGCTGCGCTACATGGACAACGTGGCGCCCGATTCGCTGCGTGCGTTCCGCAGCACCAGCGTGATTGCCCAGTACCACGCGGCGCGCGCGGGCCAGGCGCTGGCGATCCTGCCCTGCTTCGTGGCCCAGCAGTCGAACGAACTGGTGCCCGTGCTCGATGGCGACATTGATCTCGTGCGCTCGTTCTGGATGATCTCGCCCAGCGAGCGGCGCAACATCGCCCGGGTCAGCGCCCTGTGGAATTACCTGCGCAGCGCCATCGAGCTGAATCACGCCTACCTGATGGGCGAGACGGCCACGCCCAGCTGGCCAGCTTGAGCCAACCGCGGCGCGCTACACTGTCGCCACCTACATACTAATAAGGAGAACGCCATGCTGATGGATGCGAACCAGGCCGTACTGGTCATTGTCGACCTGCAAGGCCGCCTGATGCCGGCCATCCACGACGCCGGCCTGGTCCTGGCACAGAACCTGCGCCTGGCCAGGATTGCTCGCCTGCTCGACGTGCCCGTGCTGGGCACGGAACAGAATCGCCAGGGGCTGGGACCGAACGTGGAAGAGATCGCCGCGCTGTGCGAACAGACCCTGCACAAGACGCATTTCGGCGCCTGTTTCGACGGCTTGCAGCAGATACTGCCCGCCGGGCGCAGACAGATCGTCGTCACCGGTTGCGAAGCGCATGTGTGCATGCTGCAGACAGCCATCGGCCTGCTGCAGCTCGGGTATGAAGTCATCATCGCCATCGACGCCGTCGGCTCGCGCCAGGCCGCCAGCCGCGACGCTGCCCTGGCACGGCTGGACAAGCTCGGTGCCCATCTGGTGACGGTGGAGATGCTGGCCTTCGAATGGCTGCGCGACTGCAAGCACCCACGTTTCCGCGAGGTACTGGCGCTGATCAAATAGCCGGCCCGCCTTTAATCCAGATCAAATACGTCCGTCAGTCTTTTGCTAGCTTGGTAACAGCGCCGCCATTCCGGGCGGTGCTGCTGTCCAATCATGCTGGAGACCACCATGGCTTATATCTTGCGGGGCAAGCTGTGCGGCTTGATCTGTGCCGAGTGTCCTGAACCGATGTCGCACGTCATCGTGCGCCTGTACCGGCCACGCGAGACGCAAAACGTCACGGCCCTGGCGGTGGCCAGCGCCAAGGAAACCTTTGCCATCCTGACCGACGAGGAAGTGCAGGCGAAGGCGCCCTTCCTGCTGGCCGAGGCGCGCACGGATGAGGACGGCAACTACAGCTATACCCTGGATGACAATTACCAGGGCGAAGCCGTCGAGGTGGACGTGCTGTGCCCGACCGTTCCCCATTTGAAGCCGGGGCCGAAAGATTCCGTGCCGCTGCAGTTCTCCATCACCACCATCCAGCCCCGCTGGCGCCAGGCCGGGAACGATTTCCTTGCCGTCTGGGACTATTGCCTGCCGCAGCGCTTCTGGTGCCTGGTGCGCGCCCGCTTCGGCGCCTGGACCATCTGCGGCCGCCTGCGCACCTGCGATGCGCCGCAAGCGCCGATCGCCGGCGCCACCGTGCGCGCGTTCGACGCCGACTGGCTGCAGGACGATGCGCTAGGTGTTGCGGTGACGGATGCCAGCGGGCGCTTCCGCATTGATTACCTGACGTCGGACTTCACCTTGACGCCTTTCTCTCCGTTCATCAACGTGGAGTTCGCCAGCGGCCCCGACGTATATTTCACGGCGCAGCTGGGCAGCGTGCCCATCCTGTCGGAAACCCAGGCCAACGGGCGCCAGCCGGGGCGCGAAAACGTGGGCCACTGTTTCTGCGTCGAACTGTGCTCGAAGGAAGTCTTGCCGCCCGACGTGGAAGGCGTGCCGCACTGGCAGCAGGTGGAAATCTTCGACATCCACCCGTTTCCGTCGCTGGCCGGCTTTTCCGCGCAAGGCTATGCGGGCGGCCCCGGCGCTTCCTATGTGTTCGCCGGCGGCGTCACCTTGAAGGGCAATTGTCCGCTGCGCAACAGCGCCATTCCTGCCCATCCGCTCGAATACCGCTTCCTCATCGGCGAATGGACCTGGCCCGGTGGCAGCGACGACCCGACGGCCATCCCCTCGGTCGCGCCCGCCAGCCTGGCGCCGCTGACGCAGCTCCTCGGTACGCACGTCGGCTATGTGTTTTACACGAACGGCCTGGGCCTGGGCGACTCGGCGCCCGTCATCATCGATACGGGCGATGTGAAACCGGGCGGCTGGATACGGGTCGATGGCAAGCCCGTCACGGTGGACATGCGCGACGGCACGACGGCGATCGTCAACGTGGCGCCCGGCATCTTCCTGCGCACCTTCGATTTGCTCACCGTCAACACGCCCGCCATCACCAGCCTGCATCCGGCCAAGCTGCCGGGCGGCTTGCCCATCCTCGATGCGGGCCGCAGCTTGAGCGCGGCCGAGAGCGAACCCATACGCCGCTACCGCCTGGGCTTTGAAGTACGCGATGGCACCAGCCTGGCGCTGCTAGCCACGGACGGGCTCGATTCCATCATCTTTGACAACTCTCCCGTCATCGTGGCGCTGGACCTGGAAGAGTTGCGCAGCAATGCCTGCAACCCCATCGCGGGCGGCCTCGTGCATATCCTGTACACGATCGACCATCCGCATCTGCGCTTTTTCAATATCACCATTTCCAACAACAGCGGCATCACGCACCCGCCGCCACCACTGCCGGCCGCCAGCTTCACGCCACCGCCGCCGCCCAGCAACTACCTGTTCCGCGGCGGCGCGGGCGGCCCTCACCTTTCAGGCAACAATGGCGGCTTCCCCGTCAACGTGGCGCTCGACCCGCCCTGCGCCTACCGGGTGGCCATCGGTTGGCAGACGCGCCATTACCTGGCGTCGCCGCATAGCATTGATCGCCTCTACTGCAAGTAGGCAAACTCAGAAGTAGCGCACCCAGGCCTGCTTCGATGTGCGCTTGTAGTTGGCAAACGCGCGGCATGGGTAGTACAGCACGGGCATCAGGGCCAGCGCGATCAGCCACACCTGCCAGACGTGCTCGACGCCATAACGGTCGCCATAGTTGGCACCCAGCACGGCCGTCACGGCGATGCGGATGGCCAGCAGCAGATACAGGTGCAGCAGATAATAAAACATGGGCGCGCCGCCAAAGGTGGCGCAAGCCCGCGTGAACCAGTTATCGACGTTTTCCAGCCAGGCCATGCCCAGCAGCCCCAGGCCCAGCGTGAACAGCAAAAAGTCCAGCGACGGCGGATACTTGGTGAAGTTCAGCACGCTCATGGCCGTGCGCACGGCCGTGTCGCCCGCCAGCCACGGCAAGGTTTCACCGTAGAGATTGAAGCCGCGCAGCACGGCCAGCAGCAGCAAGCCGCCGCCGCCCAGCGCCAGCAGCAAACGGCGGCGCTCCTCCGGCGAACGGCTGCGCGCATACAGGGGCCCGGCCACATAGCCGAGCACGATCACGCCTATCCATGGCAGCAGCGGATAACTGACCTTGATCTTCATGGCGCCGTCCGCCACCAGGTAACCGCGTTGCAGCAGCACTGTCAGCACGTAATACGCAAAGCTGCCCTCTTGCGCGCGCAGGTCGGTCAACAGATGCTGGCCGGCGATAATCGCCACGCCCAGCACGGCCAGCACTTTCAACGGCAACTTGTGCAGCACGGCCAGCGCCATCATGGCCAGGCCGATGACCCAGATCACCTGCAGATACAGGATCGCGGGCGTGAAGGTGCCCATCCAGGCGAAGTTGACGAAGACCAGTTCCAGCACCACCAGCAGCAAGCCACGCTTGAACAGAAAGCCGCTGGCACTGCGCGGACCGGCCGCCGGATGCGCATACAGCCAGGCTGACAGCCCCGTCAAAAAGACAAACATGGGCGCGCACACATGGGCTGCCAGGCGCGTGAAGAACAGGGCCGGATCGACATGGGCCGCATCCATGGGGTCGCCCACCTGGTGGTGCAGAAAGAACGTTTCGCGCACATGGTCGAACAGCATGATCAGCATGACGAGGCCGCGCATGACGTCGATGACGGCGATGCGGGTGCGCAGGATGGCGGGGGAAGTCAGGGAAGCAGTCATTTATTCATTTTAAATGTAAGAGTAAGAGTAGCGTGCGTACCCCAACGGCAGAAACCGGGGTCGGTTCCTTCGGAATCGGAATATGCCCCATTGGGGCATATTCCCCCGGCGGGTCCGACCCCGGCACTTGGCTGTTGGGTGATTAAATCAAAACCTGTAATGCGCATTCAAGGTCACCGTGCGCTCCGCTCCCGGCGCCACCCACAGCTGGCTGTAGGAACTCGCATAGTAGCTGCGATTGAACAGGTTTTCCACGTTCACGGCCAGGCGCAGTTTCGCATTCGGCGAGTAGGACGCCAGCAGCCTGGCCGTCGTGTAGGCCGGCAGGGTAAAGCTGCTGCTGGCGGCGACGTCGCCCTTGCGCTCGCCCACGTATTGCACGCCGCCGCCCACGCTGGCCGTGCCCGTGGCCAGCGCGAATTGCTGCGTGGCCAGCAGGTTGGCGCCGTGGCGCGGCACGTTGGCGAAGCGGCTGCCCGTGACGATCGTGTTATCGCCGCGCGTGACGGTGGCGTCCGTGTAGGCGTAGGCGCCCGAGACGCGCAGGCCGCGCGCCAGCTCGCCCGACACGTCCAGCTCCAGTCCACGGCTGCCCACCTCGCCCGCCGCGATGGCGAAATCCGTGTTGGCGGGATTGGTCGTCAGCACATTGCTCTTGCGGATGTCGTACACGGCCGCGGTGCCCGTCAGCTTGCCCGTGTCCAGCTTCGCGCCCAGTTCATACGCGCGGCTGCGCTCTGCCGGGAAGGCCTGGTTGTCGATGCTGATGCCGCTGTTGGGGCGAAAACCTTTCGCCGCGCTCGCATACAGCGACCAGGCTTTCGACGGCTGGTAGACGAGGCCCGCACGCGGGCTGGTGGCCGACAGCGACTGGCGGTTGCTCACGTGCAGGCGGTTATTCATCACGTCCTGCGTATAGCTATCGTGGCGCACGCCCACCAGCGCCTTCCACCGCGGCCCCAGGTCTACCTGGTCCTGCGCATACAGTCCCCGCGCCCTTTGTCCTTCCTGCGTATCGATGGACAGGGCCAGCGGAGCGGCCTGGCCGCCATACACGGGCGCATAAATGTCGATGGCATAGGCATTCGCGGCCGAGGGATTGCGGCGCAACTGCACCCGGTGGTCATCGAAGTGATAGGCGTCCACGCCCAGCAGCATCTCGTGCGCCAGCGCGCCCGTCCTGAACTTGCCCAGCACCTCCACGCGGGCGGAGACGTCGGTGGCCGAGAAATTGCGGTGGCGGCGCTGGCGGCGCAAGGTGCGGCCATCGGCCAGCAAGTTGTTCGCCTCCGTCGAATACCCCGTCAATTCGCTGTCGCGGTAGGAAGCGCCCGCCTGCAGCGTCCAGTCGTCGGACAGCGCATGGTGGAGGAACAGCTGCTGTCCCAGCGACTTGACCGTCATGGGACCATCGCCCGGTTCGCCCAGGAAGCGCGAGACGGGAACGACGCCGAGCTTGCCATTGACGGCGACGACGCCACGGTCGAACGGCGCGCGCTGTTGCACGGCCTCGATTTCATACGCTACGCTCGTGTGCTCGCCCACCAGCCAGATGAACGAGGGCGAGAACAGGCTGCGCTCGACTTTCACCGTGTCGCGGAAGCTGTGGCCCTCTTCGTGGGCGGCGTTCAGGCGGTAGGCGATGGTCTCGCTCAGCGGTCCCGTCAGGTCGGCGGCGGCGCGCCGCGCATGGAAGCTGCCGAGCGACACATCGGCGCTGTATTCAGGCGCGAACTTCGGCTTTTTCGTCGTGATGTTGACGGTGCCGCCCGGCTCGCCCCGACCATACAGGGCCGAGACCGGGCCTTTCAGCACTTCCACATTCTGCGTGTTGCCCGCGTCGCGCATGCCATTGTAGCCGCGGCTGGAACTGAAGCCGTTGACCATGTAGTCGGAACCGAAATTCGGGTCGCCCGTGAAGCCGCGCATGGCGTAGCTGTCCCACAGGCCGCCGAGCGGACTTTGCTTCGAGATGCCGCTGGCCAGGTCCAGCGCGCCGGCCAGGGTCGTCACGCCCGCGTCACGCAGCAGGTCGCCCGTCAGCACGCGCACGCTTTGCGGCAAATCCATCAGCAGCGCATCCGTCTTGGTGGCGCCCGTCGCCGACAGGCTGCGGTAATGCTGGCGCTCGGCCTTGACGGTGACGACATCGCGGGCCTCGCCAGCATCGTCAACGGCAACGGCGGGGTCGAAGGCCAGCGCCAGGGGACTGGCGGCGGCCAGCAAAAGCGCCACGGGGCGGCGTGAAAACACGGACATGGGATTCCTGACAAGGGCAAATCAATGCAATAAGCTTGCATTATAAATGATAATGCATTCTCATTAAAAGGCTTGTTGAAAAATACTCCGGCAATACCTGTGCCTTGGCCTGGCAATGCGCGACGCGTCCCCGCGCACGCCGCCTTGTTTCCCGACGACGCAGGGATTAATATGCAAGTATAGACTTGTATATTAATGGAGGCATGCATGCGTACACAACTGGAAAAACTGCTGGCGTCGGGCCGCGACAACGCCCTGCTGCGCTTTGGCCTGGGCGACGCCTGCCTGAAGGAAAATGATGCAGAGCAAGCCGCCGTCCACCTGACACAGGCTACCACGCAGCAGCCCGGCTATTCGGCCGCCTGGAAACTGCTGGGCAAGGCACTGCGGCAGCTGGGACGGCTGGAAGAAGCCGAAGCCGCCTGGACGGCGGGCGCGGCAGTGGCACAGAGGCAAGGCGACATGCAGGCCGCCAGGGAAATGGCGGTATTTCTGAAGCGCCTGCAAAAAGCCCGGGCAGGCCAGGCCATGCAGCCCGCAGCCATGCCCGGAACGTAGCGCCTGGTGCAGCGCGCCTGATGCAGCCAGCTTAGGCAGCCAGCTTGGTGCAGTCGGCTTAGTGCGCGTGCTCGGCAGCCGGGGCCGCCGCAGGCAGGGCCACGCCGCGCTCCTTCGCCAGCCGTTTCGTCAGCATGGCGTCCGCCGTGGCCGCATAGGCGCGGCAGGCGTTCGCATCGATGAAGGGATTGTGTTCGCCGCTGCGCTTGGCCGCCTTGTCCAGCACGCCCGTCGAATCGGGATGCACGGAAAGAATGATGTCGCACGGCAGGGCTGCCACCTTGGCAATGCTGGCGGCAAACGAGGCCGAGATATCGGGTCCGCCCCCTTTGCCCGTGTACGTAAAGTCGCCGCTGGAATACGGATTCAGGCTGTCGGCATACACCACGTCCAGGCAGCGCTGCCCTTCGCACGAGGTCCAGGTCCAGGTGGTGGCGCCTGGCGTGTGGCCTGGCGTCATGTGCGCCGTCAGGTTCAACGGCCCCAGCTTGATGGCATCGCCCTCGCCCACCACCTTGACCTTCTCCACCTTTGCCACATGCACGACAGGCTTGGCCTGGAATTGCGGATCATCCTTGCCGTTGGTGCCGCTTTGCAATCCCAGGGCGCCCGAGGCACTGGCCACCACGGTGGCGCCGCTGGCGCGCTGCAGCGCGGCGATGCCGCCCGCGTGATCCCAATGCGCGTGGGAATTGAGGATGAATTTCACATCCTCGATGCGGAAACCCAGCGCCGCGATGTTCGCGATGATCAGTGGCGCCGATTGCGGCAGCGCGCCGTCGAGCAGGATGTGGCCTTGCGGGCTGGTCACCAGCACGGCGGACAAGCCGGCCGTGCCCACATACCAGGTATTGCCAAATACATTGAACGGCTTGACTTCCCCGTTCCACGCCTTGCAGCTGTCGCAATCGACAGGGGTATCCGGCTTGGGCGCCGGTGTTTTTGCCTGCACGGTAGCCGCCGACATGGTCGCAACCGTCGCCAGCATCAACTTCGCCAATAGTGTCATCTTCATCTCCAGAGTGTAAAAAAAGGCGGCCGCGGCGCGGCGCGCCAGGGGGATCAGTACATGCGGGCCGTCCTGCCGGCCAGGGTGTCGCGGATATTGCCCGCGTCGAGCGAGCGCCGCTGCGCGCCGTCGGCGTCCAGCAGCACCACGGTGACGTTCTTGCCGCCGCTGCGCATGCGCATGCTCAGGCAGCTGCCAGCCTCGTGGCTGCTGCCGGTTTTCGACAGCACGATGTCCCAGCCCTTGCCGCCCACCAGCGGATTGGTATTGCGCAAGGTACGCGTCTTGCCGTTGACGGCCACGCTGGCCTGCGGGTGGCTGGTGATGCGGGCGATGTCCGGATAGCGCGCGGCGGCGGCCACGATCTTCGCCACTTCCGTGGCCGTCGAGGTATTGCCCGGCGAGCTGCCGACTGGCTCGCGCAAATGGGTGCGCGTCAGGCCCAGGCTGTGGATCTTTGCTTGCAGCGCCTGCACAAAGGCGTCATGGCCGCCAGGATAGGTGCGCGCCAGCGCGGCGGCGGCGCGGTTTTCGGATGGCAGCAGCGCCAGCTGCAGCAAGGCCCCGCGCGACACGGCCGCGCCATCGGCCAGCAGGCTGTCGCGCTGCATCGAAGACGCGCCATCGGCACGCACGATGCGCAGCTGTTCCTGCGGATCGAGTCCCGCGTCGAGCACCACCATGGCCGTCATCAGCTTGGTGATGGAAGCGATCGGCACCACGGCGTCCGCGTCTTTCGCCATCAATACCTGGCCCGTGCTGTCGTCGAACACCAGCATGTGTTTGGCGCTCACGGGCAAGTCCAGCATGGCAGCCGTGGCCTCGGCCAGCGTCGCCGCGCCGACGGCGGGCTTGCCCTGCGTCTGCATGAACAAGGTGGCGCCCGCCAGCAGCAAGGCGGGCACGGCCAGTTTCCAGCCGCTGGCGGCGGGGGCTGGCGCCACCAGGCTGCGGATGCGCGTCAGCAGCGCGCCGCCCCGGGCCGACAGCAGCAAGCCAGACTGGGCTGCTTCCGGTGCATGCGGGGACCCAGGCAACGATGCCTGCAAGGACAGGGCGTGCAGCGCGCTGGCCAGCTGCTGCGGATCGTGCAGCGCTTGCGCGGCCAGCGCGTCGGCCACTTGTTCCCGTTCGGCCCGCATGCGGGCCGACAGCCACCAGACAACGGGGTGGAAGAACAGCAGCGCCTCGGCGACGCTTTGCAGCAGGTTGACCAGGTAATCCCAGCGCCGCACATGGGCCAGTTCATGCGCCAGCAAGGCTTCGACCAGGGCCACAGGCATGCCGCTCAGCAAGGCCACGGGCAACAGCACCACGGGACGCCAGAATCCCACGGTCACGGGACTGGACAAGCCCGCATGCAGCTTGAGCGGCAGCGCCTGGCGCAAGCCCATGCGCTGTGCCAGGGCATCGAGGCGCGCCTGCCAGATGGCCGGTGCCGCCACCGCCTGGCGGCGCAGCTTGCCGACCCAGGCCAGGCCCAGGCACAGGCGCAAGCTCATCAGGCCGACACCGGCGCTCCAGGCCAGCACCAGGGCCGGCAGCCAGGCATCGATGGCGGCGCGCCAGGCGGGCAGCGGCGTGGACGAGGATGGCGGGACAGGAGCGTCGCCCAGCAGCAGGGCCAGCAGATGCGCGGCGGGGATTGCCAGGCACAGCAGCAAGGCCAGCGCGCACAGCGCATAGCGCCAGCGCGCCGCGGCGCCGCGCAGCAGCCACAGGCCGGCTGCGGATACGGCGCCGACCAGCAGCCCTTGCCAGACAAAATACAGCAGCACCCAGCCCAGCGCGGGCAGCAGCAGGTGCAGGTGCAGGGTTGAAATGGTGGGCAGGCTCATGGCTTGCCTGCGCCCTTGTCATCGCTTTCACGGCGCAGGATTTTTTCAATGTCGGCGCGCTCCGCATCGCTCACGTGCTCGCGCAGCGCAGCCAGCACCAGCGCCTTGCCGGAACCGGAAAATACCTTGCCGATCAAATCCTTGAGCAAGCTGGTTTGCAGTTTTTCCTGCGCCTCGACGGCCGCGTACAGCTGGGGACGCTGGCTTTCATCGCGGCTCAGCAAGCCTTTGCCATGCATGAGCTGCAACTGGCGCAGCACGGTGGCGTAACTGGCGTCTGCACGTTCCGCCGCCAGGGCTTCGTACACGGCACGGGCGTCGGCCGGGCCGCGCTGCCACAGGATGCGCAGCAGGTCCAGTTCGGCGGCCGTGGGATGGGGAGTGGGAATATTTTTTAACATGACGCTAGAATACCGATTCTAGAACGTCATGTCTAGAACTTTTTTTCTAGTCGCCCGGTTCAATCCGCGTGCAACTTGTGGTGCATGCGGCGCAAGCCCAGCCACACGCCGGCAGCCACGAACGGCACCAGCGCGCCGACGAGGATTTCCGGATTCACGGGCAGCCCCATCACCTTGGCTGCCTTGCCCGTGTAGCTGAACAGGCCGATCACGTAATACGAGATCGCCGCCACCGACAAGCCTTCCACCGCCTGCTGCAGGCGCAGCTGCTGCGCCGCGCGGGCGTTCATCGATTGCAGGATTTGCCGGTTCTGCAATTCCTGCACGATGCCCACGCGCGTGCGCAGCAAGTCATTCGTGTTGGCGATGCGCTGCGCCATGGCTTCCTGGCGGCTGGCCATCGCTTCACAGGTGTTCATGGCCGGCGTCAGGCGGCGGTCCATGAATTCCTCGACCGTGGGAATGCCTTCGATGCGCTCCTCGCGCAGTTCCTCGATGCGCGCCTTGACCAGGCCCATGTAGGCTTTCGAGGCGGAAAAACGGTAGCTATTGTCGAGCGACAGCTTTTCAATGCGGGCGGCCAGGCGCGTGATGCGGTCAAGCAAGGTTTGCTCGGCAACGCCGTCATCGGCCTTGCCGGTGCCGGGCGCGTCGTCCGTGTCGACCATGGCGGCGGCCAGGGTCGCCAGTTCAGTCTCGATGGCATTGAGCGATGGCGCCGCCTGCATGGCATACGGCAAGCCCAATAAAGCCATCATGCGGTAGGTTTCAATTTCCAGCACGCGCTGCACCAATCGGCCCGACTGCTGCGAACGCATGCCCGCGTCGCGGATGACGAAACGGCTGAAGCCATCGGACTGGATGGTGAAATCCGTCCACAACTCACCGCCCTGCAGCACCTTGCTGCCGGCCAGGGTATTGCCCTCGAACACGCGCGAGAGGCCTTGCATGAAAATTTCGGCAGGTTCCGTTGCCTGCTCCAGCACCACGTGCGCGGCCACCATCAGCTTGCCCTTCAAGCCTGCCAGCCACTGCTGCGGCAATTGTTCCAAAGGCATGCGCTCGAACGCCTGCGCCAAAGGCAAGGCGGCGCCAGGATGTTCGGCAAAGGTAAACGTGGCAAATTCCGTATGGCATTCCCATTTCAGGCGGAAGCGGCCAAAGTCGTAATAAAAATACTTGGCTTCGGTGCTAGGCGGCGTGACGCCGAAATGCGTGCACAGCGCCGCCAGCGTGGCGTGCTGGGCCGACATATTCGATGCACCGTTCGCCCCGGCGTCATCGCGGTAGACGGCCAGATGGGTAATCAGCTCGGGGGCGTCGAGCTGCAAAAATGGCCGCGAGTGGATTTCCGCAGCCAGCGGCACGCGCAAGGCGTGGTTCAAACTGGAGTTAATCAAGTGCATGATAGCCAAAGGTAAAGTTGCAAAACTGCTTAGACCCGCGCGCGTGCCGTGGCGCCCGCCGCACGGGTCTGATTGTCACAGTGTAACAAAGCAGGAAGCATGCCCACCAGTAATGGCTGCGCTCATGCCGCGTTGGCAACCTTCGAAGCGGCCTGGGCCACGCCCTGGCGCGTGCCCAGCCACCAGAACAGGCTGGCCAGCGCAACGGCCGACGCTTGGCCCAGGGCCAGCTTGAAGGCGCTGTCGAACAGCAGTGGTGCGACAAAACCGGACACCAGCGCAAACAGCACCATCTGCACGAAATTCTGCAGCGAGGCGGCCAGGCCGCGCATCTGCGGGAAAATATCCAGGGTCGACATGGTCATGCCCGGCAGGGCCAGCGACATGCCGAACGCATACAGCATCACGGGCACGACGGCGAACGGGATGCTGGCGGCAAACCAGTGGTTGTACGCCATGTTCAGCGCACCCGTGGCGGCCATGGCCAGCAAGCCCCAGCGCACCAGCACGGTGCTCTTGACCGTGTGGGCCAGCTTGCCGGACAGTGCAGAGCCCAGCACCAGCCCCGCCACCATGGGGATGAACATCCAGCCAAACGCCGTTTCCGGCAAGCGCAGCAACTCCAGGATGAAATGCGGCGCCGACGCGATGTAGAGGGCAAAGCCGCCGAAGGCAAAGGCCACGGCAAGCGAGCGCAGCAGGAACGCCCGGTGGCGCAGCGCCTGCCAGTAGTTGCGGCCGATCGTGCCCGGGTGGAACGGCTGGCGTTGCTCGACAGCTAAACTTTCCGGCAAACCTTTCAAGCAGGCCAGCAACAGCAGCACCGTGACGCCAAACGTAAAGACGAAGGTCGATTGCCAGCCGTAGGCCACGTGCAGCCAGCCGCCGATGACGGGGGCGATGGCGGGCGCGATGCCGAACACCATCATGATGTTGGCCAGCATCTTTTGCGCGGCCGCGCCCGACAGGCTGTCGCGTACGATGGCTTGCCCGATCACCCTGCCCGCACCGGCCGACGCGCCCTGCATGCCGCGGAAAAACAGCAGCCAGCCAAAGCTGGGCGCAAAGGCGGCGCCGATCGAACCCACGGCAAAGATCAGCAGCGAGGCGAGAATGACGGGACGGCGGCCGAACGAATCGGACAAGGTGCCGTAGAACAAGGTCATGAAGGCGTAGGCGGCCAGGTAGACGCTGAGGGTCTGCTGCACCAGCACGCTGCTGACATCGAAATGCGTGCCAATCGCGGGAAACGACGGCAGGAAGGTATCCGTGGCGAACGGGCCCAGCATGGACAGGCCGGCCAGCACCAGGGTCAGCTTACGCGCCTTCATGCGCTCACCTGTACATCGTCATGCTGGCGGCGCAAGCCGTCGAGGGCCGCCAGGGAAAAGGCGGCGATGTGCTGCGCGATGCTGGCGATGCCGGCCTCGTCATAGGTAATTTCCGGCACCACCAGTTCATGCACGATACGCGAACGGGCATAGAACACGACCTGGCCGATCACGCTGAACACGCATTTCTGCACCACCGGCGCCGGCATTGCCGGGCCCACCACGCCACGCACCAGGCCCGTGAACAGCGCGTGCTGCGGGCGCACATTGCGTTCGGCCAGCTTGTGGATGGCGGCCGTCGGCTCGATCAGTTCGCGCGCCACCAGGCGGCTGAACAGCGATGCGTGGCCCGCGCGCAGCATGTCAAACACCAGCGCTTCGATGGCCAGGCGCAACTGCTGCTCGGGCGGCAACTGTGCCTGCACGCTGGCGGCAGCCACCTCGGCGGCCGAGGCGCGCGCCAGTTCGCGCGCATAGTCGAAGGCGGCCAGGTGCAGCTCTTCCTTGCTATGAAAGTAATAATTGACCATCGCCACGTTGACCCTGGCCGCCTCGCAAATCTTGCGCACGGAAGTGGCCTTGTAGCCATCGTCGGCAAACAGGCCCGCCGCCACTTGCAGGATGCGCGCGCGGGCCGGTTCCGTTTCCTTGTCGTTCCTAGGTTCTTCTGTCATGCCATTCCCATTTTTTAAACAGCTGTTTAATATTGTACGGAATTATATCAAACAGCTGTTTAATTTTCAGGCGGACACAAAAAAACCCGGCGTACCGGGCTTTCGTGCAGCATGCCAGCGATTAGTGTTTCATGGCTGGCATCGGGGCCGACGTAGCACCCAGCGGACGGCCCACGGCGTTGACTTCGATGGTTTCGCGGTGCTTGTCCTCGCCTTCCAGCACCAGGGTCAGCGGGATCTTGTCGCCCGCTTTGACCTGGCCTTTCAAGTCCAGCAGCATGACGTGGTAGCCGCCAGGTTTCAGCTCTACGGCTTTGCCGGCCGGCAAGGCGATTTCCTTGACCTGGCGCATGCGCATCATATTGTCCGCCATGCTCATTTCATGGATTTCCGCCACGCCCGCGACGGACGAGCGCACTTCCAGCAAACGCATGGCTTTCGGCGCCGTGATCTGCATGAAGGCGCCCGTGGCCTTTTGCTGCGGCACGGTGGCGCGCACCCATGGATCGGTGATTTGCACGCCGCTTTGGGCCGTGGCGGAGAACGACAGTACGGCCAGGGCCGTGGCCAGCAGGGTTTTCAGATGGGTCATGGTCATTCCTTCCAGAGATTGTTATAAAGTGTATTTCGATTTCATCAAGGTCTTGATGTCCTGCACGCACTCGTCGCCCGTCATCTGGTGCTTCAAGCCCAGGCGCATGCGTCCCTGCGGGTCAATCACATAGCTGATGGCCGTGTGGTCCATGGTGTAGGAACTGCCGCTGGGCACGCGGCGGTAGAAGACCTTGTAGTTGAAGGCCGTCTGCGCCGTGTTTTTCGGGTCCGTGCGCAAGCCGAGGAAGCTGGGATCGAAGGCGCGCATGTATTCGCCCAGCAACTCGGGCGTATCGCGCTCGGGGTCGATGCTGATGAAGATCACTTGCAGCTTGTCGGCATCGGCGCCCAGCTTCTGGCGGATTTCCAGCGCACGCGACAGTGCCGTCGGGCACACGTCGGGGCATTGCGTGAAGCCGAAGAAGACCATCACATACTTGCCCTTGAAGTCGGCCAGGGTATACACCTTGCCGTCGGGGCCGCTCAAGCTGAAATCGGGCTTGTAATCGCCGCCCGTCAGGTCGAGGCCGTTGTAATGGGGTTTCGGTGCTGGCTCGCAAGCGGCAAGCGTCAGCAATCCCGCCGTGCCGGCGAGAAGAAAAAGACGACGTTTCATGGTAGTTCCGGCCCAATGGGCGTAGTTGAGACAAGTGTGGACGTAGATTGGCTACCGCAGGACGGCAGGCAGGACAGCTGGAATCAAGCCAGGGACGGCGGGCCGCGCGGGCTGGCGCCAAGCCAGGCAAACTGCGCTTGCGGCGCCTGGTAAAACAGCGGTGGGTAGGCATCGTGGCCCGTGACAACGGCCAGCGGCGCGGACAGCGGTGGCGGCAAGCCCGCGCTGCCCGCATGGTTCATGCAAAACGGGCAATGCTCGATGTGGTGCAGCACGGAATCGGTGGTGGATTTGGCCGTCTTGAAGGCGGATGCCAGGTCGGCTTGCGTGTACACGGCGCCGCTGGCCGAACAGATTTCGATGGACGCACCGTTGGCGTTCGCGTGCAGGGAGGCAAACGCGTACGACAGGGATGGCGACAGCGCATTGAGCAGTATCGCCAGGCAGGCGAACCACATATGCCACTGTTTGCGCTTCAAGAATTGTCCCATGCCCACGATTATAGCGGAGTATGGCTATCCGGGCGCGGCGCTGGAGACGCGGGCGGACACGCCGCCTTGCCCGCGCAGGAACAGGCTGGGGCGCACGCCGGCCACGTCCACGCAGGCATCGCAAAACGCGGGAATCGAGGCGAAACCGGAGCCGGCCGCCACTTGCGCCAGGTCGCGCGCCGTACCGCCCTCACCTTCGCCCTCGTCTTCTCCCTCACCTTCGCCGCCGGCCTGCGCGGCCGTGTGCAGCGCGTGCGCCAGTCGCTGTTCGCGTACCAGGCTCAGCAAGGCTTCGCCTTCCGCAAACAGCCGCGCCCGCGCCTTGTGCGGCGTCACTTGCCACAGGGCGGCCAGGCGCGCCGCCGTCCACTTGCCTTGCGGCGAGTGAAAGATATGCTGCGCCAGCGCCTGGCTCCAGCGCTTGCCGCCGCCATGGCACTCCGGCGTTTCCTCCGCTTCCAGCGCCAGGGTGAACACGGCAGGCTTGCCGCGTCCCGGCATCACGTCGCAAGCGAAACGCAGGAACGCGGGCACGACGAAGCTGTCGCCGCTGCCGAGTTTCTTGGTGGTGATTTCATTATGCAGGGTAACAAATCCCTGGCGCACGGTCACGCGCAGCCTGAGCGGAAAGCGCAAGCCCAGCAAGTGCAAGGGATGGTCGGAAACGAGTGCCATGCGTCAAGTCAATGTCATGAACCAGGCGCCAGCATGCCACACATCGCGCAAGCCGTCTGTCATCACAGCGACGCCACGCCGTAGCGGCGCAAGCCGCCGAGGTCTACCACGCGGATGGACTGGTAGGCGATATTGATCAGGTTCAGCTCGGCCAGCCGGCCCAGCGCCAGGTTCACGCGCTGGCGCGAGATGCCCGTCAGCATGCCGATCTCTTCCTGCGACAGCTCAAGCACGCGGGACGTGCGCGGATATAGCATGGGGTGGAACAGTTGCGCGATCGCCTGCGCCACTTGCGCGTCGACGGCCAGCAGGCGCTGGTTCTGGATGGTGGCGATGAATTGCCCCATGCGCTCGTTCAGCTGGCGGATCACGAAGGCATTGAAGGAGAGGCTTTCCGCCAGCAGCAGATGAAACAGCTCCACCGGCACGAGGATGATATCGGAAGCGCGCACGGCCACCACGTCGTAGCGGCGCAATTCGCGCTTGAGCACGCTTCCCTCGCCGCTCCAGCCGCCGGCCGGCACGCCGGAAAACGTGGCGCCGCGCCCATCGGCGTTGTAGACAGCCAGCTTGATCAAGCCCGTGTGCACGCCGATCCAGTGCTGCGACGGCTCGCCGCGCCGCGCAATGAAGGCGCCCGCCTCGACATGCCGGATCACGCTGCCGCCACGCAACAGGGCCTGATGCCCGCTGTCGAGGGCCGTGAACCACTCGTGGCTGTCGAGTTCAGGCACCGCACGGTCTACACTATCGCTGCTATCCATTCCATCCTTCAGTTTCACACCGCAGCTGTCACTAAGATGACAGTGATTTTCCAGCGCCGGTGCTATGCTAAGCCCTATCAATCCCGAAACAGGGAGCTACCAGATTCTTTTACCAGGAGACAAGCATGACAGCTGATTTCAACACCGGCCTCGGCAAAAACAGCGCCAACTACGCGGCCCTGACCCCGCTCGACTATATCGCCAGGGCAGCCGCAGTATATGGCAATCGCCTGGCAATTGCACATGGCGCCGTGCGCCAGAGCTGGCGCGAGACATATGCGCGCACGCGCCGCCTGGCCTCAGGACTCGTCAAGCTGGGCGTGGGCACGGGCGATACGGTAGCCGTGATGCTGCCGAACACGCCCGCCATGGTGGAAGCGAGCTTTGGCGTGCCCATGGCCGGCGCCGTGCTCAATGCCCTGAATATCCGCCTCGACCTGGCCTCGCTGACCTTCATGCTGCGTCATGGCCAGGCGAAAGTCTTGCTGGCCGACACGGAATTCGCGGAACTGGCGCGCCAGATGGCAGCGCAAATTCCCGGCTTGCGCGTGATCCAGGTCAACGATGTGCTGGGCCCGGAAGTGGACGCCTTCGCCGAGCTCGACTATGAAGCCTTGCTGGCCAGCGGCGACCCCGAGTATGACTGGCAGCCGCCCGCCGATGAATGGGATGCCATCGCCCTCAACTACACGTCCGGCACCACGGGCGATCCGAAAGGCGTGGTCTACCACCACCGTGGCGCGGCCTTGAACGCCCTGTCGAACATCCTGGAATGGGACATGCCCAAGCATGCCGTGTATCTGTGGACCTTGCCCATGTTCCACTGCAACGGCTGGTGCTTCCCGTGGACGGTTGCCGCGCGCGCGGGCGTGAACGTGTGCCTGCGCAAGTTCGAACCCAAGCTGGTGTTCGACCTGATGCGTGAACTGCGCATCACCCATTATTGCGCCGCACCCATCGTCCACGCGGCCCTGGCCAATGCGCCCGCCAACTGGCGCGAAGGAATCGACTGGACCGTGCGCGGCATGGTGGCCGGCGCGCCGCCGCCAGCGGCCATGGTGGCGAAGATCGAAGCCATGGGTTTCGACTTGATCCACTCGTATGGCTTGACGGAAGTGTATGGCCCGGCCGCCATTTGCGCCGAGCAGGATGAATGGGCCGCGCTGTCGCAGGAAGAGCGCGCCGTTTTAAAGTCGCGCCAGGGCGTGCGCTACCATCTGCAAAGCGCCGTGGCCGTGCTCGATCCGGACACCATGCAGCCGGTGGCGGCCGACGGCGAACAGATCGGCGAGATCATGTTCCGTGGCAACATCTGCATGAAAGGCTATCTGAAAAATGAAAAGGCCACGCAGGAAGCGTTCGCGGGCGGCTGGTTCCACACGGGCGACCTGGGCGTGATGTATCCGGACGGCTATATCAAGCTGAAGGACCGCAGCAAGGACATCATCATCTCCGGCGGCGAGAACATTTCCAGCGTGGAAGTGGAAGACGCGCTATATCACCATCCGCAAGTGCTGGCCGCCGCCGTCATCGCCCAGCCCGATGAAAAATGGGGCGAAACGCCATGCGCGTTTGTGGAATTGCGCGAAGGCGGCACGGTGACGGAAGCGGAGCTGATCGCCTTTTGCAAGAACAACCTGGCCGGATTCAAGGTGCCGAAAGCCATTTATTTCGGCCCCCTGCCCCGCACGTCGACGGGCAAGATCCAGAAGTTCGAACTGCGCAAGCGCATGCAGTCCGACAAGGCCATCGACGTCTGACGGCCGCGATCGCTCAGTCGCGCTTGCCGGCAAGCCACGCCGGCTGCGCCACCACCAGGCGCGAGAAGCTGGCCACGCTGGCCACAGCGGCAAACCCTGCCGCCAGGCACAGCGCAAACGTCGTGCCCCGGGTGGCGGAGACCGTGAAGCAATAGGCGACCAGCGCCGCGCCCGTGGCCTGGCCGATCAGGCGCGAAGTGGCCACCACGCCGCTGGCGCCGCCGGCCCGCTCGGGCGGCGCGCTGCCCATGATGGCTTTCAGGTTGGGCGCCTGGAAAAAGCCGAAGCCGATGCCGCACACGGCCATGCGCCAGCCGATGTCAAAGGCGCTGGGCTGCGCCGGTATCCATACCAGGGTCAGCAAGCCGCCAGCCAGCGCCGCCAGGCCGATGCCGCCCAGCACGCCTGGGGAATAACGGTCGCTCAACCGTCCGGCCACGGGCGCCATCACGGCCACCAGCACGGCCCATGGCGTCATCAAAAATCCCGTCTCCACGGGCGAGCGGCCCAATGTCACTTCAAAATAGAACGGCAAAGACACGAAGGCCAGGCCCTGCGCGGCAAACGTGCAGATGGCCGTCAGCGAGGACAGCAGGAACAGCGGGCGACGGAACAGGTCGACGGGCAGCATGGGCGCCGCATGCCCCGCCTGGCGGCGCAGCAGCAGGATAAAGAAGACCGCCACGGCCAGCAGTTCCGGCAGCAAGGTCGACAGTGACGCGTGATGGGCGGCGTCGCCAAACAGCAGGATCAGCAGGCCGAAGGCGCCCACGTTGTACAGCGCCGTGCGCGCATCGAGCGTGTGGCCGGACAGCCTGGTGGCCGGCAGCATGCGGCTGGCCAGGAAGAAGCCAAGCACGCCCAGCGGCACGTTGATGGCGAACAGCCACGGCCATGACGCCGTCGCCAGGATCAGGGAAGCGGCCGTGGGACCGATGGCGAACGCGACGGCCACCACCAGCGCATTGTTGCCAAACGCACGGCCCAGCAGATGCTTGGGATACAGCGCGCGCAGCAGCGCCGTATTGACGCTCATCATGGCACTGGCGCCGACACCCTGGAACAGGCGCGCCACCACCAGCGACGGCAAGGACCAGGCCAGCGCGCAGGCCAGCGAGGCCAGGGTAAACAGGAACAGGCCGGAGATAAACACGCGGCGGTAGCCAACGATTTCGCCGAGGGCGGAAAACGGCAGCAAGGTTGCCACCATGGCCAGCTGGTACACATTCACGATCCAGACGGAAGCGGCCGGGGTGGTGTGCAGCTCGCTGGCGATGGCCGGCAAGGCCGTGTTGGCGATCGCCGTATCGAGCGAAGCCATGCCCACGCCGATGGCCAGCGACAGCATGGCCCACAAACGGGCATTGGGCGGCAAGCCGTCCTCGCCCACGAGGAAGGGCTGCGCCCTGTTTTGCTTGAACATCATCTATCCGATACGAATGCCATGCCGCGCCGCCGGCAACGCCTGCGCCGGGCATCTTCTTGTTGGTACTGCCAGCAATATGGCCGCAGGCAACACACTAGCATGGATGAACGCAGTCTGCCGGCAGCCGGCCGGCCTGTTATCGGATGACTACGGGAACGTTATTTCTTGCAATCGATGACCTTGAAGTCCTTCGAGTAGCAGATGCGCAATTCGCCCGAGTGCTTCTCATAGCCGAGCCAGCGGCCTTTCAGCTGCGGGTTGTGCTGCTTCATCCACTGGAACAGTTCGTTCTTTGGCATGGTGGTGTCCGGCAACTTCAAGGCCTGGAACAGTTCGCGTTCCTTCTCGAAATACTGCTTGGCCGTGTCGAAGTCGCAGGCGCCATGTTTTTCCCACTCGCCCTGCAGCAAGGCTTCGCCCGGCTGCATGCACATATACGGCAGGATGTCCGACGGCGCCAGTTTCGGCAAATTGCCCTTGCAGTAGCGCGGATGCAAGTCCGTCTTGCGCGGCGGCGTCACGGAAATGTCTTCGCAGGTGGCCGGGTTGTCCGACTGCGCCCACAAGCCATGTACGATCCAGCCGAAGTGATTGCTCTCGGCGCACTGGAAGGCGGCCTTCTTCGACACTTCGCCACGGCGGCGCTGGCTGTCGCAAAAGCCCGGCGACCACGACAGCGCCAGCATGAAATGATCGGTGGGCACGTTGGTGTTTTGCTTGTAGCAGGTGTTTTTCTCGTCCGACGGTTTCACGTCGTAATCGACGTAGCTGACGTTGCGGGGAATGGCGCAGCTGGCGTCGGCCGCGTGGGCGGCGCTGGCGGACAGGCTGAGGAAAACGGCGGCCAGCGCGGGCAAGACAGTTCGGAATTGCATCAGGTTTCCCTTTCAGAATATAAAACGCCGGCAACACAGTGCCGGCGCAATCAGAGCGAAAACATCAGTCACGACACCTGGCAAAAGCGTAGCGAGCGGCAGTGATTTGTGGCCGAGAAGCGCAACCGTACTGTAGTACGGTGAGCATCGCCAGCCGCAAAGCGCGACGCGCAGCAGGTTTGGTCAGGTGACATTTATCAGCAGACCTTGTGCATCCAGCCATGCGTATCGGCCGCCGTGCCATGCTGCAAGCCCAGCAGCGCTTCGCGCAGGGCAAGGGTGACGGCGCCGTTTTCATTGTTGTTGATGGTCATTTCAAAGCCGTTGGCCTTGGCCACGCCCACCGGGGTGATGACGGCGGCCGTGCCGCAGGCGAACACTTCGGTCATGCGGCCCGAGGCGATGTCGTCGCGCCATTGCTGGACGGACAATTTACGCTCTTCCGTCGCATAGCCGAGGTCTTTCGCCATTTCCAGCAGGCTGCGGCGGGTAATGCCTGGCAACAGGGTGCCCGTCAATTCCGGCGTCACGACGGTGATCTTTTCGCCATCCTTGTAGACGAAGAACAGATTCATGCCGCCCATTTCTTCGATGAATTCGCGGTGCACGGCGTCCAGCCAGACGACCTGGTCGCAGCCCTTTTCCTGTGCTTGCGACTGGGCCATCAGGCTGGCCGCGTAGTTGCCCGCGCACTTGGCTTCACCGGTGCCGCCTGGCGCGGCGCGCACGAAGTCTTCGCTGATCCACACGGTGACAGGCTTCACGCCTTTCGGGAAATAGGCGCCAGCCGGCGAGGCGAACAGCACGAACAGGTATTCTTCCGACGGACGCACGCCCAGGTAAGGGTCGGTGGCGATCATCAGCGGACGCATGTACAGGCTTTCGCCCGTGTTCTTCGGCACCCAGTTGCGGTCTTGCGCGATCAGCGCGTCGCCCGCTTCCAGGAACAGCTCGACAGGAATGGCCGGCATGGCCAGGCGCGCGGCGCTGCGGTTGAAGCGCTCGGCATTTTGTTCCGGACGGAACGTCTTGATGCTGCCATCCGGCTGGGCAAACGCCTTATAGCCTTCGAAGATGGCCTGGCCGTAGTGCAGCGACGAAGCGGACGGGTCCAGCATCAGCGGGCCGTAAGCTTTCAGTTCGCCTTGCTGCCACTTGCCGTCGCGGTAAGGAATCACCACCATGTGGTCGGTGAAGATGCGGCCAAACGCCGGGCTGACCATGCGCGCGGCGCGTTCGCTATCGGACAAGGGGTGGGCGGATGGGGTGACGACAAGATTCGGTGTGGAAGTGGTCATGGCAGCAAGAAACGAGTGGAGAGTAAAGAGGTGCCCTATTGTAGCGCCTAATCCGCCAGGCGAGGAGTGCAAGCGCCCACCTCTGCTGTTGCAGCGCAGCAAGCCAACGTCTGCGTCAGCCGGGGCGCAAGCCCTTGCCCCGCCCTGCCTGCGCTTCCCCAGAGCAATGGCTGCAGCGCATTTGCACGGAAATCACGTGCGCGCCAATTTCCATGCCGTAGGTGGCCGCCGCCTGGCGCAACTGCTCCACCAGCGGCGCGTCCTGCACCAGCACGCTGCGTTCGCAGACCCGGCACACGAGGTAGCAGCTGTCCGCCTCGACCTGGTCGGGCTTGATCAAATAGCGGGCCTTGTTGCCGCTGGCGCTGGCCTCGCGCTCGCGCAGCAGCAAGCCCGCCCCTTCCATTTCCTTCAGCACGCGGTAGATCGTGCCCAGGCTCACGGACATGCCGATGTGCAGCAGTTGCTGATAAATGCTGTCCGCATTCATCGCCTGCCGCTGCGTGCCGGCCAGCACCTGCAGGATGCAGATGCGCGCGCTGGTCGGGCGCAGGCGCACGGTGCGCAGGCGTTCGAACACGCGGCCATTGTCCTGCGGGTGAATGTCTTGCATGGAATGCTCCGCTTCTGCGTTCTGCTCTACTGACATTGCCAAGCGAGAAGCTCAAAAGGGAACCGTAAAATGAAAAAAGCGCCGTTTCAGTCACTGAAACGGCGCCTTGCGCTACATCAACTTGAAAAACATCAGAACTTCATGTTGGCCGTCAGGGTCGCCGAGCGGCCTGGCGCGACGCCGGCGTAATGCGGCGACGACACCTTGTCGAAGTACAGCTTGTTCGTCAGGTTCTGGATGTTCAGCTGCAGGGTCACGTTGCGGCTGAGCACATAGCTGGCCATGGCGTCGAAGCGGGTGTAGGCCGGCGCATACTTGTTGTTGGCCACGTTCGCGTAGACTTTATCGACATAGTTCACGCCGCCGCCGATGGTGATGGCAGGCGTCACCAGGTAGGAGGTCCACAGCGATGCGCTGTTTTTCGGCGTGGTCGGGAACTGGTTGCCGTTGTACGGCGACGGTGCGTATTGCGTCACGCCATTGACGACGCCGTTCGTCACGTAGCCATTGTTTTCCACGATGGCGTTCAGGTGCGTGTAGCCGCCGAAGACCGACCATTCACGGGTGATGTTGCCGCTCACGCCCAGTTCGATACCCTTGACTTGCTTGTCGCCCACGTTCTGCGTGCTGCCATCGGGTGCCGTCACGCGC
The DNA here is from genome assembly GCF_051380655.1 of Janthinobacterium amylolyticum. Taxonomy (NCBI): domain Bacteria; kingdom Pseudomonadati; phylum Pseudomonadota; class Betaproteobacteria; order Burkholderiales; family Oxalobacteraceae; genus Janthinobacterium; species Janthinobacterium amylolyticum. Next base: position 145,106 of record NZ_JBNYXL010000004.1, read on the forward strand.
GCATTGCTCATGTCGCTCTGGAAATAAGCACCGCTCAGTGACAAACGGCCGCCTGGCAATACTTCCCATTTCGTGCCCAGCTCGAAGCTCTTGCTTTCTTGCGGCTTGAGGTTCTGGATGGCCACCGACAGGCCGTCGATGCCGTCGCCGCCGTCATTGCCCGGCGGCGTGGACGAGGTGCCGTAGGAAACATACACGCTGCTGTTGGTCGATGGCTTGTACACCAGCCCCGCCTGGTAGCTGGCGAACGTGGCGTGCACGTTGGCGCTGGTGGCGGCGGTGGTCTTGCCGTCGAGCGTGTATTGCGGCGTGTTCAGGGAGCTCTTGTAGTCATCCCAGCGGATGCCCACGTTCAACAGCCATTGCGGCGTGAATTCCAAGGTGTCGAAAGCGTACACGGAACGCGTGTTGGTGACCACGTTGGTGCGTGCCGGCGACACCGAGCGCGTGTAGACCCATGGGTCGTTGGCGTTCGGGTTGAGCAGCGGCGCGCAGTTGTAGCCGGTGGCGGCGCCCGAGGTCGGGCAAGCGGTGGTGCCGGTCAGCAGGTTGTTCGTGCCCGGCTTGAAAAGGTACGAACTGCGGTCCGTTTCCTCGCGGCTGATTTCCATGCCCAGCGTGTAGGTATGCTTGACCGTGCCGCTCATCAATTCACCGCCCAGGCTGGTGGCGTTGGCCAGCGCGTCCGTGTCGGTGACGCGGGTGTTGGCGCGGCGCCAGACGGTGCCGTACAGCATGGTGTTGCCTTTGGAATCGTCGGGCTGGGTCCACACGTAGTCGTTGCTGGTCTTGCCGTAGCGCGTCACGTTGCGCAGCACCAGTTTGTTGCCGAAGTCGTGGCGCACGTCGATGGTGCCGATATCGCTCTGCGTGTCGCGGAAATCGCGGTTCACCAGGCCATAGAAGGTATCGCGCGGCACGTTGACGGGCGTGCCGTTGCCGTTTTTCGACACGTTGGCACCGGACGAGAACGGGTTGTTGAACGGCAAGCCGGTATCCGGCAACTCGCTAGCCTGCATGTGGTAGTAGCTGAGGGTCGCCTGCGTGGCGGACTTCAGGCCGAAGGTGATCGATGGCGCGATGCCCCAGCGGTCGCCATTGATGAAGTCGCGGCCGGCAACGTGGGCGTCGTGCGCCATCACGTTCAGGCGCACGGCCACGTCATCGCTGATGACACGGTTCACGTCGGCCGTGGCGCGGCGGTACTTGGCGCTGCCCAGGCCCACGGTGGCGTTGCTGAAGTTGTCGGCTTTGGGCGTCTTGCTGATCAGGTTGACACCGCCACCTGCGGACGAACGTCCGCCGTAGGCCGAGTTCGGGCCCTTGACGACTTCGATTTGTTCCAGCGCAAAGATTTCACGCGATTGCGAACCTGTGTCGCGGATGCCATCGATATACGTATCCGTTTGCGCGTTGTAGCCACGAATAAACAGATTGTCGCCCACAGGGTTGCCGCCTTCGCCGGCGCCGATGGTAATGCCCGGCACGGTGCGCAGCGCATCCGTCAGCGAGACGGCGCCCGTTTGCGAAATGATCTCGGCGGGAATCACGGTGACGGATTTCGGCGTGTCCAGCAGCGGTGCCGTCAGCTTGTCGTTGGCCGATTTGACCGGCGCCTGGATCAGGCGCTCGGCCGTGCCCACCACCTTGACTTCCTGCAATTGCTGCGGCTTGTCCGTCGTTTGCGCGTGCAGCGCCAGCGGCATGGCCAGGGTGGCAAACGCGGCCAGTGCCGTGCCATGCAGGCGCGGCGTGGAAGTGGTGTGGTGCTTGCGGCTGCGGATGGTGACGCCCGCTGTGTCTTTCGATGTCATTGCTATCTTTCAATCTATCGGATGGATTAAATATGGCTGGCTCATTGATTGCCTGGTACTGCAAACTTGGTACTGCAAACTTGGATACAACAAAATCAGAAGCGCCACAGCGCCGTCATGCGCACGGCCCGGGGCGAACCGGGCGCGATGTTGTCGTTGCTGTGGGCTGAGGCGTAATACTTTTTGTTCAACAGGTTTTCCAGATTCAGCTGCAGCTGGAACTTCCCCTGCCGCTTGAAGTAGACGGCGCCGTCAACACGCGTAAAGCCGGGCAGCGCCACCGTATCCGACACGGACGCATACACGGCGCTGCGGGCGATCACGCCCAATGCCGCGCCCCACACCGGTGAAAAATCGTAGCGGTTCCACAGCGACAGGCTGTGCCTGGGCACGTGCGCCACCGTGGCGCCGGCCAGCGCCGTGGACGATTGCGTGGCCGTCAGCACGGCTTTTTGCCAGGCATAGCCGCCAACGATGCTCCAGCCAGCTTGGACCTTGCCATTGACTTCCAGTTCCAGCCCCTCGCTGCGCTGGCCGTCGACCAGCATGGCGCGCGTGGTGTCGACAGGGTCGGTGACGGCGACATTGCTGCGCTCCAGGCGGTACACGGCCGCGCTGGCCATCAGATCCGGCGTGACGTCCCACTTGGCGCCCATTTCCACGTTACGGAAACGCTCGGGCTCGAACACGGCATTGCTGGGCGTCAACGACGCCAGCTGCTCGCCCGCGCGCGGCAGAAAAGACTGGCTGACGCTGGCATACAGCGACAGCGCCGGCACGGGCTGGTAAATGAGGGCCACACGGGGCGACCACGGCGTATCCGTGCGGGCGATGCGCGCGCCGTTGCGCTTGTTGATGAAATCGACGGCAAAACGCTCATAGCGCAGGCCCGCCACCGCCTGCCATTGCGGGCTCAAGCGCAGCTGGTCCTGCAGATACAGGGCGGCCGTGTCGGCCACGCCATGGTTGTCCGCATCCGTGGCGCTGGGGCGGAAGGTCACGGGCAAGTCCGTCACCGGGTGCGCCGTGGGCAGGCTGATGTGCGTGACGCCGTCGCCCAGGGTGGTGAAATACCCCGTGTTGCGCAGATTGTCCGTCGTCTGGCGGCCCAGTTCCAGGCCCGCCGTCAAGCGGTGGCGCACGGCGCCGCTGTCGAGCGTCCATTCCACGTCCGTCTGGTTGAACAGGTTGCGCCGCCGGGTGGCGCTGTTGTACGCCAGCACCGTTACCTTGGTGCCGTCCGCGCTGACGGGGCCGGGAAAGGCGTTCTGGTACAGCTTGTCGTAATCGGCCAGGCGGCTACGGTTGCGCACACTGGCGCCGCCACCCAGATCGTGCTCCACCGTCACGCCCAGCGCGTCGATATACGCCCACGACGGGCTGCTGCCGGCGATGCCGAAGAAGGTGGACGGGTCCGTCTGGAACGGCCGCCCCTGGTAAGACGGCACGCCCCGGTCCGTCACGCGGTTGTCGCGAAAATGCTCATAGCTGGCCAGCACCGTGGTGCGCGGCGACAAGCGCCAGGCGGCGACGGGATTGATGGCGCTGCGGCGCACGTTGACGCCCTGGCGAAACGCGTCGCTGTTTTCCGCCATGGCGTTGAGGCGCACGGCCACGTCGCTGCCGACAACGTGCTGCACGTCGAGCGCGGCGCGCCGGTTGCGCCAGCTGCCCAGGCTGGCCGTGGCGTCGCCGCCGTTGGTCCATTGCGGCTGCTTGGTGGCGCGGTTGATGACGCCGCCCCCGCCGCCACGGCCAAAGACCATGGCATTCGCTCCCTTGATGGCTTCGACACGCTCGATATTGTAGAAATCGCGGTAGTACTGCACGTCGTCGCGCATGCCATCCAGGTAAAAATCCGAGGTCGAGCTGTTGCCGCGCATCACGGCCGTATCGCGGTTGCCCTCGCCTGCGGCCGTGCCCACGCCCGGCATGTAGCGCATGGCGTCGGCCAGGCTGCGCATGTCCTGGTCGCGTATCAGTTCGCCGCTGACGATGCTGACGGCTTGCGGCGTGTCGCGCAAGGCCGTGTCATTGCGGCTGGCGGCCGCCGAGCTGCTGCGGCGGTAGCCAGCATCGTTGCTGCCCAGTACCGTCACGGGCGCCAGCACTTGCAGGCCGGCGCCCCCGCCCGCATCGGCGCGCAGGGGCGCGGGTGCCAGGCGCACGATGAAGCTGCCATCCGGCAACTGCACGGCCACCAGGCCGGTGCCTGCGAGCAATTGCTGCAAGCCCTGGCTGGTGGGCACGCTGGCGTGCAAGCCGGTGCTGCGCTTGCCCTGCGTCAAGCCGCCTTCGGCCGACAGCAAGATCCCCGCCTGGCCAGCGAACTGACGCAAGGCCTGGCCCAGCGGCGCGGCGGCGATGCGAAAGGTGCGCGCGGCCTCCTCCGCCGCCGGCGCCATGGCAGGCGCGGCCAGCAGCACCGCGGCCATGGAGCATGGCAGCAGGCAGCGGGCAAACGGCGGGGAAATGAAAGACAGGGGCACGGCATTCCTTTTGTGTAGGGCAGTTACTTCTACCTTGCCAAACAACTGTGCAAAAAGGGAACCGACTTTGAAAAAATATTTTATTTGTTCTGCGCTGGCCGATGCAGGGCTTCCACCGTCACCCACCAGTCGTGCACGCGCCTGACCTTGACGGGCAAAGTGGCTTCCAGCGCCGCCAGGATGCGGTCCGTGTCGGCCAGCGGATAACTGCCCACCAGGCGCAAGTGCGCCACTTCGGGCGCGCAGCCCAGGTGGCCGCGCCGGTAGCGCGACAGTTGCGCGAGGAAATCGTCGAGCCGCATCTGCTCAGGCTGCAGGCGGTACTCGATCCAGGCGGCCGCATGCGGGTCGGCGGCGAATGGCTCGCCGATATCGCCATCGCCAAAGCGGATCTGCTGGCCCGCCGGCACGATGCGCGGCACGCCGCCATCGCGGGGCGCGACCTCGACGCTGCCCTCGTAGACGGCCAGCAAGGTGCGTTCGCCTTGCGGCTGCACGCTGAAACGCGTGCCCAGCGCGCGCACGCGGCCATGCACGGTGTCGACCACCAGCGGACGCGCCGGCCGCTGGTGGTCGCGCGCGGAGGCAATATAGATTTCGCCGCCGTGCAGGGCAATGCGGCGCAGGCGCGCGCTGTAATCGATGTCGACCGAGGTGGCCGTGTTGAGCCACAGTTGCGAGCCGTCGGCCAGCGCCAGCTCGCGTATCGTGCCGACCGGCGTCATTTCGGCCGCGTTCAGGCTGGCGACCCAGCTGCGCGTGTCGCGCCGCAGCAGCATGGCGCCGCCCAGCCCCGTTGTCAGGCACAGTGCCAGCAAGCCCTTGACGAGCTTGCGGCGCGAAGCATCAGTATTGCGCGGGCCCGCATCGTCGAGCGCCTGGCGCGCCGGCTCGCCCGGCAAATGGCGAAATTCGGCGCTGACGGCTTCCACCCGGCGCCAGGCGGCGCGATGGGCGGCAGACTTGGCATGCCAGCGTTCCCAGGCTTGCTGCTCGGCAGGCCCGGCAGCGTCGCCGCGCAGCACGGCGAACCATTCGGCCGCCTCCTGCAAGATGGCGTAATCAGAGGATCGCTGCGCTGGCGGCATGGCTGGCTCAGGCCGCATCGTCCATGCACAGCATGCATTGCAGCATGGCTTGCGCCATGTATTTTTTCACCATGCGCTCGGACACCTCCAGCTGGCCGGCGATCTGCGCATAGGTGAGCCCGTCGAGCTGCGCCAGCAGGAAGGCCTGGCGCGCGCGTGGCGACAGGTTATCGAGCATGGCATCGATGCGGCACAGGGCTTCGACCACCAGGGCCCGCTCTTCCGGCGACGGCGCTGTCAATTCGGGCCGGCTGGCCAGGGCGGCGAGGAAGGTACGCTCGAGGGTCAGGCGGCGCCAGTGGTTGACCAGCAAGCCATTGGCCACCGTGCTCAGGTAGGCGCGCGGTTCGCGCAGGCTGTGCGCCGATTCGGTGGCCAGCATGCGGAGAAAAGTGTCCTGCGCCAGATCGGCCGCGCCATCACGGCAGCCCAGCTTGCGCCACAGCCAGTTGACCAGCCAGCCGTGATGGCTACTGTACAGCTCACTGAATACGTCGATGGAGGGAGAAATGGTGGACACGGGAAAACGAGCAAAGGGGCTGCCGAACTTGCCTGCCAAGTGGGTCAGCCTGTCTCACGCTCCATGATCGGCATGCCTGCGCATAGCGCATGATCACGAATGAATCACGAATGAGAATGATTTTCATTTTCACACAATTTCACTGCGATGTAAATTATCAAGCTCATCATTTTTGCATTCCGTAGCCATTTAGCGCCATCAGGCCTTGGCGGCTTCATTTGCGAATGATTCTCGTTTGCGATACTATGTCAGCCTTCCATCTTCTCCCCGCCATGCGTGACGCCCAGCATGGCGGCGCAATCGAAAGCTGATTCATGACGACCTCTCCTTCCTTGCCCCTGCCCCGCGCCAGCGCCGACACGGCGCCGGCTAGCCAACAGCAGCGCCAGCCTGCCGCCACGCCACAACAGCGGCGCTGGCACTGGAACTGGAAGCAGGTCTGGTTCCAGCTGCACTGGTTTATCGGCATCACGGCCGGCACGGTACTGGTGATTATCGGCCTGAGCGGCGCCACGCTGGCCTTCAAGGATGAATTGCTGGACTTGATGAATCCTGGGGTGCGCCATGTGCCCGTGGAAACGCGCGCAGCGCTGACGCCAGCCCAGCTGGGCAGCATCGCGGCAGCCGAGCATGGTCAGCGCGTTGCCTCCGTCACCATGTACGCCGAGCCGGGCGCGGCGCCCCGTCTGTTCTTCGCGCCGAAGAACGGCCAGCGGCGCGGCGAGTCGATTTATATGCACCCGTACACGGGCGCCACCCAGCCGGCGCTGGCGGGCGCGGCATTTTTCGAGTGGACGGAATCCCTGCACCGCTGGCTGCTGCTGCCGCGCGACCCTGGCCGGCAAGTGGCGGGCGCGCTGGCCCTGTGTTTGCTGGGCCTGGCATTGTCCGGCCTCTACCTGCGCTGGCCGCGCCGTCCGCTGGACTGGCGCACCTGGCTGACCTTTGATCCCGCACTGAAAGGCCGTTCCTTCCTGTGGAATTTGCACGCCGTGGCCGGCACCTGGTGCCTGGTGGTCTACGTCGCACTGACCCTGACGGGCATTTACTGGAGCTATGACGTGGTGCGCGACAATATCGACGCCTGGGCCGGCAAGCCGCCCCGCGTGGCGCAGGCGCCCGGCAAGAAAGGCCCGCCCAAAGAGAAGCAGGAAGCAGCTGCCATCGACATCAGCCTGGCCTGGCGCAGCTTCCAGCAACACGCTCCCGGCTGGACGCTATCGAGCGTGCGCCTGCCCACGCGCCCCGGCGAAGCCGTGCAATTCACATGGCTGGCCAGCGATGCGCCACACGAGCGGGCGCGCAGCCGCATGGCGATTTCAGCGGCCGACGGCAGCATCACGGAAAACGAACCATACAGCCAGCAGGGACTGGGCTCGCGCCTCGTCAACATCATTTATCCGCTGCACATGGGCACGTATTTTGGCTTGCCAGGGCGCATCATCGTCACCCTGGCCAGCCTGGGCCTGCCCCTGTTCGCCATCACGGGCTGGATGCTGTACCTGGGCCGGCGCAAGGCCAAACGGGCCGTACTGGCGCAGCGCGCCATGCTGGGCGCCGGCGCGCCAGGCAACACGGACACAGGTTTGCCGACCCTGGTAGCCTACGCCAGCCAGTCTGGCCAAGCGGAACGCCTGGCGCTGGAAAGCGCGCGCGCCCTGCAGCAGGCGGGCGTGGCCGTCGACGTGCAGTCGCTGGACCAGTTCGACCCCGCCCAATTGCGCCAGTATGAACGGGCCCTGATCGTCGCCAGCACCTTTGGCGAAGGCGAGGCGCCGGACGGCACGCGCCGCTTCGCGCGCCTGCTGCAAGCGACCACGGGCACGCCTCTGGCCGGCCTGGAAGTGGGCATGCTGGCCCTGGGCGACCGCCATTACAGCGAGTTCTGCGGCTTTGGCCATGCTCTGGCGCGTCAGCTGCACGCGCTGGGTGCCCGCGCGCTGTTCCCGCTGATCGAAGTGGACAAGCATGACCCCGCCGCCCTGGCCGACTGGTCCAAAGCGCTGGCCCGCTGCAGCGGCAGCGCCATCGACGCCATCGGCGTGCAGGAAGAAGCGTCCTATGCCGAGTGGCGCCTGACGCGCCGCGTGCTGCTCAATGCAGGCAGCGCTGGCGGCGAGCTGCATGAAATTACCCTGGCCATGCCTGCCGGCGCCACATGGGAAGCGGGCGCGCTGGCTGAAATCATTCCCTGCAATGCCGATGGCAGCGATGGCGAGAATGGTAACGTCGGCACTGCAGGCAACGCAAATTGCGCCAGCAAGGCCAGCAACGCCCACCACGCCCCGCGCAGCTACTCGATCGCCTCGCTGCCGTCGGACGGCGAGCTGCAATTGCTGGTGCGCCAGGAAACCCATGCGGATGGCGCCAGGCAGGGCTACGGCCTCGGCTCCGGCTGGCTCACGCGCTTCGCCCCGCTGGGCGGCACCATCCGCCTGCGCCTGCAAGCCAACCCTGCCTTCGCGCCCGCGCTGGTCGACGTGCCCTGCATTTATATCGGCAACGGCTCCGGCCTGGCGGGCCTGCGCTCGCATTTGCGCGCGCGCCAGCGGGCGGGCCTGGCCCGCAACTGGCTGCTATTCGGTGAACGCCAGCAAGCGTTTGACAGCATCTGCGCTGAAGAGTTGCAAGGCTGGCTCGACAATGGCCACCTGGCGCGCCTGGACCGCGTCTTTTCGCGCGATGGCGAGACTGGCCAGCGCGAATACGTGCAGGACCGCCTGCGCGCCAGTGCGCAGGAACTGCGCGCCTGGCTGGAACAGGGAGCGATACTCTACGTGTGCGGCAGCCTGCAAGGCATGGCGGCAGGAATCGATGCTGTACTGCAAGAAATCCTGGGCCAGGATGGCGTCGATGCCCTGCTGGCGGCAGGACGCTACCGCCGCGACGTGTATTGACGCATATCAAACCACCTTGCCTGCCGGCGCCCTGTGTGCGGCGGCGAACGGTGAAACATGGCCAGCAGACTACAGTGGGGACATGGCGGCAGGCATGCCGCCCCCACCCACTTCTGCGAGGCTAGCCATGAAAAACCCCTGGATGAGCATGTATCTGAGCGCCGCCAACCGCATCGCCAACACGGCGCGCGGCCACGCCACGGCGGCCGTCAAGCGCGAGGCGGCAAAAAATACCCGGCAATTGACGCAAGTGTGGATCGACTCTTTCCTGCCGGCTGCGGGCCAGCCGCGCAAGCGCAGGAAATCTGGATAACGGCGCCACATAGCGGCGCCAGATAACGGCGCCACATCAGAATAGCGCCAGATAGCAGCGTGGCGGGCAGGCAAACTGGTGCAGTGCATCACAGCAATTAGTTGAAGTTTCAATCAGGTGGACTAAACTGCAAGCAGGATATGAAAGATATGCGCACGCGATTGAAGTGACCGGCAGGCGCCGCATCCCCGCGCCGCCACCGGCTCATCAGGAGACGACCATGTTGACGCTGAAAGTGCTGGCCTGCCTTGCCCTGTCGGCCCTGTTGCTCGCTCCCCTCGTGCTGAGGGACACCATGCAGACGTCGGCCGGACAACTGATGCAGGTGCCGAACGTGGATGCGCAGGCCTTGTGGGCGCACTGGCCCAAGCACTAAGCCCGAGTAATACGCGCGGCTGAGAACAGTTGAACAGGCGCACCGCTGGCTGCGTTGCTTTGACTTGCCGCACTAGCGTACTGTCTGGTACTGCCTGGGTCAAAGACGCCTTGCCAGCGACGTTTTTCAGCGGCGCCCGGTAACGAAGCGCAGCGTTAAAACCTGCTTTTCAGTGGGACGTGATTCGTATCCCGCTCATTTGTTCCCCATCCGTTTTTTCAGCGCTCCCGCTCACTCCCTCTTCACCACTCTCTTGATCCAGATCATGGATTTACCTCTTCGCTGCGCCCACACTGGAACAGCCCGCTTCGCATCGGGACGGGTTTAACGGGGAGGTTCGCTATGCATGATTCGCATTGGAAAGAGGAGATGGCGCTGGGGGTGCCTGCCATCGACGAGGCGCATGAGGCGCTGTTTCTGGAGCTGGCGCGCTTGTCGCAATTGAGCGACCAGCATTTCAGCGTGGCGTTCCGCGACCTGATCGCGGCCGTCGAGCGCGATTTCCGCGAGGAGGAGGAATTGATGGAGGAAATCGGCTTTCCTTCACTGGCGAACCACCGCGAGCAGCATGCGCGCGTGCTCAGCGGCTTGCATCATGCCTGGGCGGCGGTCGATGAAGGCGACCTGGAGCAAGGGCGCCATGCCTTGTCGCTGCTGCCGCAATGGCTGGTATTTCACCAGGCCACCATGGACCTGGCCCTGGCGGCGGCGCTGGAAATGCTGCAGCGCCAGCCCAACTAAGACGCTTTACAGCAGCAGCACGCTGGCTTGCTCCGGCAAGACGACGCGGTAGTGGCCCGGGTACTTGTCTTCGCCGTCAAAAATCTTGCAGTACACGGGCTGGTTGATGTCATTGACGGCCGCTTCGTTCATCGGCAAGGTGGCGATCAGCTGCTCGCCATCCATCAGCTGCAAGGCACTGCCGCGCTCAGCCTCGCAAAAGGCCAGCGATTGCACGTCATTGGCGAACGGCCGCTTGTACCACGGCGTGATGGCGCGCACGGCACGCCGCGCATCCTGCAATACCTGGCCCACGCGCGTCACATTCCACGCGTCGCGCGCGACAGCGGGCTGGATGACGATATTCGCCGTCAATTCGCCACGTCCCTTGTTCACCAGGAAATGGCCATCCTGTGCGGCGATATCGTCGTTCAGGGGCACGACAAACACGCCCCCTTCGCTCACCTTGATCGGCATCGCCACGCCATGGCCTTGCAAGGCCACGCGCACGTCGTCGATGGTGGCGCTCAGCTTGGCAGGAATCAGCCGCAGGGCCATGACAACATTGCCGCTCGATACTTGCCAGACTTTCCGGGCCGTCAGATAACTGTCGCGGTAAGACATGAAATGCACGCGCGGCGGCTTGGCGTCGGCATTCGCCGTGATGGTCACTGTTTGTGGCGGCAAGGCATCCTGGGCTGGCGCCGCGCTCTGTTCCTGCGGCGCGACGGCGGGCGTGGCCGGCGTGGCCGGCTGCGGCGCGTCGGCGGCCGGCGGCACGCTGGCGCTCTGCGGCGGCGCGGGCGCAGCCGCTGGCGGCGCGTGTTCCTGGGCCTGGGCCAGCGACACGACACACAACCATCCTGCACAGGCAATCCATGTACGCATGCATTTCTTTCATTGAGGAAAATAATTGGTCAGCGCCTGCATTATCGCAGATGCCCACGCAAGCCGCCGTGGACCGGCAGCGCGCACTCAATTGGTGCATACGCTTGCATATTTGGCAAACACAGCTTATATTGATAATGATTCTTATTCACAAAAAGAGCAAGGATCAGGCAAGACCCCAAGCAATGCGCGCACTACTTTTCCACGCCCATCCGCGCCGGGCTTCATGGTGGAACTGCTATCCGAGCCAGATCCCGGGCCAGCGTCACGCCACCCTTCCAGCCACTGCGCCACTCGCCAGACGAGATAGGAAAACTCACGACTAGAATATTCCAGGAAAATAATGCAATCGACTCCAGTACCATGCTCTTCCCGCCAGCCCGCCTTGCGTCCCCTGCCCCGTTTGCTACACAATTGCCTGCTCAGCCTGGCCACCGGCATCGCGTGTGCCGGCCTGTCGCTGCCGGCACTGGCGGCCGAAGCCGAGGCCGATGCGGCCGAGAAGACCATGCCCGCCATCACCATCCTCGGCCAGTCGACGGCCAGCACGCAAGGCACGGGCTCCTACACGGCGGGCGAAGCGCGCAGCGCCACGCGCATGGATTTGTCGCTGCGCGAAACGCCGCAATCGGTCAGCATCATCACACGCCAACTGCTCGACGACCTGGGTGCCGTGCGCCTGGACCAGGCGCTGGCGCAGACGACGGGCATCCAGGTGGGCCAGAACGATACGGAACGCACGACGTTCTATGCGCGCGGCTTCGGCATCAACAACATCCAGATCGACGGCATGGCGCGCGGCGGCAATGCGCCACTGCAAGATACGATCCTGTATGACCGCATCGAAGTCATACGCGGCGCCACCGGCCTGATGGGCGGCAAGGGCGACCCGTCGGCCACCATCAACATGATACGCAAGCGGCCAACGAAAGCCTTCCAGGCCAGCGCCGGGCTCAGCATGGGCCGCTGGGATGACCAGCGCCTCGAGACGGACATTTCCGCGCCGCTGAACGCGGACGGCAGCGTGCGGGCGCGCGCGGCCCTGGCATGGCAAAAGCGCGATTCCTACCTGGACATGTATCACGAGCGCAAGACGGTCGGCATGGCCATCCTTGAAGCGGACTTGCGCCCCGGCACCCTGCTGACGGCCGGCGTCGACTTCCAGGACAACAAGCCCACGGGCGCCACCTGGGGCGCCGTGCCCTACTGGAATGCGGATGGCAGCCTGGCGAACTTGCCGCGCAACACCAGTTTCACGACCCCGTGGAGCACCTGGGCCAACAAGCAGCACACGCTGTTCACGTCGCTGGACCAGCGCCTGCCGGGCAACTGGAATATGCACCTCGGCTATGCGCGCACGGAAAGCACCAACCGCACCACGGTCGCGTATGCGGGCGCGGGCCATCCCGACCCGGCCACCGGCGAGGGCATGCGCCTGTGGACGGGCGCCTACGGCCCCGGCAAGACCACCAACGACAATTTCGACCTGTATGCCAGCGGCCCGTTCACCTTGCTGGGGCGCAAGCACACGGCCATCATCGGCTGGAACGGCGGCAACCAGCGCGCCCGCTCGCTGGGCGGCGAGGCGGAAATCAATTATCCGGCCGCCATTCCCGACTATCGCAGCTGGACGGGCAACATCCCCCGCCCCGTCTTCCGCGCTGACGGCTCGCACACGGTGGATGTTACCCGCCTGGCGGGCGGCTACGTGGCTACGCGCCTGAGCCTGGCCGACCCGCTGCACCTGATCATCGGCGCGCGCAGCAGCACTTACCGCACGGACACGCGCAACTACGACACGCAGGGCGTGTACACGGGCAGCAGCGACTTCGTGGAAACGCGCAATGAAGTCACGCCCTATGTCGGTGCCGTGTTCGACATCAGCAAGCAGTATTCGGCCTATGCCAGCTTCACGCAGCTGTTCAACCCGCAAACGAGCAAGGACCGCAACGACAAGTTCCTGTCGCCGGAAACGGGCGACAACGCCGAGCTGGGCATCAAGGGCGAATTCTACGAAGGCAAGCTGAACGCATCGGCCGCGCTGTTCCACACGAAGAAAAAGAACCTGGCGGAACTCGACCGCACCGTGCCGCCCGGCTTCCTGCTGCCCGACGGCGGCCAGGCCATGGTGGCCAACGGCGCCGGCGTGACCGCCAAGGGCGTGGAATTCGACGTGGCCGGGCAGATCACGCCCGCCTGGGAAGCGAACGGCGGCTATACCTATCTGCACGCGGCCGAGGCCGACGGGCGCCGCGCCGCCACCACGCAGCCGCGCCACTTGCTGCGCCTGGCCACCAGCTACCGTTTCAACGGCCAGCTGGCGGGCTTGAAAGTGGGCGGCAGCATGACGGCGCAAAGCGCCACCTACAGCGAGTCGTGGTACGGCCGTCCGCCCTCGGGCACCATCACCGACATCCCGCAGGCCGGCTACGCGCTGCTTAACGCCATGGCCAGCTACGCCGTCAACAAGCATGCGATGGTGCAGCTGAACGTGAATAACCTGCTGGACAAAAAATACTACCGCAACGTGGGCTTCTTTGACGGCGTGTTCTGGGGCGAGCCGCGCAACATCAGCCTGAGCGTGCGCGGCATGTTCTAAGGCGTCGCTTCAGGCCGGCGTGCTGCGCCAGTGCGCCGGTGCCGGCAAGGTAAAGCCGGCCAGCAAGGGGCCGCCAACGGGCGCCAGCACGGCGGCGGCGACCTGCCCGAACGCCTGCTGGCCGGCAGGCAAGTCGCTGGCCGCCAGGCGCAGCGCGCCGTCGAGCTGGGCGGCGACATCGGCGTCGTGTGCCTGCAGGCGGCGGAACAGGTGCTTGCCGCCGCCGCTCCACTGGCCAGCCGCGCGCAAATGCAGGTCGGCCAGCCATTCGTACAACTGGCAGGCGACGGCCAGCGCCTCGCCCGGCTGCGTGCTGTCAACCAGGTCTTCCAGCGCGGTGGTGACGGCGTAACGGCGCCGCCGCAGGTTTTCCTCGTCCAGCACGGGCGGCCCGGCAAGGTCGATGGCTTGCGCCAGAGCATGCAGCCGTGCGTGGGCTTCGCCGGCATCCAGGATGTTTTCGCCTTCGACCACCATCATCGCCAGCGGCACCTTGCCGCCGGGCGCATCCATTTCACGGCAAAAATAATCGAACGTGGCCAGGTCGTGCCCGAACAATTCCACCGTGCGCCCCTCGGCGACCTGGGTGTCGCGCCACGCGCACTCGACATGGTCGAACAGCAGCAGCAAGTCGATATCGGAACTGGCCGTTTGGCGGCCTGTGGCGAACGAACCGCCGATGATGGCCACCACGGCCGAGGGATAGCGTTCGCGCACCAGGCGCACGGCAATCGCGCGGATGGCGTCATAGGTGGGGATCGTCGTCAAAGCAAATTCTCCATGCCGAAAAACCCCATGCTACACGCAATAGGCGTCTTGCCGGCATCTGCTACACTGGCGCTCATCTCATCGTGCACGGCGTGCACAAGGAACGGCAATGGAATACGTCTATATTGTGGTGCCCTCGCCCGTCGGCGAGCTGACCCTGGTGGCGCGCGGGGAAGCCCTGGCCGCCATCCTGTGGGAAAACGACAAGCCCAGCCGTGTGCGCCTGGGCACGATGCGCGTCGATGACAGCAGCGCCGTGCTGCAGGAAACGGCGCGCCAGCTGCGCGCCTATTTTGCCGGCACCCTGCAGCGTTTCGACGTGCCGCTCGATTTCGCCGGTACCGTTTTCCAGCAGGAAGTCTGGCGCGCCCTGCTGACGATACCCTACGGCCAGACGCGCAGCTATGGCGAGATCGCGCGCCAGATCGGCCGCCCCGCCGCCGTGCGCGCCGTCGGCGCCGCCAACGGCAAGAATCCCATTTCCATCATCGCCCCCTGCCACCGGGTCATCGGCGCCACGGGCGAGCTGACAGGCTTCGCGGGCGGCCTGCATGCCAAGGAAACGTTACTGGCGCTGGAAGGCATCGCCCTGTCGAGCGACCGCGAAGCACTGAAGACGGGGCACGCCCGCCGCCGCGCCGTGCACATCGATACGGCGCAAGGCTGCCTGTTCTAGGCAACGGCAGCGCGCCCCTTGTGGGATACTCACGCCTTCCGCTCAAGCCTACACATCCTATGTCCTACCTTGTCATCCTGTTCTTTGTCGTCCTGTATTTGCTGGCCACCTTCTTTTTCCACATTCCCGCGCTGGTCGCCCTCGTGTATGGCGTGCTGAGCCTGAGCTGCTTTGTTGCCTATGCGATCGACAAATCCGCCGCCAAACAGGGCCGCTGGCGCACCTCGGAACGTACATTGCTGCTGCTGGGATTGTTGTGCGGCTGGCCGGGCGCCATGCTGGCGCAGCAATGGCTGCGCCACAAGTCGAGCAAGCGCTCGTTCCGTATCCTGTTCTGGATCACGGTCGCCATGAATATCGGCGCCTTCGTGTACTTCAGCCTGCATTACGCGGCACCCGATATCGGCACCGAGGTGGCGCCGATCGAACTATAAGCCTGCCAGCCTTCACTCGCCCAGCAGGCGCAGCGATTCCAGCCAGTCCGCCTGCCACTCGCGCAGCAGGGGCTGCGTGGCGAAGGCCTTCTTCAGGTGCGCCATCGGCACGCGGTGCACGTCGTGCAGGCCGAACGCCAAGGTCACCGGATGCCACAGGTGGCTGTTCTTGCCGCCGCGCGAATTCTTGCGCACGCGGGCGCCATCGTCGCCAAAGATGCCCACGCCGCTGGCCAGCCCCTTGTCCAGGTCGATCTTGCCCACGCCGGCAAAGGCCAGCAAAATCTGCTCGCGTCCCAGGCCCTTCAAGGCGCTGGGCAGGACGGCGGGTGCGGCTTGTTCATGCCCGGCCTCGGCTGGCTGCGGCTGCTGCAGTTCCTTCAACAATCGCAGCAGATCGCGTTCCTGGAAATGCAGGCCGTCATTCGGCGCACGCAAGCCATCGCCCTTCAGTTCAATGGCGAGATTGCCCGAGTCGCGTGTAAAACGCAGCCACACATCGTCGGCGCCCGAGGCCAGGTGCTGCTTGTCGCCGATAAATACGACGGGCGCCGCGTAGCGCGTCACGCCGTCATGGAACAGTTCGGCCCATTGCTCACTGTAGTCAAGCCACACATACGGCAAGCCGCCCTGCTCCAGCAGGCGCGCCAGGGTCCACGGGGAACCCGTCTGTTCAGCCAGCCAGGCACAGGCTTCGGTGGCGGTGGCGCGGTAAGGCAAGGAAGACAAGGTCATGGCGGTTCCATCGATAAAAGTGGAGCGCAGTGTAGCAGACCCGGCCTGACCAGCGCCGTGGCTGGCGCGGCGGGCGCGCCATTTTCGGGCGATGTGCTAGTCTGCAAGCATCAGCCCGCGCCACGGCCATCCCGGCCGCATGGCGTTGCCGAACACTGACTGCAAGGGGATCATCATGCATTCCAGCACCAACGCCGCCACCGCACCCGCCCCGCCACCGGAGCGCGACTCGCCCACCCCGGCCAGCGAAAGCCACGCCGAGGAAATCCTCGATGAAGCGCTGAAGGAAAGCTTCCCGGCCAGCGACCCGATCGCCATTGCCATTCCCAAGCCGGCGGGCAAGCCGTCTGCCTGAACAAACCCGCTGTACACCACGTCGCGGCCAACAATATTGTCGGATTACGAGTGGCTTCGCCCCGCTAATCCGACCTACTTCCTATCCCCGCTAACTCATCCACCAGCCCGTAGGTCGGCTTGGCGTGCAGCGCGTAAGCCGACGCCACCATTGCAAGCGTGCCAAGCCACCGCCATGGTGGTTTTTTGTGCCTGCACCGCATCCAAATGGCGCTCCCGTGCGTAGATGGCTATGCCATCACCTGATTTGTTGCCACGCGAAAAGGGAAAGCCATGCAGCATTACAGCAAAAAGACGGATCCCATGGACCAGCGCCTGTACCTGGCCCAGCGCATCGACCTTGCCGATGCGCGCCTGCGGCGGCTGAACGAGGCGCTGGCCGATGCGGCGGCGCGCGAACGCTGCGCGCGCTGGGTCACCGCCTGGGCCGTGGCGGCGGGTGCCGACGCGCCGCGCGGCATGAAGCTGCGCATCCGCGGCGAATTCATCTTGCTGTAGCAAGCAAAAAGCCCCGCCGGGCATTGCGCCGGGCGGGGCTGTTCAGTCCGTACTGCGGCCAGTGGATCTAGTCGCGGTACTGCTCGGGCGTCGTGTCGCCATCGGCAATTTCATACCACATCGCATTGAGCACGGCGAAGGTCGCCGCCAGCGGCAGACCCAGTATCCAGGCGAAATACCACATAATTATTTCCTTTCGTTAATTCCAACTAGATCGTATGGGACGATCAGGCTTAGTAGGCGTGACCACTCTCATCTTTAATTGCTTTTGCATCAACCTTACCCCACAGCACTTTATACACCCACGTCGTGTACGCGACGATGAGGGGGATGAAGACGGCCGTGACGACCAGCATGATGAACAGGGTCAGGTGGCTGGACGAGGAATCCCATACCGTCAGGCTGGCACGCGGGTCGATCGACGATGGCAGGATGAACGGGAACATGGCCGCACCGACGCCGAGGATGATGCCGGCGATGCTGGCCGCGCTGGCCAGCAAGGCAGGCACTTCGCGGCGCGCGCGCAAAAAGGCGAAGGCCAGCAAGGGACCCAGCAAGCCCAGCGCAGGCGCGATCCAGATCCACGGATGGGCGGCGAAGTTGAGGAACCACGCTCCCACGTGCACTTCGGCCGTTTTCAGCAGCGGGTTCGACGGGCCGTCGACCACCACCGTACTGGTGACGCGGTAGCCATCGACCCACAGCCACAGGGCCACGCCGGCCAGCGCATACAGCACGACGGTGGCGAGGGCCGCCACGCTGCCATAGCGGCGTGCGCTTTCGGCCACGGCGCCGTCCGTTTTCAATTGCAGCCAGGTGGCGCCGTGCATCACCAGCATGGCGACCGAAACGAGGCCGCACAGCAAGGCGAACGGGTTGAGCAGCGCGAAGAAGCTGCCGTCGTAGAAGATGTGCATGTCTGGCGAGAAACGGAACGGCACGCCTTGCAGCACGTTGCCCATCGCCACGCCGCAGATCAGGGCCGGCACGAAGCCGCCGACGAACAGGGCCGCATCCCAGCGGGCGCGCCAGCGGGGATCTTCGCGCTTGCTGCGGAACTTGAAGGCCACGGGGCGGATGATCAGCGCCACCAGGATGACGAACATGGCCAGGTAAAAGCCCGAGAATGAGACGGCGTACAGCTGCGGCCAGGCGGCAAAGATGGCGCCGCCGCCGAGGATCAGCCACACCTGGTTGCCTTCCCACACGGGACCGATACTGTTGATGATGACTCTGCGTTCCAGGTCCGTCTTGCCGGCGAACGGCAGCAGGATGCCCGTGCCCAGGTCGAAGCCGTCCGTGATGGCGAAGCCGACCAGCAGCACGCCGATCAGCAGCCACCAGATCAGGCGCAGTGTTTCATACGAAATCATTTCATGCAAAATCATGGTCTGCCCTCCTTAGGCGTGTTGAGTATGAATGGCCGGGGCGGCAGGCACGGGGGCCGGCGCCGTCTCTTCCGGCCCCTTGCGGATGGCCTTGAGCAGCAGCTTCATTTCGATAATCAACAGCACGGTGTAGATGGCGGCAAAGCCGGCGATGGTCAGCAGCAAGGTCGTCGCGCCCAGATTCGACACCGCCACGGCCGTCGGCAGCACGCCTTCGATGACCCACGGCTGGCGGCCCACTTCGGCCACGATCCAGCCCGCCTCGATGGCCACCCACGGCAGCGGAATGGCGAACACGGCCACCTTCAGCAGCCAGCGGTGCTTGTCCAGGGTGCGGCGCGTCGACAGCACGAAGAAAGTACCCATCAGCAAGATGAAGAACATGCCCAGGCCGACCATCACGCGGAACGACCAGAACAACGGCGCGACGGGCGGCACGGTATCGAGCGCGGCCTTGCGGATCTGCTCGGGCGTGGCCTGGCGCGGATCATCGACGTAGCGTTTCAGCAGCAGGGCGTAGCCCATGGACTGGCCTTTCGACTCGAACATGTCCTTCGCCTCCTGCGGCACCGGCGCGCCCTGCGGCACGCCGCGGATGGTTTGCAGCGCGTCATACGCCTTGATGCCGTCGCGTATCAGCAGTTCGCCACGGTCGACCAGCTGCTCGATGCCGGGGATTTCCGTCGTCAGCGAACGCGTGCCGATCAGGCCCATGACCATCGGGATGTGCACGGCGTAATGCGTCTCGCGCGCTTCCGCGTCCGGGAAGCCGAAAGCCGTGAAGGCGGCAGGCGCCGGCTCCGTGGTCCACATGGCTTCGATGGCGGCCAGCTTCATCTTCTGGTGTTCCGACGACAGGTAGCCGCTTTCATCGCCCAGCACCACCACCGACAGCGAGGCGGCCAGGCCGAACGAGGCGGCCACCGTCATCGAGCGCTTGGCCAGCTGCACGTGGCGGCCTTTCAGCAGGTACCAGGCGGAAATACCCAGCACGAACACGGCCGCCGCCGTATAGCCGGCCGATACCGTGTGGACGAATTTCGCCTGTGCCACGGGATTCGTCAGCACGGCGCCGAAATCGCTCACTTCCATGCGCATGGTCTGCGGATTGAAGGCTGCGCCGACGGGATTTTGCATCCAGCCGTTGGCGATCAGGATCCACAGGGCCGAGAAGTTCGAGCCGATGGCCACCAGCCAGGTGGTGACCAGGTGGCCGCGCTTCGACAGCTTGTCCCAGCCAAAGAAGAACAGGCCGACGAAGGTCGCTTCCAGGAAGAAGGCCATCAAGCCTTCAATGGCCAGCGGCGCGCCGAAAATGTCGCCCACATAATGGCTGTAGTAGCTCCAGTTCATGCCGAACTGGAATTCCATGACGATGCCCGTCGCCACGCCCATGGCGAAGTTGATGCCGAACAAGACACCCCAGAACTTGGTCATGTCGCGCCAGATGGTGCGGTTCGTCATCACGTAAACCGTTTCCATGATGGCCAGGATCACTGACAGGCCCAGCGTCAGCGGAACGAATATAAAGTGGTACAGAGCTGTCAGCGCAAACTGCAGTCTGGATAAAGCGACAATATCGAAGTCCATATGATTTCCTTGGTGTTTCCCTACTGTAATTGTAAACTTGGTATCTATCTGATGCTGTTCGATTGGCGCCGGTGTTGTAAAGCTGTCAGGCAGCGCCGCCTGCGTCTCCCCTGCTCTTCTTCAATCGTTGCGCAATCGCGCCAGTGCCGCCTCGAAGGCTGGCGTACCGCGCAGCGCGTCGCCCGCAATGCGGCCGTCGCGCAATGTCACCAGCCGGTCCGCCAGCGCCGCCTCGCGCCGCAAGTGGGTTGCGATCAGCAAGCTGCGCCCTTCACTGCGCGCGCGCAGGCGCTGCAGGACGTCAACCGCCGTCTGCGCATTGAGCGCCTCTGTCGCCTCGTCCAGCAGCCACACGTTCGATGCGTGCAGGAACAGGCGCGCCAGCGCCAGTCGGCGCGCCTGCCCGCCGGACAGGCCCAGGCCGCCCTCGCCCAGCATGGTGTCCAGGCCGCCCGCAAACGCGCGCACTTCCTCGTCCAGGCCGGCAGCGTGCAGCGCGTCCCACAGGCGCGCGTCGCTGGCGCTCGGATCGGCCAGGCGCAGGTTGTCGCGCAGGCTGTCCTGGAACAGTTCCGTTTTCTGCGTGAACAGACAGGCGCGGCCCGCATGCACTGTGCCCGCCAGCGGCGCCAGCTCGCGCGCGGCAATGGCCAGCAAGGTGGACTTGCCCGCGCCGCTGGGACCGATCAAGGCCACGCGCTCGCCCTCGCCGATGTGCAGCGAGATGTCGTGCAGGATGGCCACCTGGCTGCCC
Organism: Janthinobacterium amylolyticum; assembly: GCF_051380655.1. Taxonomy (NCBI): domain Bacteria; kingdom Pseudomonadati; phylum Pseudomonadota; class Betaproteobacteria; order Burkholderiales; family Oxalobacteraceae; genus Janthinobacterium; species Janthinobacterium amylolyticum. The sequence goes on from NZ_JBNYXL010000004.1 coordinate 166,007, forward strand.
GCATGCGCGGCGCTGACATGTTCCAGGTGCAGGCCCGGTGCCGTCCCGATGCACGATGCAGGCTGTTGCCTGCCATCGAGGCGCGGCGCCAGGCGGCGCATGGCCAGCAGCATGCGGCCCGCTTCCAGCGCGCCACGGCGCAGTCCGGCAAACGGCTCGACGGCCGTCAGGGCGATCAGCAGGGCCAGGGCCGCCAGCGGCAGGTCCAGCGCCTGCTGCTGCACCAGCGCGGCCACGGCCAGCAGCACGCCGGCCAGGGTCACGCTGCCGGCCACGCCATATGCGGCGCCGGCGGAAGTTTCCAGGCGCTGCAAGGCAAGGTCGGCCTGCGCCAGCGACTGGTCGATCCGGGCCAGCGCGGCGCATTGGGCGTCGATGCGCCCGGCCATCACCAGGTCGGTCTGGCCCGCCACCAGGTCGATGCTGCCCGAGCGCAGCTTTTCAATGGCGCGCGAGCGTACGATGGCGGGACGGCGCGCACGCCGCGCCACGATCCAGCTGATGCCGCCGCCGGCGGCCAGCAGCCACACGGCCATGCCCACGCCCAGCTGCCACTGCATGACGCCCAGCGCCACGCCCGCCAGCAAGGCGGCGCACAGGGCCGTGAAGGCGGGCACCAGCAGGCGCAGGTACAGCGATTCAAGCGCGTCGATATCGGCCGTCAGGCGGAACAGCAGTTTGGCGGGCTGGCGCAGCAAACGGCTGGCCGCTTCCGGGCGCGACCAGCCACGGAACAGCTGCACGCGGATGCTGGCCAGCGCGGCAAACGTGGCGTCATGCGTGACCAGCCGTTCCGCATAGCGCGACCCCGTGCGGCCGATGGCCAGCAAACGGATGCCGGCCGATGGGCCGAAGACATCAAACACGATGGCCGTCGAAGCGTGCAGGCCGGCAACAGAGGTGGCCGTGATGAACCAGCCGGACAGTCCCAGCAAGGCCATGCCGGCCAGCACCGTCAGGGCGGCCAGCATGGCGCCGCCGATCAGCTTGCCCGGCTGGGCCAGCAGCAACTGCCGCAGCACAGGGTTCAAGGCGAGCGAAGTGTTCATGCGCGCACCGCCGCTTCTTCCTGATGACTCGGCCGGGCATCGACCAGCAGCGTGCGCTGCAGGCGGCTGGCCAGCACGGGGTCATGCGTGGCAACAAGCATCGTCTTGCCCCTGGCCAGGGCCAGCAGGGCATCCGTGACGCGCGCCGCCGTTTCACTGTCCAGGTGGGCCGTCGGCTCATCGACCAGCAGCAAGTCCGCGTGCGGATGCAGTGCCACGCGGGCCAGCGCCAGGCGCACGGCTTCGCCACCGGACAGGCCCTGGCCGCCATCGCTGAGCATGACGGCCGGCTGCGCCTGTGCCACGGCAGCCAGGTCGGCCAGGTGCAGCGCCTGCGTCACTTGCGCGGCGGTGGCGCCTGTGCGGCCCAGGGTCACGTTCTGGCTGACGGAGGCGGCAAACACGTGCGGACGCTGGCCCATCCAGGCCATGCGCTGGCGCAAGGTGTTGACCGTGCTGTCGTTCAGACGCACGCCGCCGATGCGGATGTCGCCGCCGCTGGCGGGCAGCAGCCCGGCCAGCAGCGACAGCAAGGTAGTCTTGCCCGCGCCGCTGGCGCCCAGCAGGGCCACGTGCTCGCCGGGGCCTACCGTCAAGTCGAAACCGTCGAACACGGGCGCTTCGCCGGGATGGGCAAAACGCAGTTGCCGGATATCGACGGCGGGCGCCGCCGCCTGGGCCATGGCGGCGGGGGACACGGCGGCGGCCGCCACTTCGGCGCCAGGCAAGGGCACGCCGCCGTCGGCCAGGTCGTGCAGGCCGGCAAGACCCGCTTCGCCGGCCGCCTTGTCGTGCCAGACGGCGGCCAGTTCGCGCAGCGGCTCGAAGAACGCGGGCGCCAGCAGCAGGATGAACAAGCCCTGCCCCAGGCTCAGCGCGCGGCCCCAGGTGCCGAAATGGATGCTGCCCAGCAGGGAAAAGCCGATGAAGGCCGCCACCATGGCGACACCGAGCGCGGAAAACAGTTCCAGCACGGCGGATGACAGAAAGGCGATGCGCAGCACCACCATCGTGCGGCGGCGCACGGATTGCGACGAGGCATCCAGGCGTTCGGCGGTGGCGTCGACGGCGTCCAGCGCGCGCAGGGTGGCCAGGCCGCGCAGGCGGTCCAGCAGGAAGGCATTCATGCCGCCCATTTCCACCATCTGCGCGCGGCTGGCCGCCTGCGCACCCATGCCGACGAGGGCCATGAAGACGGGAATCAGGGGGGCGGCGATGAACAGGATCAGGGCGGCGATCCACGACAGGGGCGCCACCACGGCGAGGATCACCAGCGGCACGATCAGCACTTTCCAGCGCGCCGGCTTGTAGCGCACCAGGTAGGGCACGATGGCCTCGGCCTGCTCGGCCATGACGCTGGCCGCCTGGCCCGACTGGGCGCGCTGGCGGTCCAGCGGCGAACGGCGCGCCAGCGCCTGCGCCACTTGGGCCCGCAAGGTGGACAAGTGCGCGCGCGCCGCCGCATACATGCGCCGTGCGCCCCACGCTTCGCACACGGCGCGCAGCACGCCCAGCAGCAGCACGCCGGCCGCCGGCACCAGCGCGGCACGCCAGCCGGCGCCGCCCTGCATGGCTTGCACGGCCCAGGCCAGCAAGGCCGCTTGCGGCAGCCACAGCAAGGCGGCGCCCCCTTGCACCAGGCTGGCAACACGGGGAAGGAGAAAGCGGGGCAAGGACAATGGCGTGATATGCATCTGTATACTTTTTGAGTTTTCAGAGATTTCTGTAAATTCGATATTTTGTATAATACTGCGAAACATGACATATATCAATTGACCCCGCCAGTATGCCGTGAAAAAATTCAAATACTTATGAAAACTCAACACATCCAAATGACGCCGCTGATCCTGACCTTCGTCAGCCACTTTGGCGAGATGGGCAGCCGCTGGGGCTTCAACCGCACGGTGGGACAGGTCTACGCCCTGTTGTTTGTTGCCGAGCACCCGCTGCATGCGGACGAAATCGCGGAGCACCTGAGTTTTTCGCGCTCGAACGTGAGCATCGGCCTGAAGGAATTGCAAGGCTGGGGCCTGATCCGCCAGTCGCGCATTCCGGGCGACCGGCGCGAGTATTTTTCCTCGCTGGGCGATGTGTGGCAAATCTTCCGCGTGGTGGCCGCCGAGCGCCGCCGCCGCGAAGTGGCGCCCACGCTGACGGTGCTGCGCGAATCACTGCTGGCGCCGGCCACGGAACCGGTGGATCAATACGCGCAGGAACGCATGCGTGAAATGTATGAACTGGTCGACCTGGCCAATACCTGGTTCGACGACTTGCAGCGCCTGTCGCCCGAATCGATGGCGCAGCTGATGAAGATGGGCGCCAAGGTGCAGAAACTGCTCAATGCCAAGGACCGCCTGTTTGGCGTCAGCAACAACCCCGACTAAGCTTCCCTTCCTTCCGCTCCCCTGCGTGCGCGGCCGGCATACACCGTCCAGCACGCCCCTCCCGCCCCGCCATACACCGCGCCATAGCAGGCTGTGCATAGTCGCGCTCGATATTATCAATATTACCAATAGTATTATTTAAATTGTATTAGTTTACATCAAGAGTAAGCTTGCATATGCGTACTCACGCACAGGCAGCCGGGCGACGGGATGACCTCCTCGACAGGAAGGAGCGCGCCCTGGGACGGTGAAGGACTGCACTATAAAAAGGGGATTTTCATGAAAAGCATAACAAGCATTGCCACACGGGCATCCATGCTGGCCGCCGTGACGCTCATGGCTGGTGCGGCGCAGGCCGCCACATGGGTGGACGTGGGACCGGCCAGCGGTTTCATCATCGACGGCAGCGCCGTGACCTATACCCCGTCACCGGCGCTGATGGTGAAATACTATGACGGCAATCTCACGCCGCAAAGTCCCACCGACATCCAGGGCTATATCAATGATGCCTTCGGCACCAGCCTGGGCGCGGCCGTCTCCTATTGCGACAGCGCCACCTCGGGCTGCACGGCAGGCAGCTCGGCGGCGGCAGGCGGCGGCGTCAATTCCTTCACCAGCGCGGCCGCCTACGATTACCTGGCCATCCACTTCGGCCAGGGCGAGCTGGTCTTCCACTGGGCCGCGCCGCTGGCCGCCGGCAGCACCTTCACGGTGGCGGGCTTGCCCAAGGACCTGAGCAATTACCGCGCCTATGTTTCCGCGATTCCCGAACCGGAAACCTATGCCATGCTGCTCGCCGGCCTCGGCGTGCTGGGCTGGATGGCGCGCCGCCGCCAGGCAAAGTAAGCATCGTCAATACGGCACCGGCGCGCCTGCGCCGGTCGCCGCCGTCTGCCTACGCCCGCGCATTTTTACGCCCCGTTTGCGGCACGCCAGCGACTCTTTACACCGCGTTTCGGCCATGCTCGCTATGCTCGATGGCATCATCCATCTCGCCAGGGAGCCAGTATGCACGAACCACCATACCCGCCACGCGCACGCGGCGGGCCGCGCCAGCATTTGCCCGTCCGCGAACGGCTGCGCCTGGCGCGCCTGGCCAGCAAGAAAATGCTGTCGCTGGGCTCCGCGCTGCTGTGTGCGCTGCCGCTGCTGTATCTGCTCAGTGAGGTATTGTTTGCGCAGCCGTGAACCGGTGCGCAGAGAAAGGGCCAGCATGAAACTGGTCCGCCCAGAGGGAATCGAACCCCCATTCACGGTTTAGAAGACCGTTGTCCTATCCGTTGAACGATGGGCGGAAAGGTGCAGTATTTTAATCCATGCGCGCCCGCAATGAAATGCTGGCGCGGAATAGAAAACGGGCTGTCATTTCTGACAGCCCGTTTATGACTTTGGTCGGAGTACAAGGATTCGAACCTTGGACCCCCTGGTCCCAAACCAGGTGCGCTACCGGGCTGCGCCACACTCCGAAGACAAGATAATAACGCCCCCACCCAATTTCGTCAATTGCCATAGACGAATTAGATGGAAATAACTATCGGCGTTTGCCTTTACGCAGCCACTTTATCGGCAATGCGGCGCGCCATCGACTCGGCCTTGTCCTTGTCCTTGGCTTCCACCATCACGCGGATCAGCGGTTCCGTGCCGGAAGCACGGATCAGCACGCGGCCAGTGTCGCCCAGTTCCGCTTCAACCTGCTCCTTCTCGGCCACCATGGCGGCATTTTTCTGCCAGTCGAAACCGGGCGCCACGCGCAGGTTGATCAGGGTTTGCGGGAACAGCACCAGTTCAGACAGGCACTGCTCCAGGCTCTGGCCGCTGCGCTTGAGCGCGGACAAGACCTGCAGCGAGGAAACGATGCCGTCGCCCGTCGTGTGCTTGTCCAGGCACAGCAAATGGCCGGAACCTTCGCCGCCCAGTGTCCAGCCCTTTTCCTTCATGACTTCCAGCACGTAGCGGTCGCCTACCTTGGCGCGGGCAAAGCCGATGCCCTGCTGCTTGAACAGCACTTCCAGCGCCATATTGGTCATCAACGTTCCGACGGCGCCCGCCACAGGGCCAGTCGCCAGGCGATCCTTGACCATCACGTACAGCAATTCGTCGCCGTTATACAGGCGGCCATTGGCGTCGCACATGATCAGGCGGTCCGCATCGCCGTCGAGGGCGATGCCGAGATCGGCGCCGTGCTCGACGACGGCGGCGGCCATGGCGGCCGTTGCCGTGGCGCCAAAGCCTGCGTTGATGTTGAAGCCGTCCGGCTTGTTGCCGATGGCGATGACTTCCGCACCCAGTTCATGGAACACATGGGGCGCGATATGGTAGGCGGCGCCATGCGCGCAATCGACGACGATCTTCAGGCCACGCAGGTCCAGCTCGTTCGGGAAGGTGCTTTTGCAAAATTCGATGTAGCGGCCCTGCGCATCGTCGAGGCGCTTGGCGCGGCCCAGCTTTTCCGAAGGCACGCACGCCATCGGCGCGTCCAGCGCCGCTTCGATTTCCAGCTCCACGCTGTCGGGCAATTTCGTGCCCTGGCCGGAAAAGAACTTGATGCCATTGTCCTGATAGGGATTGTGCGAGGCGGAAATGACCACTCCCGCCGACAGGCGCAGCGTGCGCGTCAGGTAGGCGATGGCCGGGGTCGGCATGGGGCCGGCCAGCATCACGTCCACGCCGGCGGCCGACAGGCCCGCCTCCAGCGCCGCTTCCAGCATGTAGCCGGAAATACGCGTGTCCTTGCCGATCAGCACCGTCGGGCGCACCTTGCTGCCCTGCGACTTGGCCAGCACCGTGCCGGCCGCGTAGCCGAGGCGCATCACAAAATCGGGCGTGATCGGCGCCACGCCCACCAGGCCACGGATGCCATCGGTACCAAAATATTTACGCGTCATAGTGTTCTCTTTTTGTTGTTTATATTAAATCTTACAATCTCAATGCGCCATGCGCCAGACCTTCAGCGCATCGACGGTTTCAGCCACATCATGCACACGAACAATTTCCGCGCCTTGCGCTACCGCAGCAAGGGCGCCGCCGATGCTGCCGGCCAGGCGCTGCTCGACGGGACGTCCCGTCACGGCGCCGACCATTGACTTGCGCGACAGGCCCGCCAGCACAGGCAAGCCCAGCTCGCTGCGCAGCTGGCGCGTGGCGCGCAGCAAGGCGTAATTCTGCTCCACCGTCTTGCCGAAACCAAAGCCTGGGTCGATGCACAGGCGTTCGCGCTCGATGCCCGCCGCCGTCAAGGTATCGACGCGTTCGCGCAAGAAATCGATGACTTCGCGCACCACGTCCTCATACTGGGGCCGGTCCTGCATGGTTTCCGGCACGCTTTGCATGTGCATGATGCACAGCGCACAATCGCTGCCCTGCACCGCCTCGATGGCGCCCGGGGCGCGGAAACCATTGATATCGTTGATCATGTCGGCACCGGCCAGGATGGCCTCGCGCATCACTTCCGGCTTGTAGGTGTCGACGGACAGGGGCTTGCCGCAGTCGCGCAGGGCGTACAGCACCGGCATGACGCGCGCAAGCTCGTCCTGCAGGGGCAGCGGCGGCGCGCCGGGCCGGCTCGATTCGCCGCCGATATCGATGATGTCGGCGCCATCAAGCATCATCTGCTCGGCGCGCGACAGCGCAAATTCCAGGTGCTGATACTGGCCTGCATCGGAAAACGAGTCCGGCGTGATGTTCAGGATACCCATCACCAGCGCCTGCGTGCCCTGCAGGTTGAAGCCGAAGCGGCCGAATTGCAAATAGTGTCGCATGTAAATCTTTTTAGTCGTCAGGAAAAAACTGGCGCGCCAACGAAAAAGGGCAAGGATCGCTCCTTACCCTTTCTACCGCACGCCACCAGTCAGGGGGCGGCCACTATCAGGCTGGCGCCGTCACGTTCGGCGAAATGCCGCCCGTGCCGTTGTCGCCCGCATTGCGGCGTGGCGGAATGACTTTCGGTGGACGCGGCTCCAGGCCGGCCATGATGTCATTGATTTGCTCGGCATCAATGGTTTCCCATTCCAGCAAGGCTTTCGTCATCATTTCGACCTTGTCGCGATTGCTTTCCAGCAGCTTGCGCGCCAGGGCATATTGCTTGTCGAGAATGTTGCGGATTTCAGCATCGACCTTTTGCTGGGTCGCTTCCGAGATCGTCTTCGTGGCGCCACCGAAGAAACCTTCATTTTCGCTGTCTTCGTACACCATCACGCCCATGCTGTCGGACATGCCGAAGCGGGTCACCATGGAACGGGCCAGCTTGGTGGCACGCGAGAAGTCGTTCGACGCGCCGGTGGACATTTGTCCCACGAAAATCTCTTCGGCAATACGGCCGCCGAACAGGATGGAAATTTCTTCCAGCATCTTGTCCTTGTAGGCGGACAAGTTGTCATGTTCCGGCAGCTGCCACGTCAGGCCCAGGGCCCAGCCGCGCGGCATGATCGTCACTTTATGCACGGGATCAGCCTTCGGCAGCAGCTTGGCGACAACGGCGTGACCGGACTCATGGTAAGCCGTATTGCGGCGCTCTTCCTCGCGGATGATCATCGACTTACGCTCCGGACCCATGTAAATCTTGTCTTTCGCATCTTCGAAGTCGATCATTTCCACCAGGCGCTTGCTGCGGCGCGCGGCGAACAGGGCAGCTTCGTTGACCAGGTTGGCCAGGTCAGCGCCCGAGAAACCAGGGGTGCCGCGGGCCAGGATATCGGCTTTCACGTCGGTACCGATAGGTACTTTGCGCATGTGCACGTTCAAGATCTGCTCGCGGCCGCGGATGTCGGGCAAGCCGACGGAAACCTGGCGGTCGAAACGACCCGGACGCAGCAGCGCCTTGTCGAGCACGTCGGCGCGGTTGGTGGCGGCCACGACGATCACGCCGGAGTTCGCTTCAAAACCATCCATCTCGACCAGCAACTGGTTCAAGGTCTGTTCGCGCTCGTCATTGCCACCGCCCATGCCGGCACCGCGGTGGCGGCCGACAGCGTCGATCTCATCGATGAAGATGATGCATGGCGAATGCTTTTTCGCGTTTTCAAACATGTCGCGCACGCGGGAGGCACCCACGCCGACGAACATTTCCACGAAGTCGGAACCGGAAATCGAGAAGAATGGCACCTTGGCTTCGCCGGCGATGGCGCGCGCCAGCAGGGTTTTACCCGTGCCAGGAGGACCGACCATCAGCACGCCGCGGGGAATGCGGCCGCCCAGTTTCTGGAATTTGCTTGGATCCTTGAGGAAGTCGACCACTTCGTTGACTTCTTCTTTCGCTTCGTCGCAACCGGCGACATCGGCGAAGGTGACGGTGTTGCTGGCTTCATCCATCATGCGCGCCTTCGACTTGCCGAACGAGAATGCCCCGCCCTTGCCGCCGCCTTGCATCTGGCGCATGAAGAAGACCCAGACGCCGATCAACAGCAGCATGGGGAACCAGGAAACAAAAATTTGTTGCAGGAACGACGCTTCCTCAGGCGGACGCACATCAAAATGTACGCCATTGTCGCGCAAGTCGCCGATCAGACCCTTGTCGAGGCTGGTGGCGGTGGTACGCACCTTGGTGTCGTCCATCAGCTTGGCGGTGATCGACGAACCTTCGATCACGACATCCTTGACGCGCTTGGCTTTGACTTCATCCAGCAAATCGGAATAAGCGATGGCCTTGCTGCCGCCTGTGGCGCCATGACTGTCGAATTGCTTGAACAGCATGAACAACAGCAGCAATACGACTACCCAGATGGCAGATTTGGAAAACATGTTATTCACGAAGACTCCTTGGATGCAGTGCGCATCTCTTTACCTATAGCTAGAAACACGATTTTACTCGCAATAAGCGGGCCGTGCCAAAGCCCGCCGATCCGTGCGCGCGAAAAAATCGCGTTCACGCAAAAAAATGCAGTATAAACAATTTAGGCTTTTATGCCATCGCCGCCACTGCACTTCTCGTTCCCATGTGCGGATTACGCCTTAAATATCAAGAGCGGAATCATCGTCTTCCACGGCATTTTTGATCGGATTCTTGATTCCACGTCCCATCAGGAAGATTTCCGAGGATTTATCGCGGCTGGCCTTGGGCTTCTTCTGCACCACGACCTTGAATTCGGCGCGGAATTTCTCCACGATCTGGCTGAAACCCATGTCTTTAAAACATTTCACCAGCAGCACGCCGGACGGTTTCAAATGCAGTTGCGAAAATTCGATGGCCAGGTCGATCAAGTGTTCCATGCGCGCCGCATCGGCCGTGGCGATGCCCGACAGGTTGGGCGCCATGTCCGACAGGACCAGATCCACTTTGCGCCCTTGCAACACCACTTCCAGCTGGCGCAGCACGCGCGCTTCGCGGAAGTCGCCCTGGATGAAGTGGAAATCGGCGATCGGCTCCATTTCCAGCATGTCCAGGCCAATCAGGGTACCATTGACCCCGCCGCCGTCCTTGCCGGCCAGCTTGCGCCGCGTGTACTGGGCCCAGCTGCCAGGAGTGCAGCCCAGGTCGACGATCACCTGGCCAGGTTTGATCAGTTTCTCGTCTTCATCGATTTCTTTCAGCTTGTATGCTGCCCGGGCGCGGTAGCCCTCTTTTTGCGCCAACTTCACATAAGGATCATTTATGTGGTCGTGCAACCAGTTTTTGTTTAATTTCTTCTTTGCCATTCGCGTAGAATACTGCTTTTAAGGGAATTACTAAATATTATTATGCTAAAACTTACACCCGTAGAGCGCAGCGCACTGCGCGCCGAAGCACACGCGCTGAAGCCTATCGTCATCATTGGCGAAGCGGGCTTGACACCTGCTGTCCTCAAAGAGATCGATCTGGGCCTGGATTCGCACGGCCTGATTAAAGTCCGCGTGTTCGGTGACGACCGCGAAGCCCGCGTTGGAATGTACGATACGATTTGCGGCAATCTCGGCGCCGCCCCGGTACAACATATTGGCAAACTGCTGGTAATCTACCGTCCGAAAAAAGAAGTGGTTAAGGAGAAGGTCAGCGCCGGCAAAGGCATGCGCGAAGTGACCATCGTCAAGGCCAGCGCCAGCGGCACCAAACGCCCGAGCGTGACGAAAGTCATGATCAAGGGCAATGAGCGCGTTACCGAAGGCGGTTCCATCAAGCGTGCCAAGCCACGTCAGAAGAGCGCCAAGAAAAGCGCACTGGGCAGCAAGTAAGCCTGTTGCTCAACAGCCGCAAGGCTGTTGAAACAAGAAGCGGAGCACGGGATCTTCCCTGCTCCGCTTTTTTATTACCATGACGGCATTTGTCGGATTACGCGGCGCCAGGGCGCCACTAATCCGACCTACGGCATTGATCGGTAGGTCGGATTAGCGCGCAGCGCGTAATCCGACAACACCGCCAACGTTTATTGCTGTTTCCAGATCAGCACGCCTGCCAGCAAACTCTGCACGGCGAAGATCACGGTCGACACGCCATGCAGCATGCCGAAACGGCTGCGCATGGCTTCGTCCATGATGCCAGATGAACCCTGCGCTTGCGCCTTGAGTTCGGCCATCAGCGGCGAAATGCCGAAATGGCTGAGCAGCGCACACACCAGCATCGACAGCACCAACGCACCCAAAAGGCGCCGGCGCTTCGGTTCCAGCGCGCCCGGCGCCCATTGCAGCAGGGCCAGCAGTATCAGCGCGCAAGCGATGGACAGCCACGCTTCGGCACGGAACATGCTGCCGGCGATATTGCCTGCCAGCACGCGGTCGCTGAGGGTCCCGAACAGGGTGGGCGCGACGATGAAGCCGATGGTCCACAGGCTGCCCGCCCACAGGGTGGCAACGAGGATGCGCAGGCGGCCCAGCATCAGATGTACAGCACTTCCAGGATTTCGTATTCGCGCGGGCCGGACGGCGCCTGCACTTCCACCACGTCGCCGGCGTACTTGCCGATCAGCGCGCGGGCGATCGGGGACGTGACGGACACCTTGTTCATTTTCAGGTCCGCTTCATCGAGGCCGACGATCTGGTACGTGACTTTCTGGCCCGATTCCAGGTCTTCCAGGTTCACGGTCGAGGCAAACACCACGCGGCCTTCCGCGTCCAGCGCGGTCGGGTCGATGATCTGTGCCGCACCCAGCTTGCCTTCGAGTTCGGCGATGCGGCCTTCGACGAACGCCTGGCGCTCCTTGGCGGCGTCATATTCGGCGTTTTCCGACAGGTCGCCATGCGAACGCGCTTCGGCGATCGCATCGATGACGATGCGGCGTTCCTTGGTCTTCAAATGATGCAGCTCTTCCTTCAGAAGTTCTGCGCCGTATTTGGTCAATGGGACTGAGGTCATGTTATCTCTACTATCTGCTAGTTATCGGCGCCGTTGCAGCGTGTTGCCACGTTTAACGGCCTTACCAAGTGAAAACCACAGAGGCCGCGCGCTGCTCTGCACGGAACTCTGTGGTTGATAAGCATGCAGTGTACCGCCTAACGGCGGTCACTGCAAATGACACGCGGACTATGCTTGCTGCAGGGTCTTGTGCAGGCCTTGCAGATCGTACACACGCAGCTCATCGAGGTGACGGATGCCCTCGACGGCTGCTTCCGCGCCGGCGATGGTGGTGTAGGTCGTCACGCGCGACGCCAGGGCCGACGTGCGGATGGCCCGCGAATCGACGATGGCGCTGCGTTTTTCTTCCACGGTGTTGATCACCAGCACGATTTCATGGTTCTTGATCATGTCGACCACGTGCGGACGGCCTTCGATCACCTTGTTCACAGGCGTGACGGCGATGCCGGCGGCAGCGATCACGGCGGCCGTGCCCTTGGTGGCAACCACGGTGAAACCGGACTCGACCAGGTCACGCGCCACTTGCACGGCGCGCGGCTTGTCCGACGCTTTCACGCTGATGAAGACCTTGCCCGATTTTGGCAGGTTCACGCCAGCGCCCAGTTGCGATTTCACAAACGCTTCGCCGAAGGTCAGGCCCACGCCCATGACTTCGCCCGTCGATTTCATTTCAGGGCCGAGGATGGTGTCCACGCCCGGGAACTTGACGAACGGGAACACGGCTTCCTTGACGCTGAAATACGGCGGCACGACTTCCTGCGTGATGCCTTGCGACGCCAGCGACTGGCCGACCATGCAGCGGGCGGCAATCTTCGCCAGCTGCAGACCCGTGGCTTTCGAGACGAAAGGCACGGTGCGCGACGCGCGCGGATTGACTTCCAGCACGAAGACGACGTCTTTCATTTCGCCATCGATCTCTTGCTTCTGGATCGCGAACTGCACGTTCATCAGGCCGACCACGTTCAAGCCCTTGGCCATCAGCGCCGTCTGGCGTTTCAGTTCATCAATGGTTTCTGGTGCCAGCGAGTATGGCGGCAAGGAGCAAGCCGAGTCGCCCGAGTGGACGCCAGCCTGTTCGATGTGTTCCATCACGCCGCCGATGAAGGTCGTTTCGCCGTCGGAGATGCAATCGACGTCGCACTCGATGGCGTCGTTCAGGAAGCGGTCCAGCAGCACCGGCGAATCGTGCGAGACCTTGACGGCTTCGCGCATGTAGCGCTCAAGGTCGCGCTGCTCGTGGACGATTTCCATGGCGCGGCCACCCAGCACGTACGATGGACGCACGACCAGCGGGTAGCCGATTTCCTGCGCCAGCGCCAGGGCGTCGGCTTCCGTGCGCGCGGTGCGGTTAGGCGGCTGACGCAGTTCCAGCTTGTGCAGCATCTGCTGGAAGCGCTCGCGGTCTTCGGCCGCATCGATCATGTCGGGCGAGGTGCCGATGATCGGCACGCCATTCGCTTCCAGGTCCAGCGCCAGCTTCAAAGGCGTCTGGCCGCCGTACTGCACGATCACGCCCACCGGTTTTTCGATGGCGACGATTTCCAGCACGTCTTCCAGGGTCAGGGACTCGAAGTACAGGCGGTCGGACGTGTCATAGTCGGTCGACACGGTTTCCGGGTTGCAGTTGACCATGATGGTTTCATAGCCGTCTTCGCGCATGGCGAGGGCCGCGTGGACGCAGCAATAGTCAAACTCGATACCCTGGCCGATACGGTTCGGGCCACCGCCCAATACCATGATCTTTTTCTTGTCGGTCGGGTTCGATTCGCACTCTTCGTCGTACGTGGAATACATGTACGCCGTGTCGGTCGAAAATTCCGCCGCGCAGGTGTCGACGCGCTTGTAGACGGGACGGATATTCAGTTCATGCCGCTTGGCGCGGATGGCAGAGTCCGATGTCTGCAGCAAAAAGCCCAGGCGGCGGTCCGAGAAGCCCTTCTGTTTCAACTTGTACAGGGTGTTCTTGTCCAGGTTTTCCAGCTTCTGCGTATCGAGCCACAGTTCCAGGTCGACGATTTCCTTGATCTGGATCAGGAACCATGGGTCGATCTTGGTCAGCTGGTGCACTTCTTCCAGGGTGAAACCCTGGGCAAACGCGTCGCCCACGTACCAGATGCGCTCAGGACCAGGCTCACCCAGTTCTTCTTCGATCTTTTCGCGGTCCTTGGTCTTTTCGTTCATGCCGTCCACGCCCACTTCCAGGCCGCGCAGGGCTTTCTGGAACGATTCCTGGAAGGTACGGCCAATCGCCATCACTTCGCCGACGGATTTCATCTGCGTCGTCAGGTGGTGGTCGGCGGTGGGGAATTTCTCGAACGTGAAACGCGGGATCTTGGTGACGACGTAATCGATCGAAGGCTCGAACGACGCCGGCGTGGCGCCGCCCGTGATTTCATTGCGCAGCTCGTCCAGGGTGAAACCGACGGCCAGCTTGGCGGCAATCTTGGCGATCGGGAAGCCTGTCGCTTTCGATGCCAAGGCCGACGAACGCGATACGCGCGGATTCATCTCGATGACGATCATGCGGCCATCGACGGGATTGATCGAAAATTGCACGTTCGAGCCACCGGTGTCGACGCCGATCTCGCGCAGCACTGCCAGCGAAGCATTGCGCATGATCTGGTATTCCTTGTCCGTCAGGGTTTGCGCAGGCGCTACCGTGATGGAGTCGCCCGTGTGCACGCCCATCGGGTCAAGGTTTTCGATCGAGCAGATGATGATGCAGTTGTCCGCCTTGTCGCGCACCACTTCCATCTCGTACTCTTTCCAGCCCAGCAACGACTCTTCGATCAGCAGCTCTTTCGTCGGCGATGCTTCCAGGCCGCGCTTGCAGATGGTTTCGAATTCTTCTTCGTTGTAGGCGATGCCGCCGCCGGAACCGCCCATGGTGAACGATGGACGGATGATGGTCGGGAAGCCCAGGGTGCGCTGCACGGCCCACGATTCTTCCATCGAGTGCGCCACGCCGGAACGTGCCGAACCGAGGCCGATCTTGGTCATCGCGTCCTTGAACTTGGAACGGTCTTCGGCCTTGTCGATGGCTTCCGGCGACGCGCCGATCAGCTCGACGTTGTATTTCGCCAGCACGCCATTGTTGAACAGGTCCAGCGCGCAGTTCAGCGCCGTCTGGCCGCCCATCGTCGGCAGGATCGCGTCAGGACGCTCCTTGGCGATGATGCGCTCGACCACCGACCAGGTGATCGGTTCGATGTAGGTGACGTCGGCCATTTCCGGGTCGGTCATGATGGTCGCAGGATTGCTGTTGACCAGGATGACTTTGTAGCCCTCTTCGCGCAGGGCCTTGCACGCTTGCGCGCCGGAATAATCGAATTCGCAGGCCTGGCCGATCACGATCGGACCAGCGCCAATAATCAGAATACTTTTGATATCTAAACGTTTAGGCATTTTTCTTTTTCTCCTCCGCAGCCATCAAGTTGATGAAGCGGTCAAACAGGTAAGCAACATCCATCGGGCCCGGCGACGCTTCAGGGTGGCCCTGGAAGCAGAAGGCCGGCTTGTCCGTGCGGGCAAAGCCCTGCAGGGAACCGTCGAACAGCGATTCATGGGTCACGCGGCAGTTCGCGGGCAGAGTTGCCGCGTCAACGGCGAAACCGTGGTTTTGCGAGGTAATCAGGACCTGTTTCGTTTCCAGGTCTTGCACCGGGTGGTTGGCACCGTGGTGGCCGAACTTCATCTTCAAGGTTTTCGCGCCGGAAGCGATGGCCATGATCTGGTGACCGAGACAGATGCCGAAGGTTGGAATGCCCTTCTCGATCAGCTCTTTAGTCGCGGCAATCGCGTAATCGCATGGTTCCGGATCGCCGGGACCGTTCGACAGGAAGATGCCGTCCGGGTTCAACGCCAGGGCGTCGGCAGCCGTCGCTTGCGCCGGCAGCACGGTGACTTTGCAGCCGCGCGCCGTCAGCATGCGCAGGATGTTGCGCTTGACGCCGTAGTCGAAGGCGACCACGTGGTATTTCGCATCGGCATCGGCCAGCTGGCCGTAGCCTGCACCCAGGGTCCATTCCGTTTCGCGGTATTCGTAGGCGTCCTTGCTTGACACTACCTTGGCCAGGTCCATGCCGGCCAGGCCGGGGAAGGAGCGGGCCAGTTCCAGCGCTTGCGCGGCGGATGGCTCGTTGCCTTGCGTGCCCACCAGGATGGCGCCGCCCTGCGCACCTTTTTCACGCAGGATGCGCGTGAGCTTGCGTGTATCGATGCCGGCGATGGCGACGATATTTTCAGCTTTGAGGTAGTCGGACAGGGAGAGGGTGGAACGGAAATTGGATGCCAGCAATGGCAGATCGCGGATGATGAGGCCAGCGGCGTGAACCTTGGAAGATTCGACGTCTTCCGGATTGACGCCTGTATTGCCGATATGGGGATAGGTCAGGGTGACCATCTGGCGGCAATAGCTTGGGTCGGTAAGGATTTCCTGATACCCGGTCATGGAGGTGTTGAAAACAACCTCACCCGTGGTATGACCGGCGGCACCGATCGAAAAACCTTTAAAGATCGTTCCATCAGCAAGCGCTAATATGGCTGGAACGGCAGGGCCAGAAAAAAATGGCGGCAAGGGCAACTCCTGATAAAGTTACCGTAGCTGCGCCACGTCAGACCGACCGCCTAGCTACCCGAGCCAGATGCACTCAGGGCGTTTCAACGGTCATTTTGAATGAGGGGATGGGTAGTCGCTACGGTATATGTGTGATTGGCTAAACCTTTGAATTATAACCAAAAGGGAGCTTTTCCACAAGGAAGAAAATATGGATTCCGCTGCATTTTTTTGCGCAGCAGCATAAAACCTGCGCCCCATGAAAAAAGCCGCCCGGCTTGCGCGGGGCGGCTGGTTCTGCAACTGCGGCTACTACTCAGGCCGTCAGGGCCGCAATGCCCGCTTTCGCGATTTGCGCATCTTCCGCCGATTTCACGCCCGAGACACCGACCGCGCCCACGTAGTGACCGTCGAACACGATGGGTACGCCGCCTTCCAGCAAGCCGTCGATTTCCGGCGCGCTCAGGAACGACACGCGGCCGCCATTGATCATCTCTTCATAGATGCGCGATTCGCGGCGACCCAGCGCGGCCGTCTTGGCCTTCGATGGGGCGATGTGCGACGAGATCGGCGCCACGCCATCCATGCGCTGCAGCCACAGCAAGTGGCCGCCGTCGTCGACGATGGCGATCGTGACCGCCCAGTTATTCTTGACCGCTTCCGCTTCGGCGGCGGCAGCGATTTTCTTCACGTCATCCAGGGTCAAAATCGGTTTCGATTGCATGAGGCATCCTTGTTATGTTGAAACAAAATTGTATACGAAATGCGCAAGGCAACCAGCCCTTACTGCTCGCGCTTGGCTTTCAGCTTTTGCTTGAGCTGCGCCATGACGGCAAAGGTCGCCTGCTCGCCCGCCAGGATGGCCTGGTTGCGGCTGTTGAAATCATTGCCCTTCATGGTACCCAGGCTGGGCTGGATGACCACGTCCGCATCCTTCAATTCAAACTGGTTGATGCGCTGGCCCATGATGGCGAACGTCTGCATCAGCACTTCCATCGAGCTGATGGCTTTTTGCGTATCCGTCTGCGACGAGATATTCACGGCGATGATGAAATCGGCACCCATGTCGCGCGCGAAGCGCACGGGCACGGGCGCGACGAGGCCGCCATCAACATAGGTATGGCCGGAAATCGTCACGGGCTGGAACACGCCAGGCACGGCCGACGAGGCGCGCACGGCCATGCCGGTATTGCCGCGCTGAAAGAGGATCGGCTGCCCGTTCTTCAGATCGGTTGCCACCACGCCAAACGGTATCTTGAGTTTTTCCAGCGGCACGCCGCCGACAGCCTTGTTGACATAGCTTTGCAGCGCTTCGCCCTTCAGCACGCCGGACGACTTGCCGAACAGGGGCAAGGCCCAGTCGGAAATGGCCGCTTCGTCCATGTCGAAGGCCATCTTTTGCAGGGCGAAGCCATTGTTGCCCGCCGCATACAGGGCGCCCACCACGCTGCCGGCGCTGGTGCCGGTAACGATGTCGGCCTGTATGCCCTGCGATTCGAGCGCCTTGATCACGCCGATGTGCGCGAAACCGCGCGCCGCGCCGCCGCCCAGCGCCAGGCCGATCTTGATCTTGCGCGGCGTGACGGCCATGGGTTCGGGTGGCGTCAATACTTGTACGGGTTTCGGGGCGGTGGTATCGCAACCGGCCAGCACGAAGGCGGCCAGGGCAAGCAGGGTCAGGCGTTTAGGGGACATGGTGGAGAGGGGAAACCGCGCGCGGCAGTGGCAATAAAGGAGAGCCGATTGTAGCGCAAGCGGGGCCGCCGGCACTGAAGCCTGTCTTAAATGTTTACAATTGACAAGTTTCAAACGCGTGGGAGGCTAGCCTGCCAGCAGACTGCTGCTAGACTGGCGCCTGGACTTTTCCATCACTCCTTATGACCAAAGAATATCAATTTACCGGCAGCCGGGCCTTGAGCGGCATGCGGTACCAGCCGCAAGACCTGCTCAAGGGCAACGTGTGACTCGGCCCGGCCTTGTGACCATCGACTTGCGCGATATCCACTCGCCGCGCCAGTTGCATGCGGCCCTGGCGGCCGCGCTGGTCTTCCCTTCCTTTTATGGCATGAACTGGGATGCGTTCTGGGATGCCGTCACCGGCCTGGTGGAGATGCCGCAACAGCTGAAACTGCTGGGCTGGCAGGCTTTCGCCGCGCGCCTGCCGCACGACGCCGCCGTGCTGCGGCGCATCCTGACGCGCATGGCAGAGGAAATGCCGAACGAGGCGCCACACGTGCATTACGTGTAAAACGGAAACGCTTGACAGCCGCGCCCGACTTCCCGTACATTAAGCGCATGTCCTCCTTCAAACATCCATCCCCTTCCCTGCTGTCGCTATCGCGACTACTGCTAGCACGCGCATAAGTTTGCCGCATTGCTTCGCCTGGCCACACGCCGGCGTGTTTCAAAAACCCTGGAAGGTTTGATGATGTTTGCACCATCCCCATTCGTACACGTAGTTCCCCCTGCGACCGCCCCCGCTGGCATCGTCGCTGCACCACACCTGCTATCGCTACCGATCGCTTGCCTGGCCTAGTGTTGCGTGGCCGCCCGGCAAGCTTGCGCCACAACCATTGATTTCCCCCTATCTTCAGGAGTACCCGATCATGATGTTGCAGAACCCAGCTTCCAAATACCGCGCCTTTCCTCCCGTCAAATTGACCGACCGTCAATGGCCAAACCAGATCATCAGCAAACCGCCTATCTGGATGAGCACCGACTTGCGTGACGGCAACCAGTCGCTGATCGAGCCGATGAGCGCGGAAAAGAAGCTGCGGTTCTTCGAGATGCTGATCGCCATCGGCCTGAAGGAAATCGAAGTGGGCTTCCCTTCCGCATCGCAGACGGACTTCGATTTCGTGCGCAAGCTCGTCGATGAAGGCCGCATCCCCGACGACGTCACCATCATCGTGCTGACCCAGTCGCGCGAGGAACTGATACGCCGCACGGTGGAATCCGTCGTCGGCGCCAAGCGCGCCATCATCCACCTGTACAACTCCGTGGCGCCCGTGTTCCGCAAGGTCGTGTTCGGCATGTCGCGCGAGAAAATCACGCAGATCGCCACCAGCGGCACCACCCTCGTGAAACAACTGGTGGCGCAGCACCCGCAAACGGAATGGGGCTTTGAATACACGCCGGAATCGTTCTCCACCACGGAACTCGATTTCTCCAAGCACATCTGCGACGCCGTCAGCGCCATCTGGAAGCCGACTCCCGCCAACAAGATGATCATCAACCTGCCATCGACCGTGGAATGCAGCACGCCCAACGTGTATGCGGACCAGATCGAATGGATGTCGCGCAAGCTGGCGCGCCGCGATTCCATCATCATCAGCGTGCACCCGCATAACGACCGCGGCACGGCCGTCGCCTCGGCCGAACTGGCCGTCATGGCGGGCGCCGACCGCGTGGAAGGCTGTTTGTTCGGCAATGGCGAGCGCACCGGCAACGTCGACCTGGTGACGTTGGCGATGAACCTGTACACGCAAGGCGTGCATCCGGGCCTGGATTTTTCCGACATCGACAGCGTGCGCAAGTGCGTGGAAGAATGCAACCAGCTGCCCGTCCACCCGCGCCATCCGTATGCGGGCGACCTGGTGTTTACCGCGTTTTCCGGCTCGCACCAGGATGCGATCAAGAAGGGTTTCGCCAAGCAGCAGCCGGACAGCATCTGGGAAGTGCCGTACTTGCCGATCGACCCGGCCGACCTGGGCCGCAGCTACGACGCCGTGATCCGCGTCAACAGCCAGTCCGGCAAGGGTGGCATAGCCTACCTGCTGGAACAGGAATACGGCCTGGTCTTGCCGCGCCGCCTGCAGATCGAATTCTCGCGCGCCGTGCAAGCCGTGGCCGACGCCACGGGCCGCGAAATCGCCGCGCAGGATATCCACGATATCTTCCAGAAGGAATACCTGGAGCAGACGGCGCCGTACGCCTACGCTTCGCACCGCATGGTGGAAGACACGAGCAGCGACGAATCCGTGCAAATCGACATCAGCCTGTCGCACCGCCAGTCGCCGCTGGCCCTGCAAGGCGGCGGCAATGGTCCCATCGACGCCTTCGTCAATGCGCTGGGCCTGGACATCAAGCTGATGGACTACCATGAACACTCGATCGGCTCCGGCGCCAACGCGCAGGCCGCCTGCTATGTCGAATTGCGCCTCGATAACGGCCCGACCCTGTTCGGCGCCGCCATCGACAGCAACATCGTCACCGCCTCGTTCAAGGCCGTGCTGTCGGCCGTGAACCGTCGCATCAAGCAAACGGAAGCGGAAAAAACAACAGCGGCAGAGGTCGTCGCCAGCGACGCCTGAATACGCGCCAGCCCCTCCTCATAGGGAAAAAAAGCGGTACGGCTTGATCGCCGTGCCGCTTTTTCATTTCTCTTGGGCAATTAGTAGTGCAAATCAGGTATGCCCGACCGTATAATCATTTCATAACAAGACCAGCGGAGACAGATCGAGACAGATCATTAGCTACCGAGGGAATAAAATGAAATTGACGGATATGAAGATAGGCGTGCGCCTGGGCGCGGTTTTTGGCGTGGTGCTGCTGTTGATGGCAGTGCTGGTAGGCACGGGCCTTTTCCGGCTGGACAAGATCGGCGCGCTCAGCGAAGCCATCATCGAGAAAGACTGGGCCAAGGCCGACGCCATCACCACCATCCGCAGCACCACGCGTTCGAACGCTGCACTGGTGCTGGAGCTGTTCATCCATGAAGATCCGGCCCGCGCCAACGCCATCCACGGCGAAATCGACGCCAACAAGGCTACCATCACCGATGCGCTGGCCATCCTCGACCACCTGATCGTGCTGCCTGAAGGCAAGGAGCTGCTGGCCACGCTGAAGCAGCAGCGCAAGGCCTATGTCGTCTCGTTCAGCCAGGCGGACAAGCTGCTGGTAGCGGGACAGCGCGCGGAAGCGGCCAAGCACGTGCGCGACGATACCCTGCCGGCCCTGAATCAATTGCAAAAAACGGTGAACCGCCTGAATGACATCCAGCGCGGCGTTGTCGTGCATGGCGGCCAGCAAATCCAGCAGAATATTTCCGCAGCCAATGTGCTGATGGCCAGCCTGGGCACCGCCGCCCTGCTGCTGGGCGTGCTCTTTGCCTGGCGGGTGACGCGCTCGATCACCACGCCGATCGCCTATGCCCTGCGCGTGGCGCAAGCCGTGGCCGCAGGCGACCTGAGCAGCAAAATCGCCGCCGACGGCAAGGATGAGGCAGGCCAGCTGCTGCAGGCGCTGCGCGACATGAACAATAACCTGGCCACCCTGGTGGGCCAAGTGCGCGGCGGCACAAGCACCATCGCCGTGGCCTCAAGCCAGATCGCCAGCGGCAATGCCGACCTGTCGGCCCGCACGGAAGCGCAGGCCAGCGCGCTGGAAGAAACGGCCTCGTCGATGATCGAACTGACGGGCACCGTGCGCAGCAACAGCGACAACGCGCGCCAGGCCGACACGCTGGCTCGCTCGGCGTCGGAAATCGCCCAGCGCGGCGGCTCGGCCATGGCGGAAGTGGTCGGCACCATGGATGCCATCAACGCCTCGTCGCGCAAGATCGTCGACATCATCGCCGTCATCGACGGCATCGCCTTCCAGACGAATATCCTGGCGCTGAACGCGGCCGTGGAAGCTGCACGCGCCGGCGAACAGGGACGCGGCTTTGCGGTAGTGGCCTCGGAAGTGCGCAATCTGGCGCAAAGGTCGGCGGCGGCCGCCAAGGAAATCAAGGAACTGATCGCCGACTCCGTCAGCAGGGTCGGGCAGGGCGCGCAGCTGGTCAGCCAGGCGGGCGCCACGATGGATGAAGTGGTGGCCAGCGTGGGCCGGGTCAGCGATATCGTCGGCGAAATCAGCGTTGCCAACCACGAGCAGAGCGAAGGCATCGAGCAGATCAATGCCGCCATCATGCAGATGGACCAGACGACGCAGCAAAATGCGGCCCTCGTCGAGGAAGCGGCTGCGGCGGCGGCGGCCATGCATGAACAGGCGGGCGAACTGGAAACCCTGGTCAGCCAGTTCAAGCTGGAGCGGCCTGAGCCTGGCAGCGCCAAGGCGCCAGCCCGCCCGGCGCCTTCCGCTGTCCCGCGCTTGGGCTAACTGGCTATTCCACCTGGCGCGCCAGGCGGATGCCGGAAAATTGCCAGCGCGCCCCGGCCGGGAAGAAATTGCGGTAGCTGGCGCGCGCGTGGCCGGCCGGCGTGGCGCAGGACGAGCCGCGCAGCACATACTGGTTCAGCATGAACTTGCCGTTGTATTCGCCGAGCGCGCCGGGCGCCGTGCGGTAGCCCGGATACGGCGCATAGCTGCTGCTGGTCCATTGCCAGCAGTGGCCGAACATTTGCCGCAAGCCCTTACCCGCCACAGCGGACGCACCGGCGGCCGGATGCAGCCGCCCCACTTCCATCTCAACGCCTTGCGCCGCCACTTCCCACTCCGCTTCCGTCGGCAGACGCGCGCCGGCCCAGTGCGCATACGCATCGGCCTCGAACAGCGACAGATGCGTGGCCGGCGCGGCCGCGTCGAGCGGGCGCAAGCCATATAAAGTGAACTCCTGCCAGCGGCCGGCGTCATCGCGCTGCCAGTACAGTGGGCACTGCAAGCTCTGGCTGCGCACCCAGTCCCAGCCTTCGGCCAGCCATAGATGCGCCGTGCGGTAGCCGCCCGCCTCGATAAAGGCGAGAAATTCGCCATTCGTCACCAGCGCGCTGGCCAGCTGGAACGGCGCCACGTATTGCGGATGGCGCGGCAATTCATTGTCAAAGCAAAAGCCGTCGCCCGCATGGCCGATCTGCGCCAGGCCGCCGTCGAAGGCGATCCAGGCCGGCGTCGGCGCTGGCTGTGGCGCTGCTGCCGGCACCGCGCTGTCCAGATAGGCGGGAAACAAGGCACTCTGCGCCAGCAGGTGCTTGACGTCCGTCAACAGCAATTCCTGGTGCTGCTGCTCGTGTTCGAGGCCCAGCGCCAGCAGCATGGTCAGCCGTTCGCGCTCGGGACGCGCCAGCTCGCCCGCCAGCAGGCGGCCGATGCGCGCATCGACATTCGCCCGGTAGGCGCGCACGACATCCATGCCGGGCCGCGTCAGCAAGCCCCGCTGGGCGCGCGGATGCTTGTCGCCCACGCCGTTGTAATACGAGTTGAACAGCACGCGGAAGGCCGGATGAAACGGCGCGAAGGCCGTTTCCATACTTTCCAGGATGAAGGTTTCAAAAAACCAGGTGGTATGCGCCAGATGCCATTTCACGGGGCTGGCGTCCGGCATCGACTGCGCGCCGCAATCCTCGTCGGACAACGGTTCGGCCAGCAGCAGCGAATGCCGGCGCACCTTGTGGTAGTGATCGATCAGCATGGTGGTCTTTTTCAGTTTTCTGTTGGCATCTTGAACGGGTGACAAAAGCGTAGCGAGCGGCAGTGATTTGTGGCCACGAAGCGCAACGCCACTTTGCTACGGGGCGCCGGGCCGGCAAGCCCCGCAGGCCGCAAAGCGCGACGCGCAGCAGGTTTGGCCTGGCGTTGTCAGTCGCGGATGACGCGGGCGTAAATCACGGCGAACCACTGCTGCGGGTCCGTCCACACTTGTGCGGCGGAAAACCCCGCCTGTTCCAGCAAGCCGACAAAACCGGCACGCGTGTATTTGTAGCTGTCTTCCGTGTGGATGCGTTCGCCTTTCGCAAAGCGCCGCTGGCCACCCTGCCAGCGCACGAGCTGCTCGCTGCGCGCTTCCAGGTGCATCTCGACCCGGCTTTCATCGGCATTGAAAAAGCCGTGGTGGCGCCAGGCGCGCACGTCGAAATCGGCGCCGATCAGGCCATTCACGTGGCGCAGCATGTTCAGGTTGAAGGCAGCCGTGACGCCCAGCGCGTCGTCATAGGCGGCGTCGAGGATGGCATCGTCCTTGATCAGGTCGACGCCGATCAGCAAGCCGCCGTCGTCGCCGGCATTCGCCCGCAGGCGGCGCAAAAAGGCGATGGCTTGCTCGGGCGCAAAATTGCCAATCGACGAACCTGGATAAAAGAACAGGCGCCGCGCATCGCGCACGCTGGCCGGCAAGTCAAGGCGGCTGGAAAAATCCAGGCCCAGGCCCGTCATCTCGATGTGCGGAAAGCGCTGCTGCAGGCGGCCCAGCGATTCACTGAGGAAATCGTAGGAAATATCCACGGCCACGTATTGCGCCGGATGCAGCAGCGGGAACAGGCCGGCGGCCTTGGCGCAATTGCCCGCGCCCAGGTCGATCAGGGTGCTGCCCGGCCCCACCGCGTGCGCGATGTCGGCGCCGTGGCGGGCAAAGATGGCCGCCTCGGTGCGCGTCGGATAATACTCGGGCAAGGCGCAGATGGCCTCGAACAGCTTGGAGCCGAGGGTATCGTACAGATACTTGGGCGAGGTGCTGGCAGCGCGCGCCAGCAGGCCGCTGCTGATCTCGGCAAGCGTGGCTGGCGTGGCGCTGGCCGCCTGGCTGGCGGGACGGAAATCGGACGTATTCTGGGCAAGTGGCATGGTCATGGGCTGGCGTCGTCTCTCAAGGTTCATGAAGGGCTTGCTCGGCTTGCACCTGCCAGCTGGTTCCTGGCCGCCGCTCGCGCCGCAGACCCCGCTGCGGCCCGCGAGGGGCGCCTTTGCCGATGCTTGCCGATGACTTTTTCCCATCATAGCGGAATCCTGCCGGGCCAGCCGTGCGGCAGGTAACTTAAGGTCAACCCCGGCAGAAAAAGGGGCCGCACGCTTAAAAGTGGTATTGCCAAGCAAAAAGGATAAGCCTGTCGTATACTACACATTGCCGGCCAAACAATCCGCGCGCCATTGTCGTCCCCAGGCCCCCCTCTCCCCCGCGTGCCTCCCTTTACGATAGTCGTTTATACCATGCTCGAATTGCGCCATCTGTCGAAGTCCTATGCCAATGCCCGGCCTGTCCTGGCCAACCTTTCCTGCCGTTTTCAGGCGGGAGAATTCATCGCCATCATGGGCGACTCGGGCGTCGGCAAGTCGACCTTGCTGAACCTGATCGCCGGCCTCGATACGCCCGATGCGGGTGCCGAAGCGCACCCTATCCTGGTGGACGGCATTGCCATGTCCAGCCTCGATGACGCCGCCGCGACCCGGCTGCGTCGCGCCCGCATGGGCTTTATTTTCCAGGCCTTCCACGTCTTGCCGCACCTGACCCTGCTGCAAAACGTGGCCTTGCCGCTGCTGCTCAACGGCCTGCCCCAGGAGCGTGCCGCCAGCATGCTCGAGGCGGTCGGCCTGGGCGGGCGCGGCGGCGACTTTCCGCAGCAACTGTCGGGTGGCGAAATGCAGCGCGTGGCGATTGCCCGCGCCCTCGTGCACAAGCCGGCGCTGGTG
This sequence comes from Janthinobacterium amylolyticum, assembly GCF_051380655.1. NCBI lineage: Bacteria > Pseudomonadati > Pseudomonadota > Betaproteobacteria > Burkholderiales > Oxalobacteraceae > Janthinobacterium > Janthinobacterium amylolyticum. The sequence goes on from NZ_JBNYXL010000004.1 coordinate 191,597, forward strand.
CTGGCCGATGAGCCTACCGGCAATCTCGACCCCGACACGGCACACAGCATCCTGCAATTGCTGCGCGCCGAAATCAAGGCCAACGGCAGTTGCGCGATCATGGTCACGCATTCGCTGGCCGCCGCCGAAATGGCGGACAGGACCATGATTCTGACGAAAAGCGGATTACAAAATACAACAATCGTCAACCGAATTGATCAAACAATCAGTTAATTTAACTGACCATGTATCACAAGTTTTGTTATCGTAGTATTATTGAAAACACTTGCCTGGTTATCAATGTTTTAACGCGAATGTTGTACTACGTCACCCGGACAGCCGTACTGCGATGACGAACTATAGCCAGGGCCGCTCAATTGGCCCTGTCCCTTGCATAACCTGAAGGAGGAGTAAATGAACGTTCGGCAAAAGAAGCTGGAAATGATTGAAGCGATGAACCGGGCGCGTGCGCTCGAACCATCGAGTTTTGTGCCCAACAAGCTGCTCGATACCCTGATCGAGAAGATGAATCTGAAAAATGATGCGGAACTGTGCCGTGTGCTGGAAGTACAGCCCCCCATCATCAGCAAGATTCGGCACGGCAAACTGTCGGTCGGTGCAACGATTTTATTGCGCATGCATGAAAAATCGGACATCACCATCCGCGAACTGAAGGAACTGTCCGCTACACCGGTACATTGAAACACCACGCTGTTGTCTTGCCTTGCCAGGCACTCAGGTTCCCGGCGCCATGAACTTTTGCCATGAAATTCGCGTAGTTCGCTCACCGCAGAGCACCCGAGCACGATAGCGAAGAAACCCAGCCCAAACCTTGCTGCCTGTTTCTGCCCCGCTTCCATTCACCACCCGCCGCCTCGCCTTTCCCTGCCCTGCCTTTCCCTGCCTTTCCCTGCCCTGCCCTGCCTTTCCCTGCCCTGCCTCGCCCTTCCCTGCCTTCCCCTGCCTCGCCCTTCCCCGCCTTCCCCTGCCTCGCCCTTCCCCGCCTCATCCTTGCACCGCACGCCCGCCCGCTCCCTAGACGCCAGCATTCCGCCTCCACTTGATCTGACGCAACACGCCTTGCCGCTTCCCGTATCAAGGTCAGCTTTTACGCCACTCTCCCGACCGCATGCCCAGCGTTCCCCTTGCGCCGGCCGCGCCACCCGTGCTGCGCCTGGCATTCACGCGCGACCCGCTCGCCAGCGCCGGCGACTGTCCCGTCACGCCCGGCTGGCATGGCGATACCCACGTGCTGTCGGGCGCGCGCGGCATCGGCAGCTGCCGCGCCGCCCTCGATATCGGCGCGGCCGACGTGGTGCAGCTGCTGCTGTCGGACGGCAGCTCGCTGCTGGCCAGCGCGCTCGACCTGCCGCGCTACCTGGGGCCGGCCGCGCCCGCCCGCGATGGCGCGCCGGCCACCATCGAAGTGGGACTGGCCCTGCGGCCGCAAGGCGTGCGCCCGGCCCCTGGCGCCAGCCGCGACGGCCTGGGCGCCTGGATGCTCAGGGCCCTGCGCGTGTACCGTGGCGGCGCCGGCGCCATGACGGCGCTGGCGGCGGCCGGCGCCTTCCAGGACCGCCAGCTGGAGCAGCGTCTGGGCCTGTACCGCTGCGGCATCGAACAGGGCGCCATGACGCAGGTGGCCAGCCTGCCCCCAGGGCCGGAACCGGTGCTGCTGCTGCTGCACGGCACGGCGGCGTCGACCGCGCGCAGCTTTGGCGGCCTGTGGCGCAATGGCCTGGCGCCGCGCCTGGCGGCGCAATACGGCAACCGCATCTATGGCTACGAACACCGCAGCCTCAGCGAAAGCCCCATCCACAACGCGCTGGCCCTGGTGCGCCAGTTGCCGCATGGCGCCGTGCTGCACCTGCTGGCCCATTCGCGCGGCGGGCTGGTGGGCGAACTGCTGGCGCGCGCGCAGCGGGTCGACAGCCGTGGCGCCGTCGACCTGGCGGGCGACGGCCTCGAACGCCTGGGCGAAAACACGGTGGGCGGCGAAGCGTTCAACAGCCATGACATCGAACACTTCGTGGCGCAATCGCAGCTGTGCGGCCGCGCCGGCTACGCCGACGACGCGGCGCGCCTGCGCGAGCTGAGCATGGAATTGAAAACCCGCGCCATCCGCGTCACCCGCTTCGTGCGCGTGGGCTGTCCCGCGCGCGGCACCACCCTGATGTCGGGCCGCCTGGACCGCTGGGCCAGCGTGATGTTCAACCTGCTGGCACCGGGCGCGGCGGCCGATGGCGCCATGGCCTTCCTGCTGGCCGTGGTGCGGCAGCGCTGCGATGCGCGCATCCTGCCTGGTCTGGAAGCGATGATGCCCGACTCGCCGCTGGTGGCCCTGCTCAACGCACCCGACGTGCGCGTGGCCAGCCCCCTGCATGTGCTGGCGGGCGACTGCGGCGGCGACAGCCTGCTGGGCTGGCTGGCCGGCTGCCTGGGCGAGATTTTTTATGGCGGACAAAGCGACCTGGTAGTCAATTGCGCCTCGATGGCGGGCGGCGCCACGCGTAGCGCGCCCGTGCGGCAACTGCTGCTGCGCGGGCCGCAGATGCACCACCTGAACTACTTCGAACGCCTGCCATCGGGCACGGCGGCGGTGCAGGCGCTGGCGGGTGACGACGCCGCCTACCTGCCGCTGGCCGGCATCGAGCACGGCTTGCTGGCGCGCGGCGGCGAAGTGCCGAAGCGGCGCGCGCATGCGCCCATCGTGCTGCTGCTGCCCGACATCATGGGCAGCCACCTGCAGGTGGGCAGCAACCGCATCTGGTTCGACCCCGTCAACCTGGTCGAGGGCCGCATCGAACGCCTGGCCGTGGGCCAGCCGCACATCGTCAGCGCCGGCTGGCTGGAACCATGCTACGAGCCGTTCGCCCGCTACCTGGCGCAAAGCCAGGAAGTGCGGCCCTTTACCTATGACTGGCGGCTGTCGCTGCAGGAGACAGGCGCCGCCTTTCTTCCCGTGCTCGACGCGGCCATGCGCGACGCCGAAGAACGCGGCCAGCCGCTGCGCATCGTCGCCCATGGCATGGGCGGGCTGGTGGCGCGCCTGGCCCTGCGGGACCGCTGGCAGCGCCTGGACGCCATTCCCGGCAGCCGCTTGCTGCAGGTGGGCACGCCCAACCGGGGCAGCCACGCCATGGTGCAAGTGCTGCTGGGACGCGATCCGCTGGTGCAGATGCTGGGCTGCTGGATCGCCTGGAAGCATACGCGACGCCAGTTTCTCGGCTTTGTGCGGGCCTTTCCCGGCGTGCTGGAAATGCTGCCATGGCCGCAGGCGGCGCCGGCGGCGGGCGCCATCGATTATTTCGACCCGCAAACCTGGGCCAGCCTGGCCGCCGGCGACCGGCAGGCGGCGCTGCCCGGCGGCTGGCAGGCGCCCGAAGCGCCAGCGCTGGCGGCCGCGCGCGCCACCCTGGACTTGCTGGCGGCGGCGCCGCTCGACACGCGCCTGTGCAGCTACCTGGCCGGCTGCGCCGACACGCCGGTGGCGCTGCGCCTGCGCGAGGGCGGCATCGAGCTGGCCTGGTCGCCCGATGGCGATGGGCGCACGCCATGGGCGGGCGCGATACCGCCGGGGATCGAGGCCTGCTACCTGCTGGCCGCACACGGCAAACTGCTGCTGCAGCGCGAAGCCTACCCGGCTATCGCCCAGCTGCTCGACACGGGCCAGGCGGGGACGCTGGCGCGCCAGCCGCCGCATGCGCCTGGCGGCGCCCCACCCCGCTTTCGCCCGCACGCGCCGGACGCGCCGCCGCTGTACCCGCTGCCGCAGGAATTGCTGGACGCGGCCATCGGCGCCGGCGACAGCACCGGCGCGCTGGAGCAGCGCGCGGCGCGCCTGAGCATGTCCGTCATCCACGGCAGCATGGCCTCGGCCGACGCGCCCGTCATGAGCGGCTGCTATGCCTATGAATCGCTGCGCGGCAGCATGAGCTTTCTCGACCGCCTGCTGGCCGGCAAGCTGCAGGAAATCCATGCGCTGGGCCGCTTTCCGCAGCGCCCGGATTCGGCCCTGGTGGTGCTGCAGCCCGATGCGGCGCAGCGGCCAGGCGGCGCCATCGTCATCGGCCTGGGCGCGCTGGGCGAACTGACGCCGGGCGAACTGGCGCGCGCCTTTGCCGGCGGCCTGCTGGAATACGCGTGCGTCTGCCTGCAGGTACGGGCCGCCGGCAAGGCCGGCGCGCCGGCCATGGGCGAACACGGCTTGCGCGTGGCCAGCCTGCTGTCCGGTTCCGGCTATGGCGGCTTGAGCATCGCCCTGTGCGCGCGCGCCCTGATCGACGGCGCGCGCAGCGCCAACCGGCGCCTGGAAGACGCGGGCATGGCTTGCCGCATCGGCCACGTCGCCATCTACGAACAGTCGGAAGCGCGCGCCATCGCCGCCGCCGTGGCCATCGAGCAGATCCTGGCCGAAGCGCGCTACCAGGGCAGCTTCACCTTCGAGCGGCGCATCCGCCACAGCCCCGGCGGCTACCGGCGCATCCTGCCCGCCCTGAGCGGCGACAATGGCTGGCGCCGCGTGCAGATCGTCGCCGCCGACCTCTCCGGCGCCCTGCGCTTCACCTTGCTGACGGACCGCGCCCACAACAGCGTCGACGAGGAGCCGAACCAGCGGCAAGCCGTCGATGGCCTGATCATGGACGCCACCGACAACACCACCGACCAGCCGGGCTTGTCGCGCGCCCTGTACGAACTGATGCTGCCCAATGGCCTGAAGGCGGCCATCCCCGAGATGCGCGGCCTGATCCTGGCCGTCGATGAAAGCGCCGCCATCTATCCCTGGGAACTGATGCGCGACGAGGCGGGCAACGAGGAAAGCCCGCTGTCGACACGCATCGGCATGGTGCGCCAGCTGGCCAGCCTGCGCGAACAGCCGCCCGCCACCAGCCCGCCCAGCAACAGCGTGCTGGTAATCGGCGACACGGATTCCGGCCTGCCCGAGCTGCCTGGCGCCCAGGCCGAGGCGCAGGACGTGGCGCGCATGTTCGGCGCGTATGGCTACCAGGTGCGCGAACTGCTGCGCCCGCAGGCCCAGCGCGTGCTGGTGCATTTGTTCGACGAGCGCTATTTTGCCATCCACCTGGCCGGCCATGGCGAGGTGGCCGGCCCCGGCATCGCCCATACGGGCCTGGTGCTGGGGCCGAAGACGCGCCTGACGGCCGCGCAGGTGAGCAAGCTGAAACGGGTGCCGCAGTTCGTCTTCATCAATTGCTGCCACCTGGGCGACATGCGTCCTGACGCCATCGCGCCATGGTCGAAACTGGCCGCCAGCCTGGCCACCGCCTTTATTGAAATGGGTTCGCAGGCGGTGATCGCGGCCGGCTGGCGCATCGACGACCAGGCGGCCAGCATCTTCGCCCACAGCGTCTACCACGCCATGCTGAGCGGCGAATATTTCGGCGACGCCGTGCGCCAGGCGCGCGAGGCGGCCTATCTGCAGTTTCCCGCCTCGAACACCTGGGGCGCCTACCAGGCATATGGCGATGACCGCTACCGCTTCCCGAACACGCAGAGCCGGCCCTGGCAGGCGCCCGACTACCGCTACCACGGCCAATTGCTGGCCGACCTGGAAACCCTGCACGCGCGCCTGGCCGGCGCCGATGCGGCGCGCCGCGCGGCCATCGGGGAAAAACTCGGCTGCATCGAGGACGCCGTGCGCACGCGCTTCTTCGGCTGCGCCGATATCCGCGAAAACATGGCCGCCACGCGGGCCGGCCTCGGTGGACTGGAGAACACCCTGCGCGCCATCGAGCATTACCGGGCGGCGCACAGCGCGGCCGACGGCAAGGTGCCCCTGCGCGCGCTGGCGCACCTGGCGGAACTGGAAATACGCCAGGGCGCGGCCCTGTGCGGCCTGGATGCGGGCCCCGGCATCGAAGTGCCGGCCGCGCCGGATATGGCGCAGGGACGGCAGCTGCTGCAGGACGGGAAACAGCATATCGACCTGCTGGTGGCGCTGGCGCCGACGGCGCAGCGCCTGGCCCTGCTGGGCCGCTACTGGGCCTTGCAGGCCCGCCTCGCCTGCAAGGCCGGGGAAACGGGCGTGCCGGCGCTGCGCGCCATGAGCGATGCCTGCCTGGCAGCGCTGGACGAGGCGCGCCACCGCAGCGGCGCGGCCGACTGCGATCTGGTCTTCCAGGTGCTGGCCGGCACCCTGCTGCTGAAAAGCCATGGCGAGGAACAGGCCTGGCAGGCGCTGCACCCGAAGCTGGACGAACTGCTGCACGACGCCATCGACTACGCGCGCCAGCGCCATGCGGACGAGCACCGCGCCATCGATGCGGCGGCCCCCGTGCGCGCCGCGCTGATGGCGGCCCTGTGGGGCGTGCACGGCGGCGCCCCCTTCGATGCCGCGGCGCGCCAGTCCTTTCTGGCGCTGTACCACGACGCCGTGCGGCGCCACGGCAGCATCGGCGAACCCGAAGCCGTCACGGCGCCCCTGCGCTTCCTGCTCGACCTGCTGCCGCCGGACAGCGCGACGGCCGGCTTGCGCGGCGCCATACAGGCGCTGGCCAGCCAGCTGCCGGGCTGACGCTCGTCAGTTGGCCGGCACCACGCCGTAATGGCGCGCATAGCGTTCATCGAGATTCGCCAGCGGCATCATCATGAACATGTCGGCGCTTTCGAAATCAGGATCCCAGGCCGGTTCGCCGCAAATCCACGCGCCCGAACGCAGGTAGCCCTTGATCAGCGGCGGCACTTGCGGCTTGTGCGCCGCTTCCACCTGGTGGATGGGAAATGGCAGGTGCGGCGTGACGCGGTATTCGCTGGGGGCCATGTGCTTCTCGGCCAGCGCCTGGTAGACAGCGACGGCGTTATGGCCGCCATCGGCCAGGCTGATGCTGGCGCAGCCGACCAGATAGTCGCAGCGCTCGCGGCGCATGTATTCGGCCAGGCCTGACCACAGCAGCATGATCACGCTGCCGCCACGGTACTTCGGATGGATGCAGGCGCGGCCCGCTTCGACCATGCGTCCGCGCAGGTTGTTCAGGCGGCTCAGGTCGAATTCATTTTCCGAGTACAGGCGGCCGATCTTCGCCGCCTTGGCAGCGCTCAGCACGCGATAAGTGCCCACCACTTTCAGGGTATCGGCGTCGCGCACGATCAGGTGATCGCAATGCGCATCGAATTCATCGCTGTCGAGGCCATCGGCATTGGCCAGCGACGTCAGCCCCATGGTCTCGATAAACACCTTGTAACGCAGACGCTGCACTTCACGCAATTCCGCGGCCGTGGTGGCCTGGCTCAGCACCAGCTGCACTGGCCGGGCCTTGACGTCGTTTGATGCGATTATGTTTTGCATGGTTTCATCCCTGTGATCAAGACGACTCCAGCGTACTTGTCTAATATGTCAGGAAAATGACAGCCGAATGTCATTTCCATGACGCAAGTCAATGCCCTTGGGAGATCGTGCATAATTACCACACTCGCCCCGCCGGAAGACGCCATGAAAGATACAGATGCCGCCCGCATCAGCCCCTACACCAAGCCTGCCGCCGGCTGGGATGCCTTGAAACACGTGGCCATCAGCCTGCGCCAGGAGCGTGTCGCGCCCGGCAAGCTGAAAGCGCTGCTGGCGCAGAACCAGCCGGACGGCTTCGACTGCCCCGGCTGCGCCTGGCCCGACCGCGACCACGGCTCCACCTTCGCCTTCTGCGAAAACGGCGCCAAGGCCGTCGCCGCCGAAGCCACCAGCCGCCGCGCCGGCCCCGAGCTGTTTGCCAGCCACACGGTCACGCAGCTGCTGCAGCAATCGGACTACGCGCTCGAGCAGCATGGCCGCCTGACGCAGCCGATGGTGTATGACGCCGCCAGCGACCGCTACGTGCCGATCGCCTGGAAGGACGCCTTCGCCCTGGTGGGCCGCCACTTGCGCGCCCTGCCCGACCCGGACCAGGCCGCGTTTTACACGTCGGGGCGCGCCAGCAACGAGGCAGCCTTTCTGTTCCAGCTGATGGCGCGCCTGCATGGCACCAACAACTTCCCCGACTGCTCAAACATGTGCCACGAGGCGACCAGCCGCGGCTTGCCGGCCACGGTGGGCATCGGCAAGGGCACCGTCACCCTGGACGATTTCGACCTGGCCGACACCATCCTCATTTTCGGCCAGAATCCCGCCACCAACCATCCGCGCATGCTGGCCGAACTGCGCGGCTGCGCGCGCCGTGGCGGCAGCATCGTTTCTATCAACCCGCTGCGCGAGCGGGGCCTGGAGCGCTTCACCGACCCGCAAAGCGCGCTGGAAATGGCGACCCTGGGCAGCACGCGCCTGGCCGGCCTGTTCGTGCAGCCTACCCTGGGCGGCGACTTCGCCCTGATCAAGGCGGTGGCCAAGCGCGTCGTCGAACACGACGACGCGGCGCAGGCGGCCGGCATGCCCGCCGTCATCGACCATGCCTTCATCGCCGAGCATTGCAGCGGCTTCGACGCGTTTCGCGCCGACTTGCGCGCCGAGCGCTGGGATGTGCTGCTGAAGGAATCGGGCGTGGCGCGCGCGCAGGTCGAGGCGCTGACGGACGTTTTCATGCACGGCCAGCGCGTCATCGCCACCTGGGGCATGGGCCTGACGCAGCACAAGCACAGCGTGGCGGCCATCCGCATGCTGTCGAACCTGATGATGCTGCGTGGCCAGATCGGCAAGCCGGGCGCGGGCCTGTGTCCCGTGCGCGGCCACTCCAACGTGCAGGGCGACCGCACGGTGGGCATCGAGGAAAAGCCGAGCAAAGCCTTCCTCGACCGCCTGGGCCAGGTGTATGGTTTCGCGCCGCCGCGCAAGCACGGCCACGACGTGGTGGCCAGCATCGCCGCCATGCGACGCGGCGAGGTCAAGGTGTTCATCGCGCTGGGCGGCAATTTCGCCGCCGCCACGCCGGACACGCCGCTGACCTTCGCCGCACTGCGCCAGTGCGCGCTGACGGTGCAGGTGGCCACCAAGCTCAATCGCAGCCACCTGGTCATCGGCAAGGAAGCCCTGCTGCTGCCGACCCTGGGACGCACGGAAATCGATTTGCAGGGCGGGGTGGCGCAGGGCGTGACGGTGGAAGACTCGATGAGCATGGTGCATATCTCGTACGGCCGCAACGCACCCGCCGCGCCGCAGCTGCGCTCGGAAGTGGCCATCGTCGCCGGCATGGCCGAAGCGGCCGTGGGCAGCACGCTGGTGGACTGGCGCGCGTATGCGGCCGACTATGCGCGCATCCGCGACGATATCGAAAAGGTGTTTGACGACTTTTACGACTACAACGCCAGGGTGGCGCAGCCGGGCGGCTTTCATCTGACGGTGGCGTCGCGCCAGCGCGTGTGGAAGACGGCCAGCGGCAAGGCCAGCTTCCTCGTCGCCCCGCTGGACCTCGACACGCCGCTGCACCGCGCGAAGCAGCGGCATGGCGAACGCCTGATGGTCCTGATGAGCACCCGCTCGCACGACCAGTACAACACCACCATCTATGGCATGGATGACCGCTACCGCGGCGTGTACGGTACGCGCAAGGTGGTCTTCGCCAACAAGGAAGATATCGCCATGCTGGGCTTTGCCGATGGCGAACTGGTGGACCTGATCGGCGCCTGGGACGATGGCGTGGCGCGCCGCGCCGACGCTTTCCGGCTGGTCGCCTACGACATCCCGCGCGGCTGCCTGGGCGCCTACTACCCGGAAACGAACGCGCTGGTGCCGCTGGACAGCACGGCCGACGGCGCCGGCACGCCGACGTCAAAGTCCGTGCCCGTGCTGCTGCAACGCAGTGAAGTTAAAGCGTGATGGCGGGCGTGTAATCGACGTAGGCATCCTGGCGGCAGAAGCCCACCAGCTTCATGCCCGCCTGCGTAGCGATATTGATCGCCAGCGAGCTGGGAGCGGAGATCGTCGCCAGCAGGGGAATCTGCATGCGCGCCGCCTTGCGCGCCAGCTCGTAGCTGCCACGGCTGGACAGGAAGACGAAACCGCGCCGCATGTCGGTGCCATTCAAGGCCAGGTGGCCGATCAGTTTATCCAGGCCGTTGTGGCGGCCGATATCCTCGAACACGTGCACGATGGCGCCGTCGGGCGCGCACCACGCTGCCGCGTGCACGCCGCCGGTGGCCTGCATCAGCGCCTGGTGTTCGCGCAAGCCGCTCGACGCGCGCGCCAGCGCGGTGGGCAGGTCGACGCGGATCAGGGACGGCGGCAGCGCTTGCGGCTGCAAGTCGAGCATGTCGATGCTGTCGATGCCGCACACGCCGCAGCCGCTGCGGCCCGTCAGCGCCCGGCGGCGGTCCTTCAGGCGCACGAAATCTTCCTGGGCGATGGTCAGCGCCACTTCGGCCGAATCGGCACGCAGGAACACTTCGCAGTCGAAGATGGCATCGGCGGAAGCGACCACGCCTTCCGTCAGCGCAAAACCATAGGCAAACGCCTCCAGGTCGCGCGGAGTGGCCATCATGACGACGTGGGAAATGCCATTGAAGACCAGCGCGACGGGGATTTCCTCGGCGACGTGGTCGATGGCGGGAGTCGCATCGCCCGCGCGGTGGCGAACGATGGCGCGCTCGATGAAGCCGGCGCGTTCGGCGTGGGTATCTTCTGACATGGCAACCATGGGGAAACTATTACAGGCCCCATGGTAAACCAGAACGGGCAAGCAGGGGGCGCCCCCCCCTGCCCGCGCCATCAATCCTTCTTCGGACGACCGGTTTTCAGCTGCGGCAAGCCGGCCAGCACGTTTTGCAGGGTCGCCAGGTCGATCTGGCTGATCAGCGCCACGCCGATGCGCAGCAATTCGCTTTTCTTGATCTCGAAGCCGGCCTTCAGGCAGGCTTTTTTCACCTGGCCCAGCACCTCGTATTCCGCTTCCGGCATGGTGAAGCTGTCGCGCACCAGTTTCGGCTTGCGGGCTTTTTCCTTGACGGCGGCAACCTTGGCGGCCGGGGCTTTTTTCACGGCGGCCGGCCTGGCGGCGGCCTTGGCCACGGGTTTCGCGGCGGCTTTCACTGCCGGCTTGGCAGCTGGCTTGGCGACGGCCTTCACGGCTGGCTTGGCCGCTGGCTTGACGGCCGCTTTTGCTGCAGGCTTGGCGGCCGGCTTGGCGAGCGGTTTTGCAACCACGGCCTTGGCCGCAGGCTTGGCCGCTGGCGTCCGGGCGACGGCAGGCTTGGCTGCGGCAGGCTTGGCGGCTGGCGTTGCCGCCGGTTTCGCCGCCACTGGCTTGACGGCGGCTGGCTTGACGGCTGCCTTGGCTGCCGGTTTGGCTGCAGGTTTGGCTGCAGGCTTGGCTGCCGGTTTGGCGGCCGGTGCGGCCTTGGCCGCTGCCGCATTGATCGAAGCGCTGGTCGGGAACATCGATACGGGCGCGCTGTCGGCTTTTTTCGCTGGCACAGTCTTGGTCATGGATTCTCCAGTTTAGTAAATAATATAAACAATATATACTGTTTCTTGAAATCTTGCTTGTCACACATCAAGGCATACGCCTTGCTGCAGCTCCTGCATCAACCTCTAGGCGCTGGCGCGGATGGTGAAGTCCACCCCTACCTCATCCCAGAACTCCTGCTCCTTCTCGATCCAGAACGAGACGGTAGGATGGTGCGCCACCCAGCCGCGCTTGATATCGAGTTCGATGCGGCTCTTCATGCGCAGCCGCAGTTCGCTGAAATCGGCCTCGATGCGCGCGTGCATGAGCAATATGGACAGGCGCAGCGCCAGCACGGCCTTGGCGAAATCCGGGTCGGACAAGCCTTCGCCAACCTTGCGCAGATTGCCCTTCTGCGCCAGGATCAGCCGGCTCATGGTCTTCTGTTCGCGCGTGGTAAAGCCGGGCAAATCCGCATTTTCCACGATGTAGGCCGCATGCTTGTGGTAGCCCGTCTGCGACACGGCCAGGCCCACCTCGTGCAGCAGGCTGCTCCAGCGCAAGCATTTCACCAGCGCCTCGGAGGTGGGCTTGAGCTGGGCGTACATGGCCAGCGCCTGTTCGGCCACCCGGCCGGCGCGCTGCTGGTCGATATGGAATTTTTCCATGCAGCCCTGCACCGACTGCTCGCGGCGGTCGCGCTTGGTCGAACGCAGGTACAGGTCCCACATCACGCCCATGCGCAAGCCCGCCTCGATCGGCGTCATGGCGGGTATGTCGAGCTCACGGAACAGGCCAATCAAGATAGCCAGGCCGCCGACGATGGTGCTGGCGCGGTCGGGCCGCAGGCCCGGCATGTCGATGCGGCTGGTGTGGCCCAGTTCAATGAAGCGCTGCGCCAGCGCATCGAGGCTGGCGCCGGTGAGCAAACCATCCCCCAGCTTGTTGCGGGCAATGATGTCGGCGATGGTGCGGATGGTGCCGGAGGAGCCGTAGGCCGTCTTCCAGTGCTGCGGATGGTAGGGCGGCGCCGCATCCTCGAAATGGCTGCGCGCCGACAGAATCGCCGCCTCGAACGACGGCGCGTCGATGCGCCCGCCGATGAAGAACGACAGGCTTTGCTTGACGGTGCCCAGACTGAACGATTCGACACGTTCGATATCATTGCCGCGCCCGAGTATCAGTTCCGTGGAGCCGCCGCCGATATCCATCACCAGCCGGCGCTCGCCGGGAATCGCCAGCGAATTGGCCACGCCCATGTAGATCAATCGCCCTTCTTCCTCGCCCGAGATGATCTCGATCGGGTAGCCGATGGCCTGTTCGGCCAGCGGCAGGAAGACGGCGCCGTTGCGCGCCACGCGCATGGCCGAGGTAGCCACCACGCGCACGGCGTCGAGTTCATAGCCGGCGAGGATGGCGCGAAAGCGCTGCAGGCATGCCAGCGCGCCCTGCATGGCCGCCTCGGTCAGGTCGCCATTGGCGTCCAGGCCGGCGGCCAGGCGGATCGGGTCGCGCACGCTCTTGATGACGCGGATGGTGTCGCCATCATGCTTGCCGACGTGTAAACGAAAACTGTTGGACCCCAGGTCCACCGCTGCATACATACTGGCCTCTTGTCTTGTCATTGCTGCGCCAACCGCTGAAAAATTATCAAACTGAGCTGGCAAACTATATAAATCATTTAAACGATTTAAAAATCCTACCACACTACCCCCATCGTATGACAGCAGCGTGACAGGATTGTGACAAAACGGCGCTTAGCGGTGACGTTCAGGAACGCCAGGCAAAACCGTAGCGAGCGGAAGGAAGTTGCGGTTGAGTAGCGCAACTGCACGACGGCACGGGGACGCCGAGCCAGTGAGCATCGCAGACCGCACCTTCCGACGCGCAGCAGGTTTTTGACAGGTGTTCTACGGCACGATCGTGGTAAACAGATACACGGCGAAAATCACCAGGTGCACCGTGCCCTGCATGACCGTGGTGCGGCCCGTGCCCAGCGACAGGGTCGCCACCATCAGCGACAGCAGTAGTAGAACGGTCGATTTGATATCGAGTCCCAGGGTAATCGTCAGGCCCGTGGCCAGCGACACCACCACCACGGCGGGTATCGTCAGGCCGATGCTGGCCAGGGCGGAGCCGAGCGCCAGGTTCAAGCTCGTTTGCAAACGGTTGGCGCGCGCGGCGCGCACGGCGGCCAGGCCTTCGGGCAGCAGCACGATGGCGGCGATGACGATGCCGACCAGGGTTTTCGGCGCGCCCATGGCGGCGATCGCCGTCTCCAGCGCGGGCGCCAGCGACTTGGCCAGCAGCACCACGGCGCCCAGGCACACCAGCAAGGCGCCGGCGCTGATCCAGGCGACGCTGGCCGTCGGCGGTTCGGCGTGCACTTCCTCGTCGCCCACGGCTTCCTTGGGCAGGAAGTAATCGCGGTGGCGTACCGTCTGCACCAGCACGAAGGTGCCATACAGGACCAGGGAAATGACGGCGATGAAAATCAGCTGGCTCGAATTGTAGTAGGGACCGGCGGCGCTGGAAGTGTAGTTCGGCAGCACCAGGGTCAGGATGGCGATGGCCGCCAGGGTGGCCAGCGACGCGCTCACGCCCAGCAGGCCGAAGCTCTGCTCCTTGTGGCGTCCGGCGCCCAGCAGCAGGCAGATGCCGACGATGCCGTTCAGGATGATCATGATGGCGGCAAACACGGTGTCGCGCGCCAGGCCCGTCGTTTCCGGTCCGCCGGCCAGCATCAGCGAGACGATCAGCGCCACCTCGATCAGGGTCACGGCCAGCGCCAGCACCAGGGTGCCATACGGTTCGCCGATGCGGTGCGCCACCACTTCCGCGTGGTACACGGCGGCCAGCACGCTGCCGATCAGGCCGGCGACCAGCAGGATCTGGTAGGCGCCGCCGAAGTCGAAGGTGGCGCCGAACAGGAACAGCCAGCCGGCGAGCGGTGCGGCAAGGGGCCATACTGGCAGGGATTTGAGACTTTTCATGATGGGCCTTGCAAGAGTAAAAAAAGGGACTGCGTGCGGATGGCAACTGCGGCACAGATGCCCGCCCCACAGGATAACTTGCTTTGCTTAAAGGAAAGTTAGGAGATTCACATGCCTGGCTGCCAACGCCCTGCCCCCACGGTTCTTGGCCGCCATCCTGGGCTCAATTGCTGCGGCGCACTTGCTTGCTGACCTTAACTATAGTCCCTTTGGTAACATGCAGTTTCAATTTTTCTTGTCTTTTTGCTTGCGGATACCGTCATACTATATGGAAAGACTTTCCGCCATCGACCCAGGAGTAAGCATGATTTCAATATCCAGCGCAGCCACGCGCACCGTGTTGTTCGCGTTCGCCGGCACCTTGCTGTGCGCCGTCGCCCAGGCCAGCACGCCAGCGCCGCGCAAGGATGCGGCCGCCGCCACGAGCGCCGCGGCGCCCCCGGCGCAGGATGTAGACGCGGACTGGGCCACCCCGCCCGCGCCTGCCGCCGAGCCCAATTGGCAGGACAGCCTGCCGCCCGCGCCAGCGGTGGCGCCGCGCGAAGAAAAGATCTTGCCCAGGAGTGAATGGCTGAGCGTCGAGCCGATGAAAGCGCCTGACCACCGCTGTGACCCCGGCCTCGATGCCCTTTTCCTGAGCAAGGAATGCGGCAAGCAACCCAGCTGGCTGGGTTCGCCCAAGAAATAACCGGCTTACACGTCCAGCGTGCTGGCAGGCTGGGCCTCGACCACCTTGTTGCGGCCCGCCTGCTTGGCCGCCTGCAGCGCTTCGTCCGCCCGCTTGAACAGGCTGACGGTGCTGTCCTCGGCGCGGATGGTGGTCACGCCCAGGCTGGCCGTCAGTTGCAGCACGGCGCGCTCCGTCTTGACGGGCAGCGCCGCGACGGCGGCGCGGATGCGTTCGGCCACCATCAGCGCATCGTCCAGGTTGGTGCGCGGCAGCTGGATGGCGAATTCGGCACCGCCCAGGCGGCCCATCAGGTCGCTGTCGCGCAATTGCTGGCGGCAAGTGTCGACGATGGTTTTCAGCACCGCATCGCCCACCGGATGGCCGTAGCTGTCGTTGACGCGCTTGAAATGGTCGATATTGAGCACCACCAGCGCCGTCGGCAAGCCGGGCCGGCGTGCCAGCGCCATCCATGGCGCCAGCGCCTGGTAGAAGCCGCGCCGGTTCGGCACGCCCGTGGCCGTGTCGATGACTTCCAGGCGCGCCAGTTCGCCGCCCAGCTTTTCGCGCGACAGCAGCAGGTAGCCGAAGGCATTCGTCAGCATCATCAGGTACAGCGCGCCGAAACCGGCCAGCTGCATCAGCTCCGCATCGAAGCCCGGCACGGCGGCGGCCAGCACGCCGCGCGCGGCGATCAGCAGCGACAGGATGCCCATGCTGACGACAAGGAAGCGGCGCAGCATGCTCGCCTCGCGCCATTTCAGGCACAGCGCGGCTACGCCGGCCAGGAAGAAACCGGCGACGATCAGCGAACCGCCCGCGCTGCGCAGCAGCGGCGCCACGTCGAACAGGTAGCAGCCGGCAAACAGCGCGATGGACACGCCCAGCGCGGGCAATACCATGCGGCGCCAGTTGCCGCGCCCGGCCGCCTGCCACAGCGCGCCCGCGTCAAGCGCCATGCCCGCAAACAGCAGGCTGTTACCCAGCAGGATGGAGAGGAAATCGGGCAGCACGCCGCGGAAATACAGCAGGCACCAGGCCACGGCCTGGCATTGCTTGGCCACCGCCCAGGTGGACATGCTGAGCGACTTCTTGCGCTCGTACTCAAAGAAGAACAGGGCCGCGCACAGGCTCAGGTTGCCGAGCGCCAGGGCCAGTACCAGGGTCTTGATATCCATGGGCTATGCTATCGCCGCGCCAGCGCGGCACGCTGTGTCAGATTTCGTGTTCGACATTGGTGCTGCCGTCGCCAACCTTGCTGGCCCAGGCCTGCACGAAGTACTGCTTTTCCGCCTCGCTGGGCGCGTCGTGCCAGAAGACGATCAGGGTGCCCTTGTGATCGTGAATCTGCGCCACTTTTTCAATGAAAACGAAGTTGGCGGCCTGGTCGGCCAGCGCCGCCGCGTAGCCGTACACGCGCGTCAGCCGCTCGATGCGGTCAGGCTCGGTAAAGCTATTCGTGGCCGTGATAATCGGGTGATCCAAAAACATGCTTGTCTCCATGGTGCCCGGCTGCGCGGCCTTGCCGGCGCCCGCCGTATGATGCCTTGCGCCGCGCTCGAAACCACGCGTCAAATGGCAGGTGGCCAGCCCGCCGCGCCATTGCGCACACTGTGTGCGGATTACAATTCGGGTATGCTCTCGGGAGCTTATCAGATTTCTCTGAATGCAACAAAACATCCAGCCCCGGTCCACTCAGCGAAATCCATCCATGCCGCACGCCCAGCTCTCTTCCCAGCCAGCGCCCCAGGTGCATACCTGCGGCGACCGGCGCCGCCTGGAATTCCAGCCGGGCATGATCCAGAGCGAAATGCTGCTGTCGCGCCCCGACCATCTGCTGCTGCGCTATGCGCGCGCCATGATGTGCTTTACCCTTTTCGTGCCACGGCCACGGCATATCCTGATGGTGGGCCTGGGCGGCGGCTCGCTGCTGAAATTCTGCCACCGCCACCTGCCCGACGCGCGCATCACGGTGCTGGAATTGCGCGCCGACGTGATCGCCCTGCGCGAACAATTCATGGTGCCGCCGGACGACGCGCGCCTGCGCATCATCGAGACGGACGCCGTCAGCTATATCCGCCAGCATCCGGGCTGCGCCGACGTGCTGCTGCTCGACGGCTTCGACGAGATGGGCTTGCCGCCGGCCCTGGGCAGCGCGCGCTTTTATGCGGACTGCCTGCGCGCGCTGCTGCCCGGCGGCGTGCTGGTGGCTAACCTGTTCAGCTATGACGAGCACTACCCCGCCATGCTGGCCCGGCTGATGCTGACCTTCCGTGGCGCCGTCTGCAGCTTCGACGGCATCGCCGGCAACAACCGCATCGTCTTCGCCGCCAAGCCGGAACAGCATGCGGCGGGCCGCGCCATGCGGGCCGTGCGCCTGGCACGCTGGCGCCGCGCCTGCGGCCTGGCCTTCCTGAACCGCCTGCTGCCGGCGTGGCAGTTGTGGCGCATGCGGCGCCGCAGCGCTGCCGGCCGTAACTGATAGTCATTTCCAATGTGCAACTATATTGTTGCTTATTAGCAGCGATATGGTGCAAAATCCGCATGGCGGATGTTGTTTATGACAAACTACGGCCTTCGCGGGCCCGCAGGCGCTGCCGAATTATTGTATCCATGAAGTGAGATAGGAAACCCCATGTTGCGTGGCCGCCTGCCATTGTCGATTTCCGCCGCGGCCGCGCTGACCTTTGCCTGTGGCGTCAGCGTGACGGCCGTGCTGTTCGCCGCCATCAGCCAGCTCGAATACGACAAGATGAGCCTGAGCCTGCAACAGCGCGCGGGCGCCAGGGTGGCCGCCATCGAGCAGGGGCTCGACGACGCGGTGGAAGTGCTGACCACCACCAACCAGCTGTTTGCAGCTGTCGTGCCCGTCACGCGCGGCCAGTTCCACGACTTCACCACGCCGCTGCTGCAGCGCCACCCCTTCATCCAGGCCTTCAATTTCCACCGCATCGTGCCGCATGCGCAGCGCGCCGCCTTCGAGGCGGAAATGCAGCGCCTCGTGCCCGGCTACGCCATGATGGAAATGCGCGACGGCGCCATCGTGCCGGCCGCTACGCAAGCGAGCTACCTGGTGATCGACTACCTGGAACCGCAGCAGGGCAACCGCCCCGCCTTCGGCCTGAACGTGCGCCTGAACGGCTTGCTGGCCGGCGCGCTGGAACAGGCGATCGTCAGCAACCAGACCACGGCTACCGGCCTGCTGGCCCTGGCGCAGGGACCGCAGCGCGGCTTCGTCATCCTGCGTCCCGTGTACCGCCATGGCGTGCCTTTGCAAACGGTGGCGCAGCGGCGCGCGGCGCTGGTCGGCGATACGGCGGCCGTCATCCGCGCCAGCGAACTGGTGCAGAAAATCCTCGAAGGGGCCGACCTGCTGGGCGATCCGCAGCTGGAAATCAGCGTGTATGCGGACGCCGGCGCCGATCCGCGCCAGCGCATCTTCCAGCATGGCCAGGCGCCGGCCGACGAACCGCAGAGCGCCTGGAAATCGCTGCCGCCGTGGCTGCAGTTCGCCTACCACAGCCACTATGACCGGGCCTTCGCCTCGGCCGGCCGGCCATGGCACGTGCGCGTGGTGGCCCATCCGCGCCCTTTCCTGGCCGACCATCTGGGCTCGCTGTTTACCCTCGTCGCCGGCTTGCTGTTCAGTCTGCTAACGGCCGCTTTCGTGCAGTCACTGACGCAGCGCTCGCGCCGCGTGCAGCTGCTGGTCGAGCAGCGCACGGCGGACCTGAAACGCAGCAACGAGCTGCTCAGCGCGGACGTGCGTGCGCGCCAGCGCACCGAACGGGCGCTGCAGGAAAGCGAGAAGCGCTTCCGCCGCCTGCTGGCCCTGTCCTCGGACTGGTACTGGGAACAGGACGCGCACTTCTGCTTCACGCATATCACCAGCGGTTTCACGGACAAGTCGAACATGCCGCTGGAACGCTTCATCGGCATGACGCGCTGGGACAACAACCCGGAGATGCGCAATTCGCGCTGGGGCAAGCAGCATATTGCCAACCTGGAAGCGCACCTGCCGTTTTCCAACCTCGAATATGCGATGCACGACCGCGACGGCCAGCTGCGCTGGTTCAGCATCAATGGCGAGCCGCTGTTCAATGAGCTGGGCGAGTTTCGCGGCTACCGCGGCACGGGTTCGGAAATCACGGAGCGCAAGCTGGCCGAGCAGCAGATCCAGCATATCGCCCATCACGATGTGCTGACGGGCTTGCCCAACCGCGCCCTGCTGCGCGACCGCCTGGCGCAAGCGATGGCCCTGTCGCGCCGCAAGAACCGCGCGCTGTGGGTCTTGCTGATCGACCTCGACCGCTTCAAATTCGTCAACGACAGCCTGGGCCACAAGGCCGGCGACCTGCTGCTGAAAACCATCGCCACGCGCCTGCAGGCCAGCCTGCGCGAGAGCGATACCGTGGCGCGCCTGTCCGGCGACGAATTCGTCGCCATCCTGTGCGAACAGGCCGACGAAACCCTCAGCAACGCCATCGTGCAGCGCGTGATGGATGCCGTGGCCCAGCCGGTGCTCCTCGATGGCAAGGAATTCGTCGTCACCTGCAGCATCGGCGTGGCCGTGTACGACATGGCGCGCTACGACGCGCCCGGCGACGTAACGCTGAATGGCGAGACGCAGAACCTGATCGAGCAGGCCGACATCGCCATGTACTGCGCCAAGAAACAGGGCCGCAACAACATCAAGTTCTACACCACGGCCATGAACCAGGCCACCCTGGAACGGCTGCGCATCGAAACGGCGCTGCGCAATGCGCTCGAGCGCGGCCAGTTCGTGCTGCATTACCAGCCGCAGCTTGACCTGGCCAGCGGGCGCATCGTCGGTGTGGAAGCGCTGCTGCGCTGGCAGCACCCTGACCTGGGCATGGTGGCGCCGCAGCGCTTCATCGCCCTGGCCGAGGATACGGGCCTGATCGTGCCGATCGGCGCCTGGGTCATGCGCCAGGCCTGCGCGCAGATGCAAGCCTGGCACGCGGCGGGCCTGGGCAAGCTGCGCCTGGCCGTGAATTTGTCGGCGCGCCAGTTCAATGAACCGGCGCTGGTGGCGTCGATCGCCGCCGTGCTGGCCGAGACGGGACTGGAACCGTCGTGCCTGGAACTTGAGCTGACGGAAAGCCTGTTCATGCACGACGTGGCGCTGGCGGTGAGCCAGCTGCACGACATGAAGGCGCTGGGGGTGCAGCTGTCGATCGATGATTTCGGCACCGGCTACTCCAGCTTCGCCTACCTGCGCACCTTCCCCATCGACGTGCTGAAGATCGACCGCAGCTTCGTCAACGACGTGGCGCGCGATGCCGACGACGCGGCCATCGTCGTCTCCATCATCGCGCTGGCGCACAATTTGAAACTGCGCGTGGTGGCCGAAGGCGTGGAGACGGCGGAACAGCTGGACTACCTGCGCCAGCACGGCTGCGACGAGGCACAGGGCTTTTACTTCAGCCACCCGCTGCCCGCGCATGAAGTGGAACAGCTGCTGGGGACGGAAGTGGCCGTCCTTGACGTTCCTGCCTAGGCAGTGCCCGTCGTCGGC
This sequence comes from Janthinobacterium amylolyticum, assembly GCF_051380655.1. Classification (NCBI taxonomy): domain Bacteria; kingdom Pseudomonadati; phylum Pseudomonadota; class Betaproteobacteria; order Burkholderiales; family Oxalobacteraceae; genus Janthinobacterium; species Janthinobacterium amylolyticum. Next base: position 212,099 of record NZ_JBNYXL010000004.1, read on the forward strand.
ACCCGCGCGCCCAGTTCCAGCTGCGCCCAGTCGGGCGGCAGGCCGCAGTCTAATAAATGCGCGGCAACATCGCGCAGGCACGCGGTGTCGATGCCTGCTTGCGGCTGCGTCCACAGGGCGTCGCATTCCGTGCAGACGATCACTTCCTGCCCCGTTTTCCGGATGACCGCGCGAATCAGATCGCCATATTCACCGCACGTTGTGCACCGCATGTTCCTGCCTTTCCTGAAAGTTCCCGCGAGGTCGTCAATTGCCAAAGCTGAAGCGGAAAGGCACCGCCATGGCGCACGGCTGCCCGCCGCAGCGGCCCGGCGTATATTTGGCCAGCATCAGCACCGAGGCCACCATTTCCCCCGCCTGGCGGCTCGGCACTTTCAGCAGGGCCACGCTCCTGGGCGTGCCCTGCTCATCCACGTTGACGTTGGCGTGTATCTCGCCAACCTTGTCCAGGCGGCCGACCACGCCGCTGAGCGTGCGTGACAGCTCGGCATTGCCATTCGCCAGGTAGGGCGGCACATCGTCTTCCTGCAAGACGGGATAGTAGGCATGCTTCACCACGCGCTGCTGGTCGGGCGTCAGCCTGGCATACGATTTTTCAGGCGGCACGATATAGCCGGAAGCGGCCACGTCCGCCAGATGCGAGCCTACCGAAGCCTGGTGATGCTTGACCTGGAAGCGCTGCGTCGATATCGGCGCCACTTCCTTGCCGCTCAGCAGGAAACTGCCGTTGAAACGGCCTTTCAGCACCTGCCCGTTGGGATAGAGGATTTCGCCGTCGCCGTGCGGCTTGCCCTGGTGCCATTGGCCCTTGTAGCTGCCGCCCAGCGCAAAGACCATGGTGCCGCTGCCTTCCGGCCAGCCGGCCGACGTTGCGCCCTGCTGCCACGCGCCTTCGTAGCGGTCGCCATATGGCGCAAAAAACTTCACGTCGCCCGCCACACGGCCCTGCTCAAACCTGGCCACCAGCTTGTTTTTGTCCGCAAACACGATGATGGCCGCGCCATGCAGCAGGCCGTCGCGATAGCTGCCGTCATGCAGGCTGCCGTCGGCCCATTGCGCAATGCCCTTGCCCTCTGGCGTCCCTTTGCTCAGCGTGCCCTCGTAACGCTCCGTTTCCTTGCCGGCCAGGCTCCATTGCAATGCACCGGGACCGCTGGCGTAGCCGTCCTTGCATGCGCCGTTCCAGTCGGGCGTGTGTCCGGCCACGCGGGGGTTCGTGGCGATGCGGCAATCGTCCCGGCCCACATAGGCCGGTTCGGCAGCAGCGGCAAGTCCGCTACACAGCAGCATGGCAATGGCGACACGTGTTTTCATGGATGATCCAAATAATTAAATGACAATGGTAGCATCCGGATCAGGCACAAAATACGTACTTTATTGCATGCGGATCACTACAGCTTCTGCTGCAGGAATTCGAGGAAGCAGCTGATGCGCTGCGCCAGTTGCGTATTGCGGTAGTAGACGGCGTGGATCTGCTGGCGGTAGCCCGTAGAGAACGGCTGCAGCACTTTCACCAGGCGGCCGGCGGCGATGTCGTCACGCGTCATGAAGTCGGACAGGCAGACGATGCCCTGGTCGTGCAGGGCCAGCTGGCGCAGGGTTTCGCCGCTGGAGGCGGCCAGCGCGGGCACGATCTGCAAGCTGTTGCCCGCCTCGTGGCGCAGCGGCCAGTTGTTGCCCAGCTCGTACTGCGCAAAGCCCAGCAGCGCGTGGCCGGACAACGCTTCCGGCGTGGCCGGCGTGCCGTGGCGCGCCAGGTAGGCGGGCGTGGCCAGCACGTGCAGCGGGCTGGCGCTCAGGGCGCGCGCATGCAGGGTCGAGTCGACCAGCGCGCCGATGCGGATGGCGATATCGGTGCGGTGTTCCAGCAGGTCGGCGATCTGGTCGTTGCTGGTCAGCTCCAGGCGGATCTCCGGATACAGGGCGCGAAATTCGGCCACGTGCGGCACCACGCAGTGCAGCATGAAGGGCGAGGCGGCGTCGACGCACAGGCGCCCGGCCGGCTTCTGGCGGCGGATGCGGATCGATTCTTCCACGTCTTCCATCGAGGCGAGGATGGCGCGGGCCTTTTCCAGGAACAGCTGGCCCTCTTCCGTCAGCTCCATGCGCCGCGTCGTGCGCGTCAGCAGCGAGGTGGCCAGCTTGTCTTCCAGCCGCGACAGGGCGCGGCTGACGCCCGAGGTGGTTTGTCCCAGGTGTACGGCGGCCGCGCTCAGGGTGCCGCTGTCGATGACGGTGACGAAGATTTTCAGGTCATCCGAATTGATATCCATTGTTGCCTTATTACTCCCGTACTATTGCCGCATTGTTGCGCGATTTTCACATATCACGCCATTATAATGGAACGATGGCAACAGTGAAGGCAGGCGCCAACGTCAGGCAACGTAGAACAAAATGGCGACAAAATGGCAGCTACTGCCGGCCAGCACGAACAGGTGCCAGATGCCGTGGCCATGGCGCAGCTTGTGGTCGGTGGCGTAAAAGACGATGCCGCCCGTGTAGCACAGGCCGCCAGCGACCAGCCACAGGAAACCGTTCCATTCCAGCGCCGCCAGCAGCGGATTGATGCCGATGACGATCAGCCAGCCCATGGCCACGTAAATCACCAGCGACAGGATGCGCGCGCCGCTGGCATACAGGTATTCCTGCACGATGCCGATCAGCGCCAGCCCCCAGACGACGCCGAACAGCGACCAGCCCCACGGTCCGCGCAGGGTCACCAGCATGAAAGGGGTATAAGTGCCGGCGATGAGCAGGTAGATGGCGCAGTGGTCGAGCCGCTGCAGCACGGCCTTGGCCTTGCCGCGCACGCTGTGGTACAGGGTGGATGTCAGGTACAGCGTGAGCAGCATGGCCGCATACACGCTGCAGCTAACGATTTTCCATGGGTCGCCCGTGCGGGCCGCCACGACAATCAGGAAGATGCCGCCGATGGCCGCCAGCGCGGCGCCCACCGTATGGGAAATGCTGTTGAAGCGTTCACCGTGGTACATGCTTAAGCCGGGCGTACACGGACGCAGCAAAATGCCGGGGTCGGACCCGCCGGGACTCTGCGTCCCCGTCCGACCCCGACCCTTGCGTTGGGGGCGTCAATCAAGCCTCTTCCGCCTTCTTGCGTGCCGGACGGCGTGCCGGCGTCTTGCGTGGCGCCTTGGCCGGCTTGTCTTCCGCTACAGGCGCGATTTCCACCGGTGCGGCTTCGACGACAGGAGCCGATTCCACGACATCGACCGCTTTCTTGGCCGGCTTCTTCGCCGCTGCCGCCTTGCGGGCCGGCGTGCGCGGCTTGGCCTTCGGTTTCGCTTCCACTACCGCTTCGGCGACGACTTCCACTACCGGCTCAGGCTCAGGCATGGTTTCCAGCACCGGCGCCACTTCGACGGCGGCGGCTTCGGCACGCGCTTCGCGGGCGCCATCGCCATTCTTGCGGCCGCCACGGCCGTTGCGGCGCGAACCGCGCTTGGCGCTGCCTTCTTCAGCCACCACATCGGCGGCCGCTTCGGCCACCTGGTGCGGCACTTCCGGCTGCGGCGCCGGCGCATACTGTTCGACAACGGCTGTTTCCGCGTCGGCCACGGGCACGAAAGCCTGTGGCGCTTCGTTGCGGCGATGCTCGTTCTGCTTGCGGCCACCACGGCCATTGCGGCGCGACTCGCGGCGGCTGCCGCCTTCGCGGTTGCCCTCTTCCGCCGTCACGGCCGTGTCGCCGGCGATGGCCGCTTCGCTGGCCACCTCGCCGTTCAGGACGGCCGGCACGGCCACCAGGCCGCTGCTGCGGTAGACATAGGCGCCCGATTTTTCATCGCGGCCAAATTCCAGCAAGCCGCGCGCCTGCGCTTCTTCCAGCAGGTTGCCGAAGGTGCGGAAGCCGTAGTAGGACTCGCTGAAGTCCGGCTTGCGGCGCTTGATCGCTTCTTTCAGCATCGAGGCCCAGATCTTGCCGCTGTCGCCGCGTTCGGAGACCAGCGCGTCGAAGGTCTCGACGGCCATCTCGATCGCTTCCGTCTTGCGCGACTCGTATTTTTCCTTGCGGCGCACTTCCTCGTCCGGCGAGCGCTTGGCGGCCGGCGTGTCGCGCGCGTCGCGCTTGGCGGCCGTGCGGCGGCTTTCGCGCACCAGGTCATCGTAGAAAATGAATTCGTCGCAATTGGCCACCAGCAGGTCGGAGGTCGACTGCTTGACGCCCACGCCGATCACCTGCTTGGCGTTCTCGCGCAGCTTCGACACGAGCGGCGAAAAATCGGAATCGCCGCTGATGATGACGAAGGTATTGACGTGGGCCTTGGTGTAGCACAGGTCCAGCGCATCGACCACCAGGCGGATGTCGGCCGAATTCTTGCCGGACTGGCGCACGTGGGGAATTTCGATCAGCTCAAAGTTCGCCTCGTGCATGGTGCCCTTGAAGCTTTTATAGCGGTCCCAGTCGCAATACGCCTTCTTGACGACGATACTGCCCTTGAGCAACAAGCGTTCCAGGATAGGTTTGATATCGAATTTTTCGTAGTTTGCATCTCGCACGCCGAGCGCGACGTTTTCAAAGTCGCAAAACACGGCCATGCTGAGGTTTTCTGGGGATGACGCCATAAGGGTGAATTCTCGCTGGATGATAAGGGCGGGCGGGAAGCGCAAGGCCTCCCTTTTCCCCTAGTATATTCGCCCGCCCCCCGTTTCGGCGACAACTATCGTGCGCGGACCCTTAATCGGCGCCGCCGGCGGCGCTGGCGCCCGGGCCGGGGCCGCCTGGCCACACCACGCTGGCATCGACGCAATACAGGTGGCAGGGCGTGCTGCTGCGCCGCTGGCAGGAAGCGAGCGCCCGGTAGTCGGGGCTTTCGCCCTCCTCCGCCCAGCCCCAGGCGCCGCTTTCCGACAGGGCAAAGGCGCGCGGCGCCGTCTTGTCGAGGAATGCCCGGTAGGCGGCGCGCCCCGGCTCCGTCAGGTAGGGCACGGCGGCGATGTCGTCCAGCAGCGCGAAATGCGTCTCGGCCGGCGGCGGCGGGTCGATCACGCTATACACCCGGCGCACCGGCATGCCGATTTCTTGCAGGAAGCGCAAGGTGGCGGGCAGCCAGACCGCCACGCCGTCGCGGCTGCCCAGGGTCAGGTGGGCGTCGCGCTTGAACGGTCCGTAGGCCAACAGTTCACCGCGGCCGCCGGAACCGGCAAACGAATTGAATAGCCGCCGCGCCAGCGCCGGCCCGAAATAGGAATCGTTGGCGCCATACAGCCACAGGCTGGGAATGCGGTTGTAGGCGCCCAGGGTGGCGAAGGCCCGCGTCAGCGAGGCTTGCCAGTCGCAGCCGGGCATATCGACGCGCAGGCCGCCGGAGAAATTGAGCACGCCGCGCACGCCGGGCAGCGCCCTGGTGGCCAGCGCCAGCGCGGCCATGCCGCCATACGACTGGCCCGCGACGACGATGCGCTGCGGGTCGACCCAGCGCTGGCGGCGCGCATACGCCAGCGCGGCCAGCACGTCGCGCGCCTGGCCTTGCGCATTGCCCAGCATGTCGCAGCCGAAATCGCGGTAGTTCCCCGTGGACTGGGCATAGCCAGCGCGCATGGGCAGCATCACCGCATAGCCGCGGCGCACGAATTCGGTGGCCATGTAGATGAAGCGCTCGCGCGCCTGCAGCTTGGCCGGCCCCGCCTGTTTGCCGTGGTTCATCAGCAGCAGGGGAAACGGGCCGGGGCCGCTGGGGCGAAACACCGTTGTTTCCAGCACTTCCCGCATGCCGTCGCCGGCTGGCACCATGATGATCTGCTCGTTCAAGCGGGCGTCGAGCGGCAATGACGCAGACTGGGCGTGCAGGCACAGACAAGGCAAGCCCAGCAGCAAACCCGGGAGAAGATGGCGAACAAGGGTGAAAATGGCAGGCTCCGTGCGAGATTTCCCAGCCAGTCTAGACAGTGAAACGGCTCGGCACAATATTAAAAAGTTACGGAGAGCAACTTTTTTTGCGGCCATCGCCCACGTTAAAAATGTTGCCTTGCACCAAGCACATCTTGCCCGCATGGGTGTAAACTAGACGCATTCTGAAGGAGTTGCCATGTCCATATCCGCCCTCACCACCGGTACCTCGGGGCTGACCGCCAACCAGCGCGCGCTGGACGTGGCCGCCAACAATATCGCCAATGCGAATACGCCCGGCTTCCAGCCGCAGAAAGCCGAATTCCAGGAAAACAGCCCCGCCGGCACGGGCGTCACCCTCTCTGTCGAAGGGCGCAAGCTGGCCGCCACGGAAAGCGTCAGCGGCGCTACCGCGAATGCCGCCAAGGCGGCCGAAAGCCGCCCGAACGGCGTCGGCCTGGCCTCCGAACTGACGGATAACCTGGTCTACAAGGCCGGTTTCAACCTGTCGGCGAATGTCGTCAAGGCAGCCGACCAGGCGCTGGGCAGCCTGATCGACGTGAAAACTTGAACCCTGCGGCTATCGATCAGATAGCCTGATTTTTCAGTTCCAGCAGCAAAGGCGCCATGGCCGGCGTGATCAGCGCCAGCAGCCGTTCGGCGGGAATGCCGTCGCGCGCCTGCACCGACAGGCCGTGCAGCAGCGCCGCATAATAGTCGCCCAGCGCCTGCACGTCCGCCTCCTTCTTCAACTCCCCGGCCAGCTGCGCCGCGCGCAAGCGCTCGATGACGGCTTGCGTGCGCGCGCGGCGGTGCTGCGCCAGCCAGTCGGCGATGCCGGCATTTTCCGCGCTCGTATTCGTGGCGGCCGTGACCACCATGCAGCCTTGCGGCTGGCCGCTGCGCGTGTACAGCAGCACGGCTTCTTCCAGCATGCGCGCCACGGCGTCGCGCACATTCAGGCTGGCCGCCAGCGCGTGCACGGCAAACGCGCCCTCGCCCGTTTCATACAATGCCACGGCTTCGCGGAACAGCTGTTCCTTCGAACCGAACGCGGCATAGATGCGCGCCGAGGCGATGCCCAGCGCCGCCACCAGGTCGGCCATCGACACGCCTTCGTAGCCACGCGTCCAGAATGCATCGCGCGCCTTTTCCAGCGCCAGCGCGCGGTCAAATTCCCTCGGTCTTCCTGCCATTTTCATCCTCTGCTTGCAAACTGGCGGCCAGTATAACGCCTGGCGCCGGCCACGCGTTCGCCAATTATTTTGCATCGACGCCTTGACCGCGCCAGAAATTTCCCCTATTCTTTGTCGATCGACAAACAATAGGAGCCGATATGAAAACCATCCAAGGACCGAGCCTGCACCTGGCCCAATTCGCCGCCGACACGGCGCCCTTCAACACCCTGCCCGCCATCGCCGAATGGGCGGCCGGCATGGGCTTCAAGGCCCTGCAGATTCCCGCCTGGGATGCGCGCCTGTTCGACCTGGCGCAGGCCGCGCACAGTCAGCAATACTGCGATGAACTGGTCGCCATGCTGGCCGGCCATGGCCTGGTCATCAGCGAATTGACGACACACATCCTCGGCCAACTGGTGGCCGTGCACCCGGCCTATGACGCGCTGTGCGACAGCTTCGCGCCGGCGCACCTGCATGGCCAGCCGGCAGCACGCACGGCGTGGGCCATCGAGCAGGTAAAACTGGCGGCCATGGCCTCGAAGCGACTGGGCCTGACGGACATGGGCACGTTTTCCGGCTCGTTCGCCTGGCCATATTTATTCCCGTTCCCGCAGCGCCCGCCCGGCCTGATCGAGACGGCCTTCGATGAACTGGCGCGCCGCTGGCTGCCCATCCTCGACGTGTGCGAGGAACAGGGCATCAACCTGTGCTATGAAATCCACCCCAGCGAAGACCTGCATGACGGCATCAGCTTCGAGATGTTTTACGAGCGCGTCGGCCGCCATCCGCGCTGCAAGATGCTGTTCGACCCCAGCCACTTCGTGCTGCAGCAGCTGAACTACCTGGAATTCATCGATATTTATAAAGACCACATCCGCATGTTCCATGTGAAGGATGCGGAGTTCAATCCGACGGGACGGCAAGGCATCTATGGCGGCTACCAGTCATGGGAAAACCGCGCCGGGCGTTTCCGCTCGCTGGGCGATGGCCAAGTCGACTTCAAGGCGATCTTCTCGAAGATGGCGCAAAACGATTACGCGGGCTGGGCCACCCTGGAATGGGAATGCTGCCTGAAGGACCAGGAAACGGGCGCGCGCGAAGGCGTGGCCTTCATCAATGCCCACATCATTCCCGTCACCGACAAAATCTTTGACGACTTCGCCGGCGCCCCCGTCAGCGCAGAGCAGATCCATACCCTGCTGGGCATCCAGCACAACTAATCAAGGAAACAATATGAACGACTTCATTCACGATTACGTCCGCATCGACGGCCAGCGCCTGCATTGCGTGATTGCCGGCGAAGGCCAGCCCGTACTGCTGATCCCCGGCTGGCCGCAAACCTGGTACGCCTGGCGCCACGTGATGGCGGCGCTGGCAGCGAATGGCTACCAGGCCATCGCCATCGATCCGCCCGGCAGCGGCCACTCCGACCGCCCCGCCGGCGGCTACGACACGGGCACCGTGGCGGCCACCCTGCACCGTTCCATGCTGGCCCTTGGCCACACGCGGTATGACGTCGTCGGCCACGACATCGGCATGTGGGTCGGCTATGCGCTGGCCAGCGATTTCCCGCAGGCCGTGACGAAACTGGCGCTGACGGAAGCCGTGATTCCCGGCCTGGCGCCCGCGCCGCCCATTTTTGTCGCACCATCCGACAACATCTTCCTGTGGCATTTCATGTTCAACCAGGTACTGGATTTGCCGGAAATGCTCACGGCCGGCAAGGAACGCGAATACATCCGCTTCATCTTCGACCGCTGGTCGTACCGGCGCGACCAGGTGGCCGTCGACGTGTATGCCGACGCCTACGCCACGCCGGGCGCCCTGCGCGCCGGCTTCGCCTACTACCGGGCGATTCCCGAAACCATCCGGCAAAACCTGGAGCGGGCGAAAACAAGCCTGGCGATGCCGGTGCTGGCCATCGGCGCCGACCATGCGACCAACGATGCGCCGCTGCTGACCATGCAGGGCAAGGCGGACGATCTGCAAGGCGCCATCGTCGCCGAATGCGGCCACTTCATCATGGAAGAACAGCCGGACGCGTTCATCGGCCACCTGCTGCCCTTCCTGGCGGGAGAAAAGTCAGGAAACAACGCATGAGCCTTGACCCGCTGATCGCCGCCTGGCTGGAACAGACAAAAGATGCGCCGCCGCCCGCCTCGCTGGCGGAGCTGCGCGCCGCCACGGAAACGGGCTTGCGCCAGCTGCATGGGCCATTGGAAGATGTCGCGGCCATCAGGGATTACGTGCTGCCGGGCGAGCATGCGCTGACCGTGCGCGCCTATGTGCCAGCCGGTGCGGACACGGACCAGCCCTTGCCCGCCATCGTCTTCGCGCATGGCGGCGGATGGTGTCTGTGCTCGCTGGACCTGTACGACAACCCGTGCCGCGCACTGGCCAACGCCACGGGCTGCGTGGTCTTTTCCGTCGATTACCGGCTGGCGCCCGAGCACAAGTTCCCCGTGCCGCTGGTGGATTTCTACACGGCGTTGTGCTGGGTCGCCGAACATGCGGCGGCGCTGGGCATCGATGCACGGCGACTGGCCGTGGCAGGCGATAGCGCGGGCGGCAACCTGGCTGCGGCCGCCGCCCTCATGGCGCGCGACCAAGCCGGTCCCGCGCTGGCGCACCAGCTGCTGCTGTACCCGGCGCTGGATTTCGCCTTCGACACGCCGTCCTACCAGCGTCATGCGGAAGGCTTTTCATTGACGCGGGAAGCCATGCGCTTTTGCTGGTCGGCCTACCTGAACGCACCGGCCGACGGCATGCAGCCTTACGCGGCTCCGCTGCGGGCCGTTTCGCTCAAGAACCTGCCGCCGGCAACCGTGCTGGTATGCGAATACGATCCGTTGCACGACGAGGGCGCGGCGTATGCCCAGCGCCTGCGCGACGGCGGCGTGGCGGCCGATTGCGTGCAGCTCGACGGCATGATCCACGCGTCCATGCACATGCTGGGCTTGACGCCACAGGCGCGGGGATTGTTCGACGTGGCGGGACTGGCGATGAGGAAAGCAATGGCAATGTAAAAAATCCGCCGCTGGGGATGGCTCCACGGCGGCGGATCTTGTTACTCCACCAGCTTGCGCACCTCGATGCCCTTGAGCCATTTCACATGGCGCGGCCCCGTGCGGATGTCTTTTGCCGAGATCAGGGCGATTTCACCGTCGTTGTCGTCGAGGGCCTTGCCGTTTTTCTCGTAGTAGACGACCACGCCCTCGCCGGCCGGCGCGTTATACAGCTCGCCCCAGGAAAACACCACCGCGTAGCCATCGGTGGCGGTGGCGATGATGGCGATCTTCTTGACGTCGTTGTGGCCCGGCGCGTCCAGCACCGCCTGGTCGAGAATGTCGCGCAGGCGCACGCCCTTGTAGCTGGTGATGCTCTCGGCCTTGTCGCCGTTGTGGCGCGTCACGGCAAGCGCGCCGCCATGCGCCGGCGGCAGCTTGCGCAAGTCGGCCACTGTCAGGGTCAATGGCGTTTCCACCATGCCCGTCACGCCAAGTGAGTGGCTCATATTGTCGCGCGCCGGCGGCGGAGCGCCAGCCCACGCGGGAGGTGCCGCCAGCAGCGTAGCCACAGTGCAGGCGACGAAAATCTTCTTGAACATATTAAATCCTTTCATGGAGCAGTCAAAAAATCAGAACTGATACTGCGCATTGGCCAGCCAGGTGCGACCCGCGCTGGGAAAACCGTCAGCCAGCGCGTAGTTGCGGTCGGCCAGGTTGCTGACGCCCGCTTCCAGGCTGAAGGCCGGCAAGGGGCGAACCACGGCCTTCAGGTTCACCGTGGCGTAGCCGCCCAGTTGCACGGTGTTCGAGACCCAGCGCCCGCTGTTCGCTTCCGCGGTGGCTACCACGTCGACCTGGCGCGCCGCGTGCAGCACGGCGTGCGCCGTCAGCTTGTGGCGCGGCACGTCTGTCAGGCGGGTGGCGCGGTCGCTGACATTTTTCATGTCGATGTAGGTGTAGTTGCCGCCGAAGTCCAGCCAGGCGCCCGCGCGTCCGCGCAGGCCCAGTTCCACGCCGCTGATGTGCGCCCTGCCCGCGTTGCGCATCTGCGCGCGCACGCCCGCCACATTCGCCACGCTCTGGATCTTGTCCTTCACGTCGCTGTAAAACACGGCGGCCTCCAGCGCCAGCCCACGCAAGATGGCCTGATAGCCCACTTCATAATTGAGCGCTTTCTCGGCGCGCAGGTCCGGGTTTTCAATATACGTGCCCAGGCGCTGCGAATAACGGTCCTTCAGGGTCGGCAGGCGTGACTTGCGCGCCACGGTGGCATACACCTTCGCCTCTGGATGCAAGGTGTGGAACAGGCCCGCCTGCACATCCGTGGCCGCCTGATTGCCTGGCAAGATATAGGCATTGCCGGCGCTGTACACGGTGTCCGGGCGCAGCGCGTTGTGCGACACCCCCAGCGACAGCTGCGTCGTCCCGCTGAGGGCGATGCTGTCTTCCGCGCCCAGGGTCCACAGGGCATCCTGGTACCAGGTGGTGCGCACGTCCTTGGCGTCGAGTTCCTGGTGTTCGTCGGCCTTGTAGCTGGCCACAAAACGCAGGCTGTGCGCGGCCAGGCGCAGCGATTCAAGTTCCACCGCGCCGCCGTTCGTGCGGTCGTTATAGATGCTGCGACCGCCGCTGACGCTGCCCTGGCCGCTGGTTTTCAGGGTCGTGTAGCTGCCGTTCGTGTACGAGGTGATTTCATTGTCGTAGCTGTCATGGTACAGGCGTAACTTGAGGCGCTCGGCCTCGCCCAGGCGCGTCTGCGACACCAAATACACGCTTTCCTTGTTCCAGTACGGCCACTGCCAGTAGCGCGCGCCCACGGGATTCGTCGATGGCGGCTGGCCCTTTTCGCCATGCTGCTTGTAGTAGCTGAGGGCGTATTCATCGCCACCCACAGGCGTGTAGCCCACCTTGAACGACAGCTTATGATCCTTGCGGTACGCATTGTTGCGCATGCCGCCATCTTCCGTGGCCGTCGGGCGGAAATCGGACGACAGGGGGAAACCATCGCTGTCGATCCAGGACACGCCCGCCTGCAGATACCACAGGCCCTGGTTGGTGCCCACGTTGGCCGACATCTGGCGCTCGCTGCCCGCGCCGAATCCGACGGACGCATCACCTTCCATCAACGCCACGGGTTTGCGCGACACCAGGTTGATGGCGCCGCCCAGGGTATTGGCGCCATACGCCACGGAACTGAAGCCCTTGGCCACCTGGATGGCCGCCAGGTCGCTCGTTGTAAAACGGTTGAAGTCGACATAGCCGTCATACGGCACGTAGACGGGAATGCCGTCGATGTACAGCGGCACCTGGCGCGCATCGAAGCCGCGGATGGCCACGGTTTTCTCGTTGCGCGCATTGGTCGACAGCGTCACGCCGGACAACAAGTTCAAGGCGTCGCCCACGTTGTCGCGGTTGAAGCGGCGCATCTCGGCGCGGTTCACTTGCGAGCCCACCTGCTGTTCCGCTTGACCTGCCTGTTCGCGCTGGCCGATCACCGTGACCGTGCCCAGCACGAATGGCGCCGCCTCCGCGTCTTCCCTGCCGGCGGCCTGCTGCGCCAGCACCAGCACCACGGCGCCTGCCATTACCTGTCTCAACATCGTCGTTATTCTTTCTTCCTCGTTATATATCGCTTTATATAGCGATATGCAAAAAAGTACAAAAAAGCAGCCGCGCATGCGGCGGCCGTCACCAAACATCGCAATATACAGACGTATATAACGATGCTCAAGCAGCAAGACCATAAACCGCTGCGCAGGTCAATTTTCGGGAAAAATTCATGCACAATTTCATGCACTGCACCATTTCGCTGTGCGAACGAATGTTTCACAAAACGATTGACATGCGAAATTTGGCTAGGCAAACTGGTTTCCAGGGAGCGTGACAATGAATGCAAATATGACAAATATTCAAGCCGCAACGGATCCGGAACTCATCGTCTTCAGCGACGACGAGGAAGGCAAGGACCGCCAGTTCGTCAACGCGCTGGCGCGGGGACTGGAAGTGCTGCGCTGCTTCCGTCCCGGCGAAGTCTTCCTGTCGAATGCCGAGATGGCCAAGCGCACGGGCATCCCGAAGCCGACCATCTCTCGCCTCACCTACACCCTCACCAAACTCGGCTACCTGAACTACTCGGACAGCCTGGGCAAGTACCAGCTGGGCGCCGGCGTGCTGGCCCTCGGCTACCGCATGCTGTCGAACCTGGATGTGCGCAAGATGGCGCGCCCGCTGATGGAAGAACTGGCCGAACATGCGCAAGCCTCTGTCTCGCTGGGCACGCGCGACCGCCTCAGCATGGTCTACGTGGAGACGTGCCGCAGCAGCGCCAACGTCACCCTGCGCCTCGATGTCGGCTCGCGCATCCCCCTGATGACGACGGCCATGGGCAAGGCCCTGCTGTGCATCCTGCCGCAGGCCGAGCGCGACTACCTGATGGACCACGCCAGGGTGCACGAGACGGAGCGCTGGCCGCGCATCAAGGCCGGCATCGAACAAGGCTTCAAGGATTACCAGGACCGGGGCTTTTGCATCTCGGCCGGCGAGTGGCAGAACGACGTGCATGCCGTGGGCGTACCCATGCTGGGCGCGGACGGCGAACAGGTGATGGCCTTCAATTGCGGCGGCCCCGCCTTTTTGCTGTCGCGTGAAAAACTCGAATCCGAGCTGGGACCGCGCCTGGTGGCCCTCGTCAGGACAGTGGAAAAAAACCTGGGCCGCGGTTAGACTGCGCGCCCCCTTTCAACGATAGCTCAAATCAAAGCGCCGAGGAAACCGATGATACGCGACGAAGAAACCCTGAACATCCTGCTCGACAGCATTGCCCGCTTCGTGCGCGAAGTGCTGGTGCCGAACGAGGCGCTGGTAGCCGAAACGGACACGATTCCACCCGCCATCGTGGCGCAGATGCGCGAACTGGGCCTGTTCGGCCTGTCCATCCCGGAAGCCTACGGCGGCCTGGAACTGAGCATGGAAGAGGAAGTGCGCGTCGCCTTTGAAATCGCCCGCACCTCACCCGCCTTCCGTTCGCTGATCGGCACGAACAACGGCATCGGCTCGCAAGGCATCGTCATCGACGGCACGGAAGCGCAAAAACAATATTACCTGCCCAAGCTGGCTGCCGGCGAGATCATCGGCTCGTTCGCCCTGACGGAAGCGGGATCAGGATCGGATGCGGCCTCGCTGCGCACCACGGCCGTGCGCGACGGCGACTTCTATATCCTCAACGGCAGCAAGCGCTATATCACCAACGCGCCCGAAGCGAGCATTTTTACCGTCATGGCGCGCACGGACCCCGTCAAGCGGGGCGCCTCGGCCATTTCCGCCTTCATCGTGGAAAAGGATACGCCGGGCCTCTCGCTGGGGAAAATCGACAAGAAGATGGGCCAGCAAGGCGCGCATACCTGCGACGTGATCTTTGAAAACTGCCGCGTCCCGGCCGCGAACGTCATAGGCGGCAATGAAGGCGTGGGTTTTAAAACGGCCATGAAAGTGCTCGACAAGGGCCGCCTGCACATCGCCGCCGTCTGCGTGGGCGCGGCCGAACGCATGCTGGCCGACGCCCTGGCCTACGCCATGGAACGCCAGCAGTTCGGCCAGCCCATCGCCGAATTCCAGCTGATCCAGGCCATGCTGGCCGACAGCAAGGCCGAGATTTACGCGGCGCGCAGCATGGTGCTGGACGCGGCGCGCCGGCGCGACAACAAGGAAGACATTTCGACGGAAGCGTCGTGCTGCAAGCTGTTCGCCTCCGAAATGTGCGGCCGGGTGGCTGACCGCTCGGTGCAGATCCACGGCGGCGCCGGCTACATCAGCGAATACGCGGCCGAGCGCTTCTACCGCGACGTGCGCCTGTTCCGCATCTACGAAGGCACGACGCAGATCCAGCAGATCGTCATCGCCCGCAACATGATCAAGGCAGCGCAAAAGTGAAGGAGGCCGTCATGGACATCCCTGCCCTGCTGGCCGGCTTGCCGGCGCGCCTGTCGGCCATCCCCGCCCACTGGGCCGCGCGCACGCCGGACGCGCCGGCGCTGCACGAAGGGGGCCGCAGCTGGACGTATGCGCAGCTGCGGCACAGCGTGGAAAGCGCTGCGCAGCTGCTGCGCCAGCTGGACGTGCGCGCTGGCGACCGCCTGATGGTGGTAGGCGAGAACAGCGCGCTGCAGGTGGCGCTGATCTTCGCGGCCGCCAGCATCGATGCGTGGATCGTCAACGTCAATGCGCGGCTGTCGGCACGCGAGATCGACACCATCGCCGAACACAGCTCCGCGCGGCGCGTGCTGTTCCTGGCCGGCGCCTCGCCGGAAGCGGGCGCGCATGCGGCACGTCTGGGCGCGGCCAGCGCCACCGTCGATGGCATGGGTCAGCTGCTGGCGGGCGCCTTGAACGAGACGGCCATCGTGGAAGACACGCTTCCCGGCAACGAGCAGGTGGCCGCGCTGATCTACACGACGGGCACGACGGGGCAGTCGAAAGGCGTGATGCTCACGCACCGCAACCTGCTGTTCATCGCCGCCGTTTCCAGCACCCTGCGCGGCTTGAGCAGCACCGACCGCGCCTACGGCGTGCTGCCGATTTCGCACGTGTACGGCCTGGCCTCGGTGGCCCTGGGCACCCTGTATGCGGGCGCCGCGCTGTACCTGGTGCCGCGTTTTTCCGTTGACGGCCTGCTGTCGGCCATGCAGCATGACGGCTTGACCATCGTCCAGGGCGTGCCCGCCATGTACGCCAAGCTGCTGCAGACCCTGGGCGGCGCCGAGACTCCCCTGCCCACACGGCTGCGCTTTGCCTATGCGGGCGGCTCGCCGCTGGCGCCGTCGCTCAAGCACGACGTGGAAAAGCTGCTGGGCACCGCACTGCACAATGGCTATGGCATGACGGAAAGCGCGCCCACCATCAGCCAGACGCGCCTGGAAGCGCCGCGTGTTGATGATTCCGTCGGCACGCCGATTCCCGGCGTGGACGTGCGCGTCGTCAGCCTCGATGGCGGGGACGTGGCGCCGGGCGAGCCGGGCGAACTGTGGATACGCGGGCCGAACGTCATGGCCGGCTATTACCGCGAGCCGGCCATGACGGCGGCCACCATGCGCGATGGCGGCTGGCTCAATACGGGCGACATGGCGCGCCAGGAAGCCGACGGCGCCCTGTTCATCGTCGGGCGCACCAAGGAACTGATCATCCGCTCCGGCTTCAATGTGTATCCGCTGGAAGTGGAAACGGCGCTGAACGCCCATCCGTCCGTGGTGCAGTCCGCCGTGGTGGGCCGCACTGTGGCCGATGGCAACGAAGACGTCATCGCCTACGTGGAGCTGGACCCGCAGCACCCCGTGACGGTGCAGGCCTTGCAGCAATACCTGGCGCAGACCCTGTCGCCCTACAAATGCCCGTCGGCCATCATCGTCATGGAAGCCCTGCCGGCGGCGGCCACCGGCAAGATTTTAAAGGGGCAGCTGCGGCAAATGGCGCAGAATGCACTGTAAGTTGGACCATGCTGTATCAGACCCGACAATAAAACCCATGCGGGTCGCCTTGCCGGCACCGATCCTGGCGCCGGCAAACCAAGCCACATCACCGGAGGAGACACGATGAAACGCACATACACACGCATCGCCATGGCAGCGCTGGTCGCCAGCGCCTGGATGACGCAAGCCAGCGCCGACGAATTCCTGGTCGGCGCGGAAATCCCCCTGACGGGCAACCTGGCGCGGGTTGGCGCCGGCATGCAGGAAGGCATCATGGTCGCGGCCGAAGTGTTCAACAAGACCAACGGCAAGCACACGATCAAGATCGTCACCGTCGACGACGAATCGGCGCCGGCCAAGGCCATCGCCGCCGTGGAAAAACTGGCCAGCCAGGGCGTGGTGGCCATCACGGGCGGCTATGGCTCGAACAATATCTCGCCCGCCTCGGACACGGCGAACAAGCTGGGCCTCGTCTACATCACGTCGGGCGGCGTGGACGACAGCCTGGTGGCCAGCGGGCGCAAGAATTTTTTCCGCATCAATAACACGGCCGGCTACGAAAAAGCCATGCTGGGCATGCTTGCCGACGTGGGCGCGAAGTCCGTCTCCATCATCTACTCGACCAAGGACGCCACCACGGGCCTGGCCAAGGACGTGGAAAAAGCCCTGGCGGCCAAGGGCGTGAAAGTGACGACGCACTCGTTCGACCCGGCCATCACCGACTTCAAGCCCATCATCAACAAGATCAAGCTGCAGGACAAATCCGAAGTGGTGGCCATGGTCGGCTATGAAAACGACTACGTGGGCATCATCCGCGCCGCGCGCGTGCTGAAACCGAAAATCAAGGCCATGGTGGGCGTGTGGTCGCTGGCCACGCCAAAGATGGCGGCCGATTTTCCCGACCTGATGCCGAACGTGTTCGGCACGGCCCTGCTGCCCTTCCCCACGGAATTCAAGACGGCCGACGGCAAGGCCTTCAGCGACGCCTACAAGCAACTGTACAAGAAGGAGCCCGACTACCTGGGCCAGTTCGGCTACGTGCAGTCGATGCTGCTGTTCGAGGCGATCGCGCGCGCCGCCGACAAGGGCACCATCAAGAAAGGCGGCGTGGCCGAGGAAATGCGCAAGACGGACCGCGAAACCCTGATCGGCCGGGTGCAGTTTGCCGCCAACGGCGACAACCAGAACTTCGTGCACCGCATGGCGCAGCACCAGGACAAGAAAGTGGTGATCGTCTGGCCCAAGGACCAGGCCACGGGCAAGCTGGCCTATCCGGCCGTGCCCTGGTAAGCCGCAGCCTCCCGCTGCACACGCGCGTGCCCCGGCACGCACCGATGAACGGCATCCCTGGCGCATCCCTTGCGATGCGCCAGGGGTGCCTGACGGGATGACGACATGACAGAATTAATCTTGCAAGCCCTGTATTCGGGCTTGCTGCAGGGCGGCTCCTACGCCCTGATCGCGCTGGGTCTGGCGCTGGTGTTCGGCACCATGAAAGTGATCAACCTGGCGCACGGCGAACTGGTGCTGCTGGCCGCCTACATCGCCTACAGCGTGGAGTCCGGGCTGGGACTTGGCCCCATGTTCGCCATTCCCATCGCGCTGGTGATCGTCAGCCTCACATCCGTGGGCGTCTACCTGATCGTCAGCCGCATCAAGAAGGACCGCGAAATCAATTCGCTGATCCTCACCTACGGCATCGGCGTCATCCTCACCAATTTCATTTTGCTGGTCTGGAAGGCGGACATCCGCTCGACGTCGTCGAGCTGGCTGCAGGAAGGTTTCGAGATCGGCCCCTTCTTCAGCATGCGCAGCGAAGTGATTTTCTTTGGCGTCAGCCTGGTGCTGATGGCGGCCCTGTGGCGCTGGCTGTCCACCAGCTGGTATGGCCGCGCCGTGCGTGCCGTCTCCAGCAACCGCGACGCGGCCAAATTGATGGGCATCGACCCGGGCCGCACGGAACTGGTGTCCTTCCTCGTCGCCGGCATCCTGGCCGCCTTCGCGGGCGTGGCGCTGTTCAGCTATGGCGTGATCCAGCCGGCCTACGGCGGCGCGCTGACGGTAAAAGCCTTCATCATCACGGTACTGGCCGGCATCGGCTCGATCCCGGGCGTGCTGATCGCCGCCGTGCTGCTGGGCGTGGCCGAGGCGCTGACCGTCACCCTGGCCAGCTCCGCGCTGCAGGAATTGTCCGGCATGGTGCTGTTCCTGCTGGTGCTGTTCATCATGCCGAACGGCCTGTTCGGCGCACAACGGAGGCGCGGATGAAGCGGTCTACATTGATTTCCACGGCGGTCCTGCTGCTGGCCGCGTATGTCGCCGTGCCGCTGGCGCTGGGCGCCAACCAGTATGTGATGAGCATGGTGGTGGCAGCCCTGGTCATCGGCGGCGTGGCCATGTCCTGGGCCCTGCTGGGCAACCTGGGCGGCATGGTCAGCTTCGGCCACGCGGCCTTCTTCGGCGTCGGCGCGTATGTCTCCGCGCTCACCACCGTCAAACTGGGCCTGCCCGTGTTTGCCGGCATGCTGCTGGGCGGCGCGGGCGCGGCCATCGCCGCCGTCATCATGCTGCCCGTGCTGCGCCTGCGCGGGCCGTATTTTGCGCTGGCCATCCTCGCCTACGCGCACATCTTCCGTATCCTGGCCACGGAATGGAGTTCCGTGACGGGCGGCGCCGGCGGCGTCAACAATATCCCCACCCTGCCCACGGTTTTCGGCGTCGACCTGGCCAGCAAGACGGGCGCCTACCTGGTGGTCTTGACCCTGGTGGTGTGCTGCGCCTTTGCCTATAGCCGCATCCGCGCCAGCCATTACGGCATCGCCCTGCGCGCCATGCACGACAGCGAAGACGCCACGCGCGTCGTCGGCGTCAACAGCACCTTGCTGAAAGGCGCGATGCTGCTCGTGTCGGCATTCATGGCGGGCCTGTTCGGCGCCTTCAATGCCCACTACATCAACTTTCTGGAACCGGACTACGCCTTCAACAGCCTGTGGGTGACCTTGCCGATCGTGGCCGCCATCTTCGGCGGCTACCGCACCATCCTCGGCCCCGTGCTGGGCGCCGTGGTGGTCTACCTGGTCGACCAGCTGATCTTCAAGTCGCTGATCCCCACCGGGCACCAGCTGGTGCTGGGCGTGCTGCTGGTGGCGATGATCGTCTTCAGCCCGAACGGCTTGCTGCCGCTGCTGCAGCAATGGCTGAAAAACGCGTTCAACGCCAAGGAGACAACACATGCTTGAACTCGATAATGTGTGCGTGCGCTTCGGCGGCCTGACGGCCGTCGATTCCGTCACCCTGAACGTGGGCAGCCACGACGTGATCGGCCTGGTGGGCGCGAACGGCGCTGGCAAGACCACCCTGTTCAATGCCATTTCCGGCCTGGTGCGCCCCACCAGCGGCAGCATCCGCTTCGAGGGACGCGACATCATGGCCACGCCCATGTACCAGCGCGCGCGCCTGGGGCTGGGGCGCACCTTCCAGATTCCGCAGCCCATGCATGAACTGACGGTGCGCGAAAACCTGATCGTGGCGCAGCGCTTCGGCACGGGCAAGGTGGACCAGCGCAAGATCGATGAAATCCTCGACTTTACGAGCCTGGCCGACAAGGCGGGGCGCGACGCGGCCAGCGAACTGGCGCTGACGGAATTGAAGGCGCTGGAAGTGGCCAAGGCGCTGGCTACCAATCCAAGGCTGCTGCTGCTCGATGAAGTGCTGGCCGGCCTGGAAACCAACGGCAAGCGCCGCTTCATGGGCATGCTGAAGGATTTGCATGCCGCCTTCGGCGTGGGCATCGTCATGATCGAGCACGATATCGAAACCATCAGCAATCTGTGCCAGCGCGTCGCCGTGCTCAATTTTGGCCAGCTGATCGCCGACGGCACGCCGGACGCCGTGTTCCGCGATCCGGCCGTCATCGAAAGCTATACGGGAGCCGCCCATGCTTGACATAGAGAACCTGCGCGCCGGCTATGGCGCCATCAATGTGCTGTGGGATGTATCGCTGGCTATCCAGAAGGGCAAGCTGACCACCATCATCGGCCCGAACGGCGCCGGCAAGACCACCTTGCTGCGCGCCATCATGGGTCTGCTGCCGGTCGGTGCGGGCAGCATCGCGCTCGATGGCCAGTCCATCAACGGCACGCCGACATGGAAGATGAGCGATGCGAGGGTGACGATGATACCCGAGGGGCGCATGACCTTCCGCGACATGAGCGTGGAAGAAAACCTGATCATGGGGGCGTTTCCAAAGGAGCATCGCAGCCACATGCCGGCGCGTCTGGCCGAAGCCTACGCCATGTTCCCGCGCCTGCACGAACGCCGCAGGCAGCTGGCCGGCTCGCTCTCCGGCGGCGAGGCGCAGATGCTGGCCATGGCGCGGGGCTTGATGTCGGATCCGTCGCTGCTGATCATCGACGAGCCGTCATTGGGCCTGGCGCCGCTGGTGGTCAACGAATTGTTCGAGATCCTCGCGCGCCTGAACGACGGCCGGCGTACCATCATCCTCGTCGAGCAGAACACGGCGCGCGCGGTGGGCGTGGCCGACCATGTTTACCTGATGCAAAGCGGCAGGGTGGCGCTGTCGCAAAAAGCCGACGAGGTCGACCTCGAGCACCTGCACGCGCTGTACTTTGCGCGCTGAGCGGCATGCGCCAAGCGCATGGCGGGCGGCCTGCGGGCCGTCACTCCTCGTCGTCGGCCAACTTGTCGAACACCTGCAGCTCACTCTTGCCGAGTCCGCTCGTCACGAAGGGATCGTCGGCAGGCAGGCGGCCTGTATCGACCAGTGTGCGCAGCTTGCTCAGGCGCTCGCCCTGCGCCAGCGCTTGCGCCTGCGGATCGGCATCCGCGCTGGCATCGGCGCCGGCCTGCGCGATCGCGCACGTCACGGACGCGGGAAACTCCCATAATTCGGCGATCCGCACCGACAGGATGCGCGCCTGCGCAAACACCTGGGCAATGAAGGCGTCCGATTGCGGGAAGGCGTCGGGCGCGTGCATCTGGTCGATCAGCCGGAACGCCACCACCAGGCCGACATTGGCCATCAGTCCCGCCAGGTAGGCATCAAAACCGTCCGCCTGCAGGGCCGGCGCGACCAGATTGGCCGCCAGCGCACATTTCTCGGACTGGCGCCAGATCAGCGGTGCCGTGCGGATGGTCAGCCCGCCGCTTTGCATGCTGACGATGGGACGGAAGGCGACGCGGGCCAGCAGCATGCGCATGCCGTTTTGCCCGAGCAGCATGATGGCGCCTTCCATATTGTTGATCGAGGGGCTGGCGTTGTAGCGCGAATGGTAGCAGGGCCGGTTCGCTTCGCGGTAGACCTCGGCGACCAGCAGCACGTCCTGGGCCAGCTGGCGCGACAGCTCGGCCGCGCTCATGTTTTCATCTTGCAAGGTCCGCATCAACTGCGGAATGATGGCAGGAATGCGCGGTATCAGCGCGGCGCCAGCGATCGGTTCACTGGCCAGGCGCGTCAATTCGTCCAGAATCTGCTGCTCCGCCTGCGCCGTGGCCTGCGTCGCCCCCGCCGCCGCCAGCCAGCGGTAGTACATGGCATCGATTTCGGTGATGGTGGCCGGCTGCCGCGCCATCTCGGGCGCCGCCGCTGGCGTGACGGGCGCCAGCTTGTTTTTGCCGTCGCCGCCGTTCAGTAATTTTCCTATCCAACCCATTGCTCTTCCAGCCCTCTATGCATCACTATCGCGACATCCGCGCCGCGATTTTACTTGATCACGGCAGCGCCGGTGCGGCCGGCGTGGTTGGCCTTGTCCAACTGGCGCAAGCTGCTACAGTAGCGTTCCCGCTACCCTCCCTGCCGTGCAAGGTAAATCATGAACAACATGCTGGCCCAGTACATCACCAGCCAGGCGTATAACAACGCCTGGGCCAACCACCGCCTGCTGAAGGCGTGCGCGCAACTGACCGAGGCCGAGTTCCAGGCCACGCGGGTCAGCTTTTTCCCCACGATCCAGTCCACCCTGAACCATATTTTGACGTGCGACTGGTTTTATCTCGATGCGCTCGAGCGCGAGCTGCGCGGCGACGTGCCGCACCCGGACTGCTACACCTTCTTTGCACAGGACGAGCCCTGCACGGATTGCGCCACGCTGCAGGCGCAGCAGCAGGCGTCCGATGCGCGCCTGATCGCGCATTGCCGCAGCCTCTGCGATGCGGACCTGGCACGGCCCGTGACGATCCTGCGCGACACGCCGCAAACCGACACGCGCCTGCGCCTGCTGGCGCATCTGTTCCAGCACCAGATCCACCACCGTGGGCAAGTGCACGCCATGCTGGCCGGCACGCGCATCGCGCCCCCGCAGCTCGATGAATTCTTCTGCGCCGGCGAAGCCGATGAGCGGGCGCAGGATTTTGCGGAACTGGGCTGGACGGAAAACGACGTCTGGGGCCAGCGCTGACCTACTGCCCGGCGTGGCAGCAGACGCACAGCTTGTTGCCGTCGAGGTCGCGGAAATACGCGCCATAGTAATGCGCGTGGTAATGGGGCCGCAGTCCCGGCGGCCCTTCGCACACGGCACCCAGTGCCAGCACGGCCTGGTAGCAGCGGTCCACCTGCGCGCGGCTGGCGGCCAGCAAGGCCGTCATCTGCCCGTTGCCGGGCGCGGCGGGCAAGCCGTCATGCGGCGCGCCCAGCACGAACAGCGGACGCGGGGCCGTCTCCGCCATCCAGCCCGCCCAGGGCCTGGCCGGATCATGAAATTTCTCGATCAGATCGAGTTCTCCCAGCAGGACAGTGTAGAAAGCGTAGGCGCGAGGAAAATCGTTGGTGCCAAGGCAAATATGGGACAGCATGCGGCTCCTTTAAGGATACAGACACGTGTGCGGCGAGATGCGCCAGTTGATTATAATGGCGCATCGCTTTCCGACACGCTCCCATGCCAGACCTCGACCGCATCCAGCTGCACCCGCCGGCCAGCGCCGACCTTCCCGCCTTGCTGGCCTTCGAACTGGACAACCGCGCCTATTTTGAATCCTGGGTCACGGCCCGCGCGCCGTCCTACTACACTGCCGAAGCCGTCGCCGCCGCCATCGAACGGGCGCGGCACGAGCGCGAGCACGACCATGCGCACCAGTACCTGGCCAAGCTGGACGGACAGATCATCGGCAGAGTCAACCTGACGGGCGTCGCGCGCCCGTATTTCAACAAGGCGACACTGGGCTACCGCATCGGCGAACAGTTTGGCGGGCGCGGCTACGCCACGCGCATCGTCGCCCTGCTGCTGGACGAGGCCTTCGGCGCGCTGGACCTGTGGCGCCTGGAAGCGACGGCGCGGCCGCAAAACCTGGGCTCGATCGCCGTCATGCGGCGCAACGGCTTCCATCAATATGGCAGGTCGGAGCAAGCCATGCGCTTCCAGGATGCATGGTCGGACCTGCTGTATTTCGAACGGCGCAACGGCACGGCCCCGGGCTGAAACACGGCATTTCCTCGCATCAGCGCGACTTTCCCCCTATCGGCCGCGCCTTTGTGACAGCGCAAAGCCGCAGCATATTGAACTGATAACGTCAGACTTCGGGAATTTTTAATATCTTGCCAAGTCCAACATGAAACTGCATCAACGCCTGTTCGAACATGTGCTGCTGATACTGGCATTGGCCATCGCCATCTTCGCTGCCGCCATCGTGCTGGCACGCATGACACAGTGGGCGGAAGTGCAGGAATTGCCGGCCTACGTCGTGCAAGGCATGCATCTGGTGGGCAAGGTGCTGTTTATCCTGGACGGCTGCGTCGTCATTGCCGTCAGCAGCATCCTGGCCGCCAGGCTGTTTCGCATGCTCACCAAGGAGGACCTATGATCGACCTGCACTACCTGCTGACCCTCCGGCATCCGCGCCGCTTCTGGTACAGCGCCCTTCTCATCGCCGTGGCCTCGGCCATCCTGCTCGATCCGTGGCTCGACAGCATGCCCTGGCTGGTGGCAATACCATTCGTGGCCGGCGGCTTGCTGGTGGCGCTGGGCGAACTGTGGGACGAAATGCCCGGCAAGCAACGGCCAGATGGCAATGGCGATGCGCACACGCCATGCCGGCGCCCGTAAGCGCCGCGTGACGCTGGCGCGCAACACAAGGGCACGCCAGCATCGCTGTCAGCGGCCTTTTAAGACTGGCTTCAGGCTGGCCATGCATCGTGGACAGACGCCCACAACGGGCGTTTTCCCAACGATCACGGGCACGGGCCCAGCGAAAGAGCCAACATGAGCAAATGGATGCGCGCCAACAAGGGTTTTTTGATGTTTTTGCTGCTGTTCGGCGTGTTCCGCACGGCCGTGGCCGACTGGAATCCGATACCGTCGGCCTCCATGCGTCCCAACCTGCTCGAAGGCGACGTGGTCTTCGTCAACCGCCTGGCCTTCGACTTGAAAGTGCCGCTCACCGATGTCGTGCTGCAACGCCTGGGCGAGCCAGCACGCGGCGACATCGTCACCTTTGCCTCACCTAAAGACGGCACGCGGCTGATCAAGCGCATCATCGCCCTGCCCGGCGACACGGTGGAAATGCGCGATGAACAGCTGATCATCAATGGCCACGCCGCCCGCTACACGGCGCTCGGCACGGCGCCCGAGGCGATCGACCGCATGGGACAATTGACGGCGCAGCGCTTCAACGAACGCAACGGTACCGAGCAGCACCACATCCAGGTCCTGCCGCAAATCGCTGGCGCGGCGCGCAATTTTGCCCCCGTGACGGTGCCGCCAGAGCATTTCATGATGCTGGGCGACAATCGCGACAACAGCGCCGACTCGCGCTATTTCGGCTTCGTGCCGCGCGCCTTGCTGATCGGCAAGGCCGAGCGCATCCTGGTCTCGGCCAATATCCAGGAACATTGGCAGCCGCGCCTGCAGCGCTTCGGCATGAAGCTGGAGTAAACCCTTGCCGTGCAGAACGCCAGGCTTTTCGGTTAGCATGGCGCATCATGCCGAACTTTCCTCTTGCCAGCCCGCACGCCGCCAGCACGCATCACGCGCTCGACCAGCTGGCGCACTTCCTGCAACGCCATCCCGACGTCCTGCTGCTGACGGGCGCCGGCATCAGCACGGCGTCGGGCATCCCCGATTACCGCGACCCGGACGGCGTGCGGCGCGGCAATGCGCCCGTGCAGGGACCGGATTTTCGCCGCCAGGATGCCGTGCAGCGCCGCTACTGGGCGCGCAGCATGGTGGGCTGGCCAGCGCTGGCGCGCGCCGTGCCGAATCCCGGCCACCTGGCCATCGCCCAGCTGGCCCAGCGCCAGCAGATCGGCGGCCTGGTGACGCAAAACGTGGATGGCTTGCACCAGCAGGCGGGCAGCAGCGGCGTGACGGAATTGCACGGCAGCATACATGCGGTGGTCTGCCTCGATTGCCATGCAGGCTTTGCGCGGCGCCTGGTACAAGACTGGCTGGAATGCGACAATCCGCAACTGCTGGGCGCCAAGGCCACGCCGGCGCCCGACGGCGACGCCTTGCTGGAGCCGTCGCAGCTGGCCACCTTTCACCTGCCGCGCTGCCCGCACTGCGGCGGCACCCTGCAGCCGGACGTGGTGTTTTTCGGCGATGGCGTGCCGCCTGCCTGCGCCGAAGAAGCGGCACGCAAGATGCGCGAGGCCAGCGCCCTGCTGGTGGTCGGCTCGTCCGTGATGGTGTATTCGAGTTTTCGCCTGTGCCGCATGGCGGCGGAAGCGGGCAAGCCCGTGGCCGCCATCAACCTGGGCAAGACGCGCGCCGACCATTTGCTGGCATTCAAGACGGAAGCCCCGGCACAGGACATCTTGCCAGCATTAGCGGCCATGCTGGGCTGATCACGGCGCAGCGGCGCGCCGCTCTGGCTATACTATGCGATTAACGAGGAGAATTCATGCTGGAACTGTTGAGTGAACACGCCTGTTTTGGCGGCGTACAACGTTTTTATCGCCACGATGCGCAAGCCATCGGCTTGCCCATGCGCTTCTCGGCCTTCATTCCCGACACGGCAGCCGGCACCAAGCGCCCCGCCCTGTTTTACCTGGCGGGCCTGACCTGCACGGAAGAAACCTTCATGATCAAGGGCGGCGCGCAGCGCGTGGCGGCCGAGGAAGGCCTGATCTTGATCACGCCCGATACCAGCCCCCGCGGCGCAGGCATCGCGGGCGAGAGCGACAGCTGGGACTTCGGCGTGGGCGCCGGCTTCTATGTCGATGCCACGCAAGCGCCATGGAGCGGCCACTACCGCATGTACAGCTACATCCTGGAATTGCGCGCCTTGCTGGAACAGGAACTGGCTATCGATGCGCAACGCACGGGCATCTTTGGCCACTCGATGGGCGGCCACGGCGCGCTGGTGCTGGCCTTGCGCAACCCGGAACTGTTCCGCTCCGTCTCCGCCTTCGCGCCGATCGCCGCACCCAGCCAGTGTCCATGGGGAAAAAAAGCCTTCACGGGCTACCTGGGCAGCGACACCGCCACCTGGCAGCAGTACGACGCCAGCGCGCTGATGCGCGGCCTGGCCGGCCAGCCCGTGCTGTTTCCAGCAGGCATCTTGATCGACCAGGGCCTGGCCGACAAGTTCCTGCCCGAGCAGCTGTACCCGGAAGTGTTCGAAGCGGCGTGCCAAAGCGCGGGCCAGCCCCTGCAGCTGCGCCGCCAGGCCGGCTACGACCACGGCTATTACTTCATCGCCACTTTCATGGAAGAGCATGTGCGCTTCCATGCGCGCAACTTGCGCGCCCTGAGCTGAGCTGAGCTGAGCTGAGCTGAGCTGAGCTAAGCTGAGCTAAGCTGAACTGAGCCGAGTGCCTATTGCACCGTGCTGGTATGCCCGTTGAAATGGCGCGTGTACCAGTCGGTGGCCAGCACGGCCGCCTGGTGGCGCGTGTCGGGGCCGCCCGGTGCGGCGATCTGTTCCAGTTGCTTGTCGCAGCGCAAGGTCGCAAAGGCCATGCGGTTCAGGCCCGCCACGTCCGGGTCGCGGCCGCCCACGATCAGCAACGATGGCACGCGCACGTTTTCCAGTGCCGCCTTGCCGGCCATTTCCACCTGGCCATCGCAAACGGCCAGGGCGGCGATATCGGCACTGCGCCAGGCGCCCAGCTGCATTACCACGGCCGCGCTGGTGCCATAGCCGTACAGGCCGCAAGGCAGGCGCCGCGTGGTCGGGTCCACTTGCAGCCAGCCCAGGGCTTTTTCCAGCTGGCGCGCCAGCAGGACGATATCGCTGCGCACGAAATACGCATGGCCATTGCTGCCGCCGCCAGGCGCGACGCCGCCCTGGTCGAAACGCAGGGTGGCGATACCCGCTCGCAAAAAATCCTGGGAAGTGGCGTGGCTCGATGCGCCCAGATAGTCGCTATCGGCGCCGGCGCCGTGGGCAAACAGGACGATGCCCACGGGCCGCTCGGGCATTTCAAGCACGCCGTCCATCTGAAGTTCATCGGCCGTGATGCTGACAAATTGTTCTTGCATGGCTGCCTCCGCTATCGAGCTGAAATCCAGCTGCGCACATCGAGCTGCTGCTAAGCTGATTTTGCCGGGCTGGGCGACGCCTGCATGCCCTGGGCGGCAGTTATCAGTGTAGCAGCCTGCGGCCATTCCTGCCCGGCCGTTCGTGTGGAAACGGCGCACGGCAAGCACAGGAATGGCGCAGCGGCAAGGCTAGACGGCGCCGTGCCGGTCGAGTCCCTTCAGCACGGCTTCCGGACGGATCGGCAAATGCCGCACGCGCGAGGCCACGGCGGCAAAGATGGCGTTGCCGATGGCGGGCGCCACGGCCGTGGTGGGCGGCTCGCCCATGCCCGTCGAGGTTTCCGTGCTGGCCACGAACTCGATGTCCAGCTGCGGCACGTCGGCCATGCGCAGGGGCGTGTAGGTATTCAGGTTGGTATCCTTGACCTCGCCATTCAGGAAGGCCGTGCCTTCGTGGATGGCCATGCTCACGCCCCACAGGGCGCCCCCTTCCGCCTGCGCCAGCGCGCCGTCCGGGTCGACGATGGCGCCCGCGTCGATCACCATGGTCAGCTTTTCGACGATGACCATGCACGTGCTGCGGTCGACTTTCACGCGCGCCACGCATGCCGTCCAGGTCGGCATGTCGCGCTCCTGGCCAAACGTGGCGGCGATGCCCAGGCCCGTGTCGGGCGGCATGGCCGTGCCCCAGCCCGCCTTTTCCGCCGCGCGCCGCAACACATGGGCCAGGCGCGCGGCGCCGCCGACGGCGTTCGGCGCGCTGCCGGCATTGCGGCCCGTCGCTTGCAGCAGCGACAGGCGGAAAGCCAGCGGATCGACCTTGGCCGCCTGCGCCGCTTCGTCCATGAAACTTTCCACTGCCCAATTCGTCCAGCCCGGCCCCACGGAACGCAGCCAGCCTGGACGGAAACTGCTGTTGGCCAGGTCGTTCGACACGGCCCGCACGCGCTGCGCGCCCACCGTGTACCAGTGGTCGGCGCCGGCGATGGCGAACGGATCATACGGATGGCCCTGCTTATCCTTGGCCAGCAAGGCGGGGATCATCGCCTGCGTGGGCCAGCCCGCGCTGGCCTCGTGCACCATGGCCGACACCTTGCCGTCGGCATCGAACGCCATGCGCACATGCTGTAGCGAAGGCGAACGGGGCGAATCGAAGCGCGCATCGTCGGCCCGCGTGCAAATCATCTTGACGGGACGCCCGATGGCTTGCGCCGCCAGCGCGGCCGGCACGCAGTAATCGCCATTCAGGCGCCGGCCGAAGCCGCCACCGAGCAAATAGGTGTGCAGCATGATTTTGTCTTCCGGCACCTTCAGGGCGGTGGCCAGCACGGGCAGGATCAGGGATTGCCACTGGTTGCCAGCATGAATATGCCAGACGCCGTCAATTTCCTGCGCCAGGGCATTCACCGGTTCCAGCTGGAAATGCAGGACTGTGCTGGTCGTGTAGTGGCGCTCCAGCTTCAGGCTGGCATCCTTGAAGGCTTGCTCCACGCCATCATCGTCGACCACGCGCGCGCCCAGGGTCGCGTCGGCCAGCTGCTTCGTGCCATAGCTGACGATGTCCTGCTCGGACACGTGGGCCGCCGCGCCGGCGCGCCACTTCACCTGCACCAGGTCGGCCGCGCGCACGGCGGCAGCGTAGCTTGCCGCATACACCATGACCCAGCCAGGCACGCTGCCGCTGGGGTCCTGCAAGGCTACCGAGTGCAGATAGCCGTTGACCTTCTTGGCGGCCGAGTCGTCGATGGACACGACTTTGGAACCGTAGCGCGTGGGCGGCAGCTTCGGGCGCGCATACAGCATGCCATCGACATGCGCATCGATGCCGTACACGGCCGTGCCATCCGTCTTGGCGGGGATGTCCAGCGCCTGCACAGGCTGGCCGATCAGGGTGCGCTGCTGCGGCGTCTTCAGCACGATGGCTTTGAGTTGTTCGGGCGTGTACTGGCGCGTCAGCTTGCCACGACGCACGATGTCGCCATAGGAAATCGAACGCCCCCGCCCATGCACGGCGCCCAGTTTCGCATGGCAGGCGGACGCGGGCACGCGCAGCAGCCGGGCGCCCTCCTCGACCAGCGCCAGGCGGCCGGCCGCGCCGGCACGGCTGAGCGGATCGAAATTCTGCCAGACGGACCAGCTGCCGCCCGTCACCATCACGCCCCATTTCGGATCCGTGTCCACGTAATGCAGGCGTACTTTGCTCCAGTCCGCTTCCAGCTCATCGGCAACGATGCGCGCCAGGGCCGTGCCGATATGCTGGCCCATTTCCGCCTTGGCGATATTTACGGTGACGATGCCGTCGCGGCCGATCTCGAACCAGATGCTGGGATCGAACACGGGCGCAGCCGGCGTGGCGGCCGGCGTGGGCAGCGCCTTGCCGGGGGCCGGGGCAGTGTTGGCATAGGAGCTGTCGGCGCGCAAAAAGGCCAGGGTAAATCCCGTGCCGGCGGCGGCGATCAGGAAGCCGCGCCGGCCCAGCGTAGGGGCAGGCGCGCCGGCGTTGTCTTTGGGCGGCTTAAGCATGTGGCGCCTCCGGCATCCCGGCCGCCAGCTTGATGGCCTTGCGGATGCGCACATACGCCATGCAGCGGCACAGGTTGCCGCTCATGACGGCATCGATATTCGCATCCGTGGGCTGCGGATAATCTTTCAATAACGTCGCCGCCTGCATGATCTGGCCCGACTGGCAATAGCCGCACTGGGGCGCCTGCGTGGCGATCCACGCCTGCTGCAGCGGGTGCGTGCCGTCCGGCGACAAGCCCTCGATGGTGGTGACGGCGGAACCGGCCACGGCGGCGATGGGCGTGATGCACGAACGGATGGCGCGCCCATCCACATGCACGGTGCAGGCGCCGCACATGCCGATGCCGCAGCCAAATTTGGTGCCCTTCAGATTGACTTCATCGCGCAGCACCCACAGCAAGGGAGTGTCGGCATCGACCTCGGCGCTGAAGGACTGGCCATTGACGGTAATGTTATACATGCGTGAGACTTTCAATAATTACTTGGCGGCACTGCCGCTGGCGGGAGCGGCGGCACGCGCGCGCGCCACGGCCGCTTCCAGGTTCGTCCAGGCCGGCTGGTGGCTGCGGCTGCGGCGCAGGTAGGCGGCCAGCTGGGCCACGTCGTTATCCGTCAGCGCGGCGGCAAAGCCAGGCATCAGCACGCCAGGCATGGCCTCGTCCTTGCCGATGCCGTGCAGGATCACCTGGATCAGATTGGCGGGATCGGGCGCGCTGACGGCGCTGTTCAGGCTCAGTTCCGGGCGCAGGGCCACGGGCTGGCCATTGCTGTTCGAATGGCAGGATGCGCAGGCGGCCACATACAGGCTGGCGCCACGGTCGTTGTCGACCAGGCTGACCCGCCGTGAACGCTGGATGCCGGCTTTCACCACCGTATCCGTATCGACCTGGCGCTGCTCCGCCGCGGCCACGCCGGCAAAATACACGGACAGCGCGCGGATATCGGCATCGGGCGAAGCGTCCATACCTTCGTGCACGACGGCCGACATGGGGCCGGCCGCCACGCCATGCAGGGCCGTGGCCCCCGTGCGCAAAAAGGCATACAGCTCGGCCTGCGTCCACGGCAGGGGCGCCGTGTTGGCGCTGGTCAGGGCCGGGGCATACCAGTGGTCGATGGAGGCGCCCAGATAAGCGGAATTGGCAACTTCGGCGCCCAGCGCATTGCGCGGCGTGTGGCAGGCGGCGCAATGGGCCAGGCCTTCGGCCAGGTAGCGGCCCCGGTTCCAGTCCAGCCCTTGCGCCGCGTCCAGCTGGAAACTGGCTGGCTTGAAATACAACAACTTCCAGCCCGCCTGCAAAGGCCGCAGGTTCAGCGGAAACGGCACGCTATTGGCGGGCGCCACCGCGTACACGGGCGGGCGGGTCATGAAATACGCGTACAGGGCCGTCAGGTCGGCATCCGACACCATGTTGAAGTGGGTGTACGGAAACACGGGATACAGGTGCGCGCCATCGCGGCCCACGCCTTCGCGCATGGCCCGCTGGAAAGCCGCCAGCGACCAGCGGCCGATGCCCGTTTGCGGGTCGGGCGTGATATTCGTCGCGTAGATCGTGCCAAACGGCGTGGCCAGGCCGTGGCCGCCTGCGTACTCGGCACCGCCCTTGGCCGTGTGGCAGGCGGCGCAATTGCCCATGCCGGCCAGGATGCGGCCCTTGTCCACCACTTGCGGTGAAAACGCCGTGGCGGCCGGGGGATTGATGGGCGCCAGCGCGGGACGCCAGTAATACAGATACGCGGCCAGCGCCGCCACGATGAGCAGTGCCAGCAAAAGCAGCAGGCCGGTGAAAATCTTTTTGAGCAAAACAGGAACCAGTCAGGGTAAAAGCCGGGAGGCAAAGCAAGAATACGGAGCGAGGCAGGCCTGCCACCGGCGAACAGCGGCGGCAACAGCGCCACAATGCCAATCTTACCGCGATTGTGACTTGTTGTATGTACGCAATGACACGCAGGCAAGCCCGAGAGCGGGCTGCGCCTTATAATCACCTTTTCAGCACGGCCCCTGCCCTCCCGCCCCACCATGCATACCGTTTCCATTATTCTCATCCTGGTCCTGACCGTCGTCCTGTGCGGCTTTGTCGCCCGTTCGCGCTGGGTCAAGCTGCCCTTGCCCCTGATCCAGATCGCCGGCGGCACGGGGCTGGCCATGTTCGGTGTGCAAGTACCGCTCGATCCCGACATCTTTTTCCTGCTCTTCATCCCGCCGCTGCTGTTTCTCGATGGCTGGCGCATCCCCAAGGGCGCCTTCTTTTCCGATGCCCGTTCGATCCTGATGCTGGCCATCGGCCTGGTGCTGTTTACCGTGCTGGGCATGGGCTTCTTCATCGACTGGCTGATCCCCAGCGTGCCGCTGGCCGTCGCCTTCGCGCTGGGCGCCATCCTGTCGCCGACGGACCCCGTGGCCGTCTCGGCCATTGCCGCCGGCAACCCCATCCCGCCACGCCTGATGCATATCCTGGAAGGCGAATCGCTGCTGAACGACGCGTCCGGTCTCGTCTGCTTTACGTTTGCCGTGGGCGCCATGATGACGGGCGGCTTCTCGATCGGCGCCGCCTCGCTGAGCTTTGTGCAGGAAGCGGGCGGCGGCATCATCATCGGCCTGGCCATTTCCTGGGGCGTGGGCCTGGCGAACAAATGGCTGGTGAGCAAGGTCGGCGAAGAGCCGGGCCTGCAAATCCTCATCAGCATCCTGATCCCGTTTGCCGCCTACCTGGGCGCCGAGCAAATCCACGGCTCCGGCATCCTGGCCGCCGCCACGGCGGGCGTGTCCATGCATTACGCCGACCTGATCGGCCGCCCCCTGGCCGCCACGCGCACCCAGCGCAAGGCCGTGTGGGATACGGTGCAACTGGTGCTCAATGGCGTGATCTTCGTCATGCTGGGCGCGCAGCTGCCCACCACCGTTGCCGGCTTGCCAGCCGCATCGGCCGAAGTGGGCGCCGGCAGCGCCTGGAAGCTGCCCCTGTTCGTGCTGGCCATCACGGTGGGCCTGACTTTCATGCGCTTTGTCTGGGTCTTCATTTCCATGAAGCTGACCTTGTTCAAGCACCACAAGAAGGTGGCGGGCGAATCGAAGGAAGCGGCCATGCTGGCGCGTCCCAGCCTGCGCCTGCTGATGGTGGCCTCGTTTGCGGGCGTGCGCGGCGCGCTGACCCTGGCCGGCATCCTGACCCTGCCCTTGTTCTTGCCTGACGGTACGCGCTTCCCCGCGCGCGACCTGGTCATCTTCCTGGCCATGGGCGTGATTTTGCTATCGCTGCTGCTGGCCAGCGTCACCCTGCCCCTGCTGACCAAGGGCCTGGTGTTTGCGCCGCCCGCGCGCCGCTCGACGGAAGAGCGCAACGCGCGGGCGGCAGCGGCCGAGGCAGCCATCGTGCGGCTGGAAAAAGTCTGCGCCGGCATCGACAAGGATAGCAAACAGCAAGTCATTACCGAGGCCGCCAACCGCCTGATCGAAGCCTACCGGCGCCGCCTCGCGTATGGCGAAAGCAGCAATGACGAGGCCACGCGCATGCAGGAGCTGGCCAAGGCCGAACGGGCACTGCGCCTGGAAGCACTGAACGCGGAGCGCGATGAACTGTTCCGCCGGCGCATCTCGGGCGAGCTCGATGACACAATTCACTTGCGCCTGTTGCGTGAAATCGACTTGCTGGAAGCGACGTTGGAAGAATAGAGACAATAGAAACAATCCAAAGCGGTTTTGAGCAATGTTGACCAGCAATTCTCATGGTAAAGAATGCAAGTTTTAACATTGCTGTTTATAATGCAAGTTTATATCGCAATATGATTTACTTTCAGCACGCAGTTCCGTACAGTCTGTGTTGACGAGTAGCAATTTCTGACCCGCATAAAGACGCTCAAAACCGTGCTTTCCTTCCCTTGCCACTGGCAGCGCACCGCGCCGCCAGCCTTGCTTTCGGCCGTACTGCTGGCCTCGCTGCTCGCCTGTGGCCTGCTGGCGCCGGCGGCGTGGGCGCAAGGCGGCGCGGCGCCTGACACCAGGCGGCCGGCCGAAGTGGCGCAAGTCTTGTTCGGCATCATCAGCTATGTACGCTGGCCCGTGGCGCGTCCGGAAGTGCGCGTCTGCATGGTCGGCGCCACGCGCCATGGCGCGGCCATCGTCGACACGCCCGCCTCGAACGCGGGACAGCGCATCCGCGTGAAAGTCCAGCCGGCGGCCGGCGCCGCCGGGGAATGCGACGTCGTCTACATGGGCACGCTGCCCGAGAGCGAACGCGAGGTGCTGCTGACGCAAATCATCGGCAAACCCATCCTGTCGGTCAGCGAACCGGGCACCAGTTGTTCCGTCGGCATCATGTTCTGCCTGCGCCTGCTCGACGCGCAGATCGGCTTTGACGTCAACCTCGACGCCATCGCCCGCAGCGGCCTGCGCGTGCATCCGAACGCCTTGCAAATTGCACGTCGCAAGGGACCTCAGCCATGAATGCCCGGATCAGTGCCAAACTGGCCCGCAAGCCCCGTCCCACGCTCGACAGCGTGCTGCGGCGCGCCCACCTGAGCGTGTCGCTGATCGCCGTGCTGGCCGCCGGCCTGACCCTGACGGCCGTGGCCCTGCTGGCCTTGCGCGTGTATTCGGACCAGAACCTGCGCCTGGTGGCCCGCTCGATGAGCTACACGGTGGAAGCGGCTGTCGTCTTCGGCGACCCGATGGCCGCCAAGGAAGCGCTGGCCCTGATCGGCGTCAACGAAGACATCGACCAGGCGCAAGTGAGCGATAAAAACGGCAATATGCTGGCGCGCTGGGAGCGGGGCGAACACGGCACGCGCTACTACATCGAGCGTACCTTGACGGGCTGGATGCTGCCCGACTCGCTGACTTTCCCCATCACCCACGATGAACAGGTGATCGGCAGCATCAAGCTGATCCCGCACAGCCGCAGCCTGCTGCCCTTCCTGCTCAGCGGCCTGTCCTGCCTGCTGGCCTGTTTGGCGCTGAGCCTGATCGTCGCCGTGCGCCTGTCGCGCCGCATGGAAACGGAAATCACGGCGCCGCTGCGCCACCTGGCCGAAACGGCGCACCGCGTGCGGCGCGACCGCTCGTTCGAGTTGCGTGTGCCGCCAGCCAATATTGCTGAATTGAATCAGATCAATGACGACTTCAACGCCCTGCTCGACGAACTGGAAGCATGGCAAAGCCATCTGCAGAAGGAAAACGCTTCGCTGTCGCACCGCGCCAACCACGACAGCCTGACGGGCCTGTCCAACCGCGCCTTCATGGAAGCGGAACTGGAGCGCGCCATCACGGAAGCGCGCATCGGCAACGGCAAGGTGGCCGTGCTCTTCCTCGACAGCGACCGTTTTAAATATATCAACGATACCTTTGGCCATGCCTCGGGCGACCGCGTGCTGGTGACGATCGCCGCGCGCATCAAGCAGCAATTGCGCGAAGGCGACCTGGTGGCGCGCCTGGGCGGCGACGAGTTCGCCATTTTGCTGCGGCCGCTGCGCAGCAGCGCCGACGCCATGCATATCGCCGACAACATCATCAGCGCCATGTCGCAAGCCATTGAGCTGCCAACTGGCAACAGCATCGTCACCTCGCTGACCATCGGCGTGGCCGTCTTCCCCGACCACGCCATCGACGCCGTCTCGCTCGTGGGCGCGGCGGACGAAGCCATGTACCGCGCCAAGCAGGCGCAGCGCGGCACGCGCCAGGTGGCGCACCAGCCGCAGACACACATTCACCCATGACAGCAAGGAGCATCACCATGCAATGCATTTACAAGCAGTTACGCCTCGGCCTCCTCGGCCTGTTCCTCGTCGGCCTGCTGGCCGCCTGCCAGAGCGCCCCTGAAAAGAAACCGCTGTTCAACGCCGATCAGGTCGCCACCTTGCAGGAACAAGGCTTCAAGCAGACCGACGAAGGCTGGGAGCTGAGCTTCACGGACAAGCTGCTGTTTGAGTTCGACGCCGCCAAGCTGACGCCGCCCAGCCGCAGCGCCATCCAGAAGATCAGCGCCGCCCTGCTGAAAGTGGGCATCACCCACATGCGCGTGGAAGGCCATACGGATAACGAGGGTACGGAAGCGTACAACAATAACCTGTCGCTGGCGCGCGCCAACGTGGTGGCCGATGCCATGAGCGCGACGGGCATTCCACGTAACAACATCGTCATCAAAGGCCTGGGCATGAGCAAGCCCGTGGCCTCGAATGCCACCAAGGCGGGCAAGGCGGAGAACCGCCGCGTCACCATCATCGTTTCGGCGCCATGAGCGCAGACGCGCCCGCCGTGCGCTGGGTCGTGATGGGCGTGTCCGGCTGCGGCAAGAGCGCCGTCGGCGGCCTGCTGGCCGGCGCGCTGGGCGTGCCCTACGTGGAAGGCGACGACGTGCATCCGCCGGAAAACGTGGCCAAGATGGCGGCCGGCATCCCGCTTGAGGATGCGGACCGGGCCAGCTGGCTGGCGGCCTTGCGCGAACGCATCGCCACGGCCCGCGCGCAGGGCAGCGGCCTGGTGGTGTCCTGCTCGGCCCTGAAGCGCACCTACCGCGACTTGCTGCGCGAGGGCGACCCCGCCCTGCGCTTCGCCCACCTGGACGGCCCCCGTGCCGTGCTCGAGCAGCGCATGCAGCGCCCCGGCCATTTCATGCCGCCCAGCCTGCTCGACAGCCAGCTGCGCACCCTGCAGCCATTGCAAGCAGACGAAGCCGGCATCGTGCTGGACATCCGCCAGCCGCTGCCCGCCCTGCTGGAACAGATCCTGCAAGCGCGCTGACTCGCCGCACGGGCCGCGCGCTGGACAGCCAGCGGCCCGCTGTGTAGACTGGCACGCACTTTTATGAGGGATCACATGAACACACCAACAACAAAACCCGCGCCGGGTCCGGAGTTCTGGGAACGTGCCGACCAAATCATCGCCCTGGCCAACGAGCAGTGCGAGCAAAGCCGCGGCAACGAAGTGGCCACCTCGCTGCTGTACGCGGCGGCGCGCTTCAACGCCTTCCTCGTCGCCAGCAAAACCAACGATGTGGCCAAGATGCAGCAGGAAAAAGAGGACGCCGTGGCCTTCTTCACGGAACAGTACAAGCGCATGCTGACGGATAACTTCAACGACTACATCGCCAATTTCGACAAATACACGCAACCATCGTCGGCCCCGCAGGCCTGATGTCCGCCCGCGTCAGCGCGCCGCATGCCGCCAGCGTGCTGGCAGGCACGGTGCGCTACGCGCCGCTGCCATCGCTGTGGCTGGCAGCCATGCTGGCCGGCACCGTGCTTGGCGCCACCCTCGCTTTCAGCTGGGGCGGGCTGGCACTCTTCATCATCAGCACCGCCATCGTCTTGCTGTTCGGCCATTCGCTGGGCAGCCACCGCAAGCTGATCCACGATAGCTTCCACTGCCCCCGCTGGCTTGAATATGTGCTCGTCTACCTGGGCGTGCTGGTGGGACTCAGCGGCCCGCTGGGCCTGCTGCGCCAGCACGAGCTGCGCGACTACGCCCAGCGCCAGCCCGATTGCCACCGTTTCCTGCGCCACGGCGGCGGCTTCTGGCGCGATGCATGGTGGCAACTACACTGCCGTCTCGATCTGAACCAGCCGCCGCATATCGCCATCGAGCCGCGCATCGCGCACGACCGCTTTTACCGCTTTCTGGAAGCCACCTGGATGCTGCAGCAACTGCCGTGGGCGCTGCTGTTCTACGCCTGGGGCGGCTGGGGCCTGGTTTGCTGGGGTGTCTGCGCGCGGGTCACCGCCGGCGTGCTTGGGCACTGGCTGATCGGCTACTTTGCCCACAACCATGGCCAGCGGCACTATCACGTCGACGGCGCCGCCGTGCAGGGCCACAACATCC
This sequence comes from Janthinobacterium amylolyticum, assembly GCF_051380655.1. Lineage (NCBI taxonomy): Bacteria > Pseudomonadati > Pseudomonadota > Betaproteobacteria > Burkholderiales > Oxalobacteraceae > Janthinobacterium > Janthinobacterium amylolyticum. Next base: position 250,362 of record NZ_JBNYXL010000004.1, read on the forward strand.
GCCTGACTTCGCTGCTGACCATGGGCGAATGCTGGCACAACAACCACCATGCCTATCCGGGCTCGGCCAGGCTGGGCTTGCGCCCCGGCGAATGGGACCCGGGCTGGTGGGCACTGCTGCTGTTGCGGCGCCTGGGCCTGGTGTCCAGGCTGCGCCTGCCGGTGGACCTGGCGCCGCGCCCTGAACTGCGCGCACGCCTGCCTGCAGATAGTTATTGACCAATCGTTCACCAATGCCTATAGTGGTGGCAGAGACGGGACATTCCGCCCCGCCGCACACCTTGCATCGCCACCATGGCCAGACCCCGCAACTTTGACGAAGCCACCGTGACCAGCCAGGCCGCCGCCGTCTTTGGCCGCCTGGGCTACAACGCCGCGTCGATCGATGACCTGGTCAAGGCCACCGGTTTGCTGCGCGGCAGCCTGTACAAGGCTTTCGGCTCCAAGCAGCACCTGTTCGAGCGCGTGCTGGCGCAAGCGCTGCAGCCGGGCTGGCCGGCGCGGCAAGAAGCCGTCGATTTGCTGATCATTGCATTGAAGGAACTGGCGCCCGCCGACGCCGCCATCACGGCCCTGTGCCGTGCGGCCGTGCTGGAAACGGGCGCCGCCACGGCCCGACTGCTGGGCGAACGCCTGCTGCACCCTCTGGATCCACCACCGAAGGAGACGCCACCATGCCTGTCCTCGAATTGACTGACGAAGCACTGACCATCCGCCTGACCCTGTGGGAAAAGCTGGCGTCCTTCCAGGGCAATGTGCGCATTCCGCTGCGGCACGTGCGCGGCACTACCGACGATGACGGTTTTCGCGGCACGGCCCTGGGCTTGCGCGCGCCGGGCACCGGCGTGCCTGGGGTCATTTCGGCCGGCACCTACCACAAGGGCGGCGACCGGCAGTTCGTCTTCATGACGCGCGGCACGCAGCCGCTGGTGATCGAATTGCAGGACGAAAAGTGGGCGCGCCTGATACTCGGCGTGCCGGACGCGCGTGCCATGGCCACGCGCATCAACGCGCTGGCCAAGGCTCCAGCCTGAGCTATCAGCCCGGCTCGCCCGCCAGGTAATTGTTTTTCACGCGCACGTAGTGTTCGGCCGAATAGCGCAGGTAGGCAATCTCGGCCTCCGTTAGCGCGCGTACCTTGGCGGCTGGGCGGCCCACGTACAGGTGGCCGCTTTCCAGCACCTTGCCCGGCGACACCAGGCTGCCCGCGCCCAGCATCACGTGCTTTTCCACCACCACGTCATCCATGACGATGCTACCCATGCCGATCAGGCACTCGTCGCCGATGGTGCAGCCGTGCAATATCACGGAGTGGCCGATGGTCACGTATTTGCCGATGGTCAGGGGCGAACCGTCGGGCTTGGCGGCATTTTTGTGCGACACGTGGCCCATGGAAAAGTCCTGGATATTGCTGCCCTCGCCAATGACGATGCGGTTGACGTCGCCGCGCAGCACGCTGTTGCACCAGATGGAACAGTCGTCGCCGATCTGCACATCGCCAATCACTTGCGCCGTGTCATGCAGATAGACTCTATCGCCCAAGACGGGACGGGTATTCAGGTAGGAACTGACAGGCATCGTATTTTCACTTTCACTTCATTAAATTAATCCACGGGCATCATACCCAGCCGGCGGCCAGCGCAAAAATCGCCAGTCCATGCGCCAGGGACGCGCCCAGCAAGCCGGCACGGCAATATACCAGCCCCGCCACCACGCCTTCGATCACAGTAAATACGAGGATGGGCGCGCCCACCTGCGTGACAGTGGTGGCAAGGAAGGCGTGGCACAGGCCAAACACCAGGCCCGACACCAGCGCCGCGCGCCAGGCCGGCAGCCAGGCGCGCAATTGCTGCTGCAGCAAGCCGCGAAACAGCAACTCCTCATAACAGTTGGCCGCCAGCGCAAAGCCCAGCAGCATCGGCAGCAAGGGTGGCGCGACAGGCGCCAGGGAGGGCAAGCCGGCCAGCGCCTTCAAGCCGCTAGCCAGCGCGATGATCACGCAAGCGCCCGCCACGCCCAGCAGCACGGACAATGCCGGCCGCAAGCCCAGCCAGCGGATCTGGCGGCGCGCCTCGCTTTCCAGCCAGCAGGTGCCGACAAGCAGTCCCAGCGACATGATCCCCAGCGCCAGCAAGACCAGCGGCGGCGCCGTGAAGCGCAAGCCGCCCGCCGCCACCTGCCAGTAGCCATGCGCCGTCATGGCGTCGCGCGCCAGCACGAAAAACAAAATATGCACGAGCACGCGCAGCAACGGCACCGTACGGGGAACGGCCAGCAGCAAGGCGGCGCAAACCAGGAAGGCGGGCGTGATGGCCAGCAGGTACTGCGCCAGGGAAGTGAAGTCGGCCATCGCTCACATCGGGAAAAGACGGTGCCAACGGGCACGGGCGGGTTAATTGTATGCGGCGGCGGGCGACATGGGCAACCTGTCCTGCTATGCCGCCTTGCGCCAGCCATGCATCAGCCCATGTGCCGCCAAGCCTGCCGCCAGTCCCCACAGGGCACCGCCCACGCCCAGCAGGGTCACGTTCGCGGCCGTCGCCAGGAAAGTAATCAAGGCCGTTTCGCGGGTGCGCACGTCCGCCATCGCCTGCGCCAGGCTGTTGCCGATGGCGCCCAGCAAGGCCAGGCCGGCCAGGGTCGTGATGAAGGTGCGCGGCAAGACCATGAACAGGCTGGCCAGGGTCACGCCGAAGACGCCCACGAGGATGTACAGCACGCCGCACGCCAGGCCGGCGACATAGCGCTTCGACGGGTCCGCATGCGCATCCTTGCCCGTGCAGATGGCGGCCGTGATGGCGGCCACGTTGAAAGCGTGCGCGCCGAACGGCGCCATGAGCAGCGAACCGAGCCCCGTCACCGTCACAATGGGATTGGCGCTGACGTTGTAGCCGTCGTTGCGCAACACCAGCATGCCGGGCATGTATTGCCCCGTCAGGGTGATCAGGAACAGGGGCAGCGCCACGCCCAGCAGGGCCGCCACGGAAAAGCGCGGCATCTCGAACACGGGCGCGGCCAGGGCCAGTTCGATGCCTTGCGTATCGATGCGCCCCTGCGAGAGCAGCAGGGCCAGGCCGATCAGCATGATGCCCACCACGGCATAGCGCGCCGTAAAGCGGCGCAGCACGGCATACGACAGCAGCAAGACCACCACCAGCAGCGGATCGGCGCTGGCGCCGCCGAACGCGTTCACGCCGAACTGCAGCAGGATGCCGGCCAGCAGGCCGGCCGCGATGCCACCGGGGATCAGCCGCACAAGGCGCTCGAAGGCGCCGGACATGCCCAGCACAATGAAGGCGATGGCCGACATGACATAGGCGCCGATCACCTCGGCGTACGGCGTGTGCGGCATGACGGTGGCCAGGAAGGCCACGCCGGGCGTGGACCAGGCCGTGATGACGGGCGCGCGGTAGCGGTAGCTGAGCCAGATCCCCGTCACGCCCACGCCGATGCTCAGCGACCAGACCCAGGACGCCGTCTGCGCCGCGCTCAGCTGGGCCAGCTGCGCCGCCTGGAACACCAGCACGAAGGTGCCGCCATAGTTGACGAGCACGGAGATGCAGGCGGCGATGGACGGCGAGAGCAGATCGCGCCAGCGCGGCCGGTTCGCCGTGGCGGCGTCTGTAGTGCTTGTATTGCCAGTTACCTTGATCGTCATGCGCATGCTCCCTGCCTTGAAAAAGGAGCATGGTAGCGCCGCGATGGACTGCCGTAGCAGGCCAATTTCAACAAGTACAGCAGACCACTTCAGTGCTATAAGCCGAGCGCGCGGGCCAGCCGGGCAATGCCGCTGCCGATTTCGTGCGGCGTCAAGGCCGCAAAACCCAGCAGCCAGCCGCCCCGGGCCGGCGCCGCCGCATACAGCCGGCTCAGGCCGGGCAGCACGATGCCCGCCTGCGCCGCCAGGCGGATCGTCTCCAGCTCGTCCCTGCCCTGGTGCAGCAGGCATGGCATCTGCAAGCCGCCCGGCGGCAGGTGCGCCGTCACGATGTGGGGCAGGTGCCGCTGCACGGCCTGCGCCATCGCATCGCGGCGCACGGCGTAGATATTGCGCATGGCGCGCACATGGGCGGCGAAATGGCCGTCGGCGATGAAACGGGCCAGTGTCAATTGATCCAGCTGCGGCGTGTGGCCATCGAGGATGCTGCGCGCATGCGTCATCGCTTGCACCAGCGCGGGCGGCAGCACCATGTAGCCTATGCGCAAGCCCGGATACAGCGACTTGGCGAACGTGCCCAGGTAGATCGTGCGCTGGCGCGCATCGAGCCCCTGCACGCAGGCCGTCGGCAAGCCTGCGTAGTGAAACTGGCTGTCGTAATCATCCTCGATGATCCAGCCCTGGCGCTCGGCGGCCCAGGCGACCAGGTCCAGGCGGCGCTCGAGCGCCAGGGTGGCGCCCGTCGGATACTGATGCGACGGCGTGACGTATACCGTATTCGCCCCGCTTGTGTCGGCGCGCAGGCTGGCTGTGCACAGTCCCTGCGCATCGACGGGCACAGGCACCACGCGCAACTGCGCCATCTCGAACGCCTTGCGCGCGCCGAAATACCCGGGGTCTTCCATCAGGATGGGGCCATGCGCGTCGGCCAGCACCTGCGCGCACAGATATAAAGCCTGGCGCGTGCTGCTCAGGACCAGTACCTGCCCGGCCGTGGCCCGCGCGCCGCGCTCCAGGTTCACATAATCGGCAATCGCCTGGCGCAAAGGCTCGGCCCCTTGCGGGTCGCCGTGCAGCAGCACGCCGGCTGCGTGCCCGCTGGCGGCCTGGCGCCGCAGCCGCTCCCACACATCGTGGGGAAAAGCCCGCGTTTCAGGCAGGCCCGTGGCGAAGGCCTTGACGCTTTGCTGGTCAAGCACGCCGCCGCTGGCGAGGATCTGCGCGCCGCGCACGCTGAGCGCCACCGGCTGCGCCGATACGGGCGCCAGCCCATGCGAATGCTTGCCCAGCAGGCTCGCGCCTATCGTCGGCGAGACGAAACTGCCCGATCCCGTTTTCCGCCGCAGATAGCCGTCCAGGCGCAGCTGCGCGTAGGCCTGCTCCACCGTGTCGCGCGACACGCCCAGCGATTGCGCCAGCGCGCGCGTGGCCGGCAGGCGCAGGCCGGGCGCCAGCACGCCATCGAGTATCAGCTGGCGCAATGCACGCTGCACGCGCACGCGCAAGTCGAGCGCCGCCCATCGCGCGTCGGCCAGGCGGATTTTCAGGGTCTCGAGTTCGAACTGCGGCGTCATGGGGCCCTGGCGCGGGCAGCATCCACGGCAGCGACGCTGCTGGCCTGCGAAAACCCATGCTGCTGCAGCACCGCCACCAGCTGTGCGCCGGGACAGCCCAGGCGCAGGTTTTCCGCCACCCAGTCCTGCCACTCGCGGCTGATGTCCGGCATGGCTTCCTCTTCCAGGGTGAGGCCGAGTATCCATTCGGCCAGCAAGCCGTTGATGCGCTTCGTGTCGATCAGGTGCTGCACCACCGCGTGGCCCGAATGGGGAAACGGGTGCAGGGTGCAGCGGCCAAAGGCGGCCAGACGCTGCGCGTGCATGGCGTCGAGATTGACCGATTCGCTGGCACTGGCGCCCGCGTTGGCTGCATCCGGCCGCGTGCCGAAGGCCAGGTGGATCTGCGTCTTGTCGGTCGCCCTGGCACGGCACAGGGCCGCCAGGTCCGGGTAGCCGGAGGCCGGCGGATCCTGCGCCAGCGACTCCATCACGGACAGCCAGCGCAGTTCGTGGTACAGGCGCGCCTGCTCCACGTCAAGGAAGGACAGCGGGCCAAAGGCGATGATCTGCTCCACTTCCAGCAGCAAGCCAAACATGACGGCCGCATACGCGCCCATGGACTGGCCGATGGTGGTGGTCTGGCTGGGCGCGATGCGGCGCACCAGTTCGCGCAGCGCTGGCGCCGATGCGTCCACATGGCTGCCCAGTCCAGCGATGCCGCGGTGGTACCAGGCATTGCCGGAATCGCGCACGAGGATCTTGTTCAGGTGCTGGCCGCTGGCCTGCTCCAGCTTGCGCAGGCGTCCGTAAAAATCGAAGGCGGGACGCGTGGTCCAGGAAACGAAGCCAAAGGCGATCACCAGCGGCGCGCCGGGCACGATGCGGTCCACCAGCACGTCGTCGCCACTGGTGGCGACCAGTCGGTTATCCAGCGCTTGCGCTTGCAGCATCGGCCCGGCTCCCAGGTAAAGGTGAAAACAGCAGAAAGCATGAGTTTAATGCCAGCACTGGCAAAATGGAAACAATTGCCGCTGCCGTACGCGGGCCGGCGCGAAAAACTGCTAGTCTGCACGCATCCCCCTCACAGGAGCATCGCATGCCGCATCGCCTGACATACCTTCCCCTCGCCGCCGCCATCGCCCTGGCCGCCGGCTGCGCCGCTACCAGCGACAGCGCCAAGCCGAACGCCAGCCTGGCGCCGCAGGCCAGCCTGACGAATACCTACTGGAAGCTCACGCAGCTCGATGGCGCCGAGGTGGCGATGGCGCCGCAGCAGGAGCGCGAAGTGCGCATTACCCTCACCAGCGACGGCAAGGTCACCGGTTTCACTGGCTGCAACCGCGTCATGGGCGGCTACACGCTGGCCGGCAAGACCTTGCGCTTCACCCAGCTGGCCGGCACGCGCATGGCCTGCCCGCCGCCATTGATGCAGCTGGAAAGCGCGGTTTTGGCCAATTTGAACAGCGTGACGGGCTACCAGCTTGAAGGCGAGAAGCTGATCCTGCTCAAGGATGGCGCGCCCGTGGCCAGGTTTGAATCGGTGTATCTGTGAAATAAAAATCCACTACCGTTACAATGGCTTCCAGCCCATCAATTGGAAGGAAGCCATGTCCGCACTGCCCTCGCCATCGTCTCCCCCCCTGCCATCGGCCGCCGGCCGCTACCGCGCTTTTCTGTTCGACATGGACGGTACCGTCATCAACTCCATCGCCGCCGCCGAACGCATCTGGGGTACGTGGGCGCAGCGCCAGGGCCTCGACGTGGCGGCATTCCTGCCCACCATCCACGGCGCGCGCTCGGTCGACACCATCGCCAAACTGCGCTTGCCCGGCGTCGACGCGCAGCGCGAGTCGCAGGGCATCACGGATGCGGAAATCATCGATGTGGCGGGAATCATTGAAATCGCGGGCGCACTGCGTTTTTTGACGTCGCTGCCGCCGGCGCAATGGGCCATTGTCACCTCGGCGCCGCGCGCGCTGGCGACAGCACGCCTGCAGGCGGCCGGCATGCCGATACCGGCCATCATGGTGACGGCCGAAGACGTCAAGGCCGGCAAGCCGAAACCCGATTGCTACTTGCTGGCGGCTGAAAAACTGGGCGTCGCACCCGGCGACTGCCTGGTGTTTGAAGACGCCTCGGTCGGCATCGAGGCCGGTGAGGCGGCCGGTGCGAAAGTCATGGTGGTCACGGCCACGCACGCGCATCCGCTGGCCACGCGCCATCCGGCCATCGCCAGTTACGAGGGCCTCGTGGCGACGGTCGATGCGGACGGTTTCATCATTCTGGCCGAGACGGCTGCAGCACCCGCGACAAGATAGACTGTTCCAGCGCGGCGAAGGCCGCATGGCCGCGCTGGCGGGGGCGCGGCAAGTCCACCCGCACATCCAGCGTGATCCGCCCATCTTCGATCAGCAGCACCCGGTCGGCCAGTGCCACCGCCTCGGCCACGTCGTGCGTCACCAGCACGGCCGTAAAGCCGCGCGCCAGCCATAGCGACTCGATCAGCTGCTGCATCTCGATGCGCGTCAGGGCGTCGAGCGCGCCAAGCGGCTCATCGAGCAGCAGCAATTGCGGTTCGTGCACGAGCGCGCGCGCCAGCGCCACGCGCTGCTTCTGGCCGCCCGACAGGGCCGCAGGCCAGTCGTCCGCACGCTCGGCCAGGCCCACCGTCCATAGCGAAGCGGCCGCCGCACCGATGGAGCGGGGCAAGCCCAGGGCCACATTGTCGAGCACCGTCTTCCACGGCAGCAAGCGCGATTCCTGGAACATGATGCGGATATCGGGTGCGCCTATGCCCGTGCCGATCGTCAGCTTGCCGTCATCGATACTTTCCAGTCCCGCGATCGAACGCAGCAAGGTGCTCTTGCCGCAGCCGCTGCGCCCCACGATGGCGACAAACTCGCCCGCTTCCAGCTGCAGGTCGACGTTTTTCAACACGGGACGGCTGGTGTAGGATTTACTCAGCTTCGTCAGTTCCAGGGGCACGCCGCGCCGCGCCAGGGGCGCCGGTGGAGCGGACGTCGGCGTCCTGGCCTGCGGCGGCGCGCCGGCCGGGTCATACCGCACGAAGTGCGACAGGAAATCCGATTCGATCTGGATGGGGGCGAGCAGCATGGTGTCCTCTTTCGTCATTTCGTCACTATCGGTAGGCGGGATTCCAGCGCAGGCAGTGGCGTTCCAGCCGGCGCGAAAACAGATCCGCCAGCTTGCCCAGCAAGGCGTACAGCAGTATCCCCACCAGTACCACGTCCGTTTGCAAAAATTCGCGCGCATTCATGGTCATGTAGCCGATGCCGGCCTGCGCCGAGATGGTTTCGGCGACGATCAGCAACACCCACACGAGGCCCAGCGAAAAGCGCACGCCCACCAGAATCGAGGGCATGGCGGCGGGCAGGATCACGTCGCGGTACAAAGGCCAGCCGGACAGGCCATAGCTTTTCGCCATTTCGATCAAGCCCTGGTCGGCCGAGCGGATGCCGTGGAAGGTATTCAGGTAGACGGGAAAGAACACGCCGACGGCCAGCAGAAACAGCTTGGCCGTCTCGTCGATGCCGAACCACAGGATCACCAGCGGAATCAGCGCCAGGGCCGGGATGTTGCGCACCATCTGCAAGGTGGTGTCGAGCAGGGTTTCCGCATGCCGGAAGCTGCCCGTCAATAGCCCCAGCAGCAAGCCCAGTCCCGCGCCGATGGCGAAACCCACCGTGGCGCGCCACAAGCTCGTTTTCAGGTGCAGCCACAATTCGCCCGACGCGGCCAGCTGCCAGAAGGCTTTTGCCACGGCCCACGGCTCGGGCAGGATGCGGCTCGACAGCCAGCCCCACTGCGACGCCAGCTGCCAGGCCAGCAGCAGCGCCACCGGCAGGGCCCACGGCGCCAGAGCGTGACGTAGCGCAGGCCATGGCGTGCCGGGCGCGCGCTTGACGATGCCGGCCGCCATCTCAGGCCGCCTTTTTCTGCGGCGCCACCGGCACGATATTGCTGGCCATGATTTCGCCAAAAGGCCCGCTCAAGGACTGCTCACCCACAGCCTTGCCCTTGCCCAGCAGCGGGAACACCAGTTCGGCGAAGCGGTACGACTCTTCCAGGTGCGGGTAGCCGGAGAAAATGAAGGTGTCGATGCCCAGGTCCGCGTATTCCCGCATGCGTGCCACCACTGTCGGGCCATCGCCCACCAGGGCCGTGCCCGCCCCGCCGCGCACCAGGCCCACGCCGGCCCACAGGTTCGGCGACACTTCGAGCTTGTCGCGCCGCCCGCCATGCAGGGCCGCCATGCGCTGCTGGCCGACGGAATCCATCTTGCCGAACGCCGCCTGCGCCTTGGCGATGACTTCATCGTCCAGGTGGCTGATCAGTTCATCGGCCGCGCGCCAGGCCGCCTCGTTGGTCTCGCGCACGATCACGTGCAACCGGATGCCGAAGCGCACGGTACGGCCTCTTTTCGCGGCGCGCGCGCGGATGTCGGCGATTTTCTCGGCGACTGCGGCGGGCGGCTCGCCCCAGGTCAGATACACGTCCATCTGCTCGGCCGCCAGTGCATGCGCCGGCTCGGACGAGCCGCCGAAATACAGCGGCGGATACGGTTTCTGCACGGGTGGATACAGGGTTTTCGCGCCCTTGACCTGGATATGCTTGCCCTCGAAATCGTAGCCGGCCGCGCCGCCCTCGCCCGCCAGGGTGGCGCGCCACACCTTGATGAATTCATCGGAAATTTCATAGCGCTTGGCGTGGTCGGCAAACAGGCCGTCCGCTTCCAGCTCGCCCTGGTCGCCGCCCGTGACGACATTGATCAACAGGCGCCCGTTCGACAGGCGGTCGAAGGTGGAGGCCATGCGCACGGCCAGGCCGGGCGTGGACAGGCCTGGACGGATGGCGACGAGGAATTTGAGTTTCTGCGTCACGCTGATGAGGGACGAGGCCACCACCCAGGCGTCTTCGCAGGAGCGGCCCGTGGGCAGCAGCACGCCGTCGTAGCCCAGCGTGTCGGCGGCCACGGCCACCTGGCGCAGGTAATCGGCATCGACGGGACGCGCGCCCTGCGAGGTGCCCAGGTAGCGGCTGTCGCCGTGGGTGGGGATGAACCAGAAGACATTCAATGACATGGTGTGTTTTCCTTATTTTGCGCTGGTGGCCAGCTGGCGCGCCGGCAGCAGCGCGTCCTTGACAACGATGGGTTTCGGGATCAGCTTCAGGCTGGAAAATGCATCCGCCACCTTTTGCTGCGAGGCGATGACGTCAACCGACACGGGCTTCACGCCATACGCATAGCGCGAAGCGGCCAGCGCCACGACATCCTTGCCCAGCCCCGTCTGCGCCGACAAGATCGTCGCCACCTCTTCCGGGTTGTTGCGGCCCCAGTCATCGACCTTGGCCACTTCATCGAGCACGATGCGCAGGATCTCGGGATTTTTTTCCGCGTAGGTGCGCGACGCCAGATAAAACTGGTAGTTCGCCACCAGGCCCTTGCCATCGGCCAGCACGCGCGCGCCCAGCTGCTTTTCGGCGGCCGCCAGGAATGGGTCCCAGATGGCCCAGGCGTCCACGCTGCCCCGCTCGAAAGCGGCGCGCGCATCGGCAGGCGGCAGGAATACGGGCTGGATGTCGGCATACGCGACACCGGCCTTTTCCAGCGCCTTCAACAACAGGTAGTGCACGTTCGAACCCTTGTTCAGGGCAATCTTCTTGCCCTTCAAGTCGGCCAGGGTGCGCAGGCCGGAGCCCTTGGGCACGACGATGGCTTCGCTGGCCGGCGAGGCCGGTTCATTGCCGACATACACCAGATTGGCGCCGGCCGCCTGGGCGAAGATCGGCGGCGCCTCGCCCACGGTGCCGAAATCGATGCTGCCCACGTTCAGGCCTTCCAGCAGCACGGGACCGGCCGGGAACTCCGTCCATTTCACGCCCACGCCCTGCTCGGCCAGGCGTTTTTCCAGGGTGCCGCGTCCCTTCAACAAGGTCAGGGTGCCGTATTTCTGGTAGCCGATACGCACCTGCACCTGCACCTGCACCTGGACCTCACCCTTGGCTTGCGCCTGCGCCGCCACCGGCATGCCGGCCGCCATCACGCCGGCAGCGGCGGCAAACAGCAATCCCAGGGTGGTACGGCGCGAGAGGCGTTGTGCGTGGCGGTGTGTCATGGTGCTTCCTTTGGTCAGTGAGTAATCAGGCGGCTTGAAACTGGGGAGCGTAAGGCTGCTCTTGCAGCGAACGCAGGGGCACGGCGATATCGGCTGGCGCGGACGGAGGCCGTCCCTGCAGCAGGAACAGGCCGGACGACACGTCGTCGATGCCGGCCTGCACGCGCGCGGCGATAGTCGCATCCAGGCTCAGGCCCCGCTCTTCGTGCCAGGCCAGCTGCTGCGCATTGGCGTAGATGCTGGTAAATACCTGCTTGGCGCCCAGCGCATGCAGCACGGGACGCAGCGCATAGTCGAGCGCCAGGGTATGCGCGTGGCCGCCGCCCGTGGCCAGCGGCAGCACCAGCTTGCCGGCCAGGCCGTCTTGCGGCAGCAGGTCGAGGAAGGCTTTCAGTAAACCCGTATACGAGGCCTTGTAGATGGGCGTGGCGATCACGATGGCATCCGCCTCGGCCACGGCGCGCACGGCGTGGGCAATCGCCACGTCGTCATGGTCGGCCTGCAGCAAGGCACGCGCCGGCAGGTCGCGCACATGCAGCTTGGCACAGCTGTGGCCCTGCAGCGCCAGCTGTTCGCCGATATGCAGCAGCAAGCGGCTGGAACTCGATGGGAGTTGCGGGCTACCGCCCAATAACAAGATGCTCATGTGATGCCCGTCCTGTGCGTGATGGTTGAAATTGGTGTGAATTGGCGACTCGGATGCTTGCAGCCTATCGCCATCAGCGGGCGTGTAAAACGAATGCTTTCGCGCTTCGATATGCGTTTTTTGACTATCCAGGCCTGACGCCCCGTAGGCCATCGCACCTTCAGCCGCGCGGCTTTTTTCGCATATCCATGTGCGGTTTTCTTCGTGTACGGCGCGCAGCTGGCGGTGCACTATCGGCTGCATCGCCTTAACGGAATGTCACCCATGTCTAGCGCTTTTTTGCACACCGCCCGCCTCCAGGCTCCGCCACCTGAGCCACTGCAGGACGCCATCCGCGTCGCCACCAGGCTGGCCGCGCGCCTGGCCGAAACGGCCAATGCCCGCGACCGGGCCGGCGGCCACGCGGCGCAGGAGCGCGAATGGCTGCGCGAATCGGGCCTGCTGACCCTGTCGATTCCCGTGGAATTCGGCGGCCAGGGCGCTTCCTGGCCCCTCGTCTACCAGGTGATCCGCATCCTGGCGCGCGCCGACAGTGCGCTGGCACATGTCTTCGGTTTCCACCATTTGCAGCTGGCAGGCCTGCAGCTGTATGGCAGCGCGCAGCAGCAGCGCCGCCTGCTTTCCCTCACCGTCGACGAGCGCCTGTTCTGGGGCAATGCCCTGAACCCGCTCGACAAGAGAGTCACGGCCACCGATAGCGAAGAAGGCTATATCCTCGATGGCATCAAGAGTTTTTCCTCAGGCTCGATCGGTTCCGACTGGCTGACCGTCTCCGCCTGGCACGCGCCCACGCAGACGGCGCTGATTGCCGCCCTGCCCACGCGCCAGGATGGCGTGCGCGTGCAGGCGGACTGGGATGCCTTCGGCCAGCGCCAGACGGACAGCGGCAACGTGCATTTCCATGGCGTCGTCCTGCCGCGCGAACTGGTACTGCAGGCGCCCGCGCAAGCGGCCACGCCGCAAGCCACCGTGCGCTCGCAGATCGCCCAGCTGATCATGAGCAACCTGTATCTGGGTATCGCCGAAGGCGCGTTCGAGGCGGCACGCACTTATACGGCCGAGCATGCGAAAGCCTGGTTCGCCTCGGGCGTGGCGCAGGCCACGGACGACCCGCTGGTACAGCACCGCTATGGCCAGCTGTGGCTCTTGCTGCGCCCCGCGCAGGTGCTGGCCGACGCGGCGGCGCAGGAACTGGAAAGCGTGTTCCGCAAGGGGCCGCTGGTGACAGCCCATGAACGTGGCTTGCTGGCCGTCTCCGTGGCCGAAGCCAAGTGCCTGGCGCACAAGGCGGGACTGGAGATCAGCAGCCAGATGTTCGAACTGACGGGCGCCCGTTCCACCTCGGCCCAGTATGGCTACGACCGCTTTTGGCGCAACGTGCGCGTGCATACCCTGCACGACCCCATCGACTACAAACTGCGCGACCTGGGACGCTTTGCCTTGAATGGCACGGTGCCCGAGCCGACGGCGTATTCCTGATTCACCCACCAAGGAGCCACCATGACCATCGCCCGCCGCAGCATCCTCCTCACCGTCCTGTCACTCGCCCTGGCCAGCGGCTTCGTCCACGCCAAGGACCCGAAAGACATCACCATCGGCACCAGCGCCGGGCCGTATGCGGACCAGATCAAGCTGGGCATCAAGCCCATCCTGGAAAAGCAGGGCTACAAGGTCAAGCTGGTGGAATTCAATGACTACATCCAGCCGAACTTCGCGCTGGCCGAAGGGTCGCTCGATGCCAACGTCTTCCAGCACATCGTCTATTTGAAAAAATTCGCGCAAGAGCACAAGCTGGCGCTGACGGACCTGATCACGATCCCCACGGCGCCGATCGCCATCTACAGCAAGAAGCACAAGACCCTGGACGCTGTGAAGGAAGGCACGACGGTGGGCTTGCCGAACGACCCGACCAACCAGGCGCGCGCGCTGGTGCTGCTCGACCAGCTGGGCTGGATCAAGCTGCGCGCCAGTTTTGATCCCGTGCGCGCGTCGGAAAAGGATATCGCCGTCAACACGAAAAAAATCAGGCTGCTGCCGCTGGAGGCGGCGCAGCTGCCACGCTCCCTGGGCGACACCGACTACTCCTTCATCAACGGCAATTACGCGCTGGCGTCGGGATTGAAACTGACGGACGCGCTGGTGGCCGAGAAAATCTCGCCCAACTACATCAATCTGGTGGCCATCCGCGCGGCCGACAAGGACAAGCAGTTCGCCAAGGACCTGGCGGCCGCCTACCGCTCGCGCGAATTCCTCGACATCACGAATAAACACTTTGCCGGCTATTCGAAACCCGACTACCAGCAAGCGTTGCAGACGGCGGCCAACTCGGTGACCAAATAAGCCATGGCAAAGACGATACGCTTCAATGCCTTCCAGATGAACACGGTGGGCCACCAGTCGCCGGGGCTGTGGACGCATGCGCGCGACCGCAGCCACCGCTATACCGATCCCGGACACTGGACGGAACTGGCGCGGCTGCTGGAAGCGGGCCTGTTCGACGCGGTGTTCCTGGCCGACGTGCTGGGCGTGTATGACGTCTACCGCGGCAGCCTGGATGCGGCGCTGGAACACGGCGTGCAGGTGCCGCTGAACGATCCGCTGGCCCTCGTGCCCATCATGGCGCAGGCGACCACGCACCTGGGTTTCGGCGTCACCTGCGCCCTCACCTACGAACACCCGTACACGTTCGCGCGGCGCATCTCCACGCTCGATCACCTGACAGGCGGGCGCATCGGCTGGAATATCGTCACCGGCTATTTAGACAGCGCGGCGCGCAACCTGGGCTTGCGCCAGCAGCTGGGCCACGACGAACGCTACGACCTGGCCGACGAATACCTTGATGTCGTCTACAAGCTGTGGGAAAAAAGCTGGGACGACGACGCCGTCGTCAACGACAAGGCTCGCGGCATCTATGCCGATCCGGCCAAGGTACATCCGATCAACCATGCCGGGCGCCACTACCAGGTGCCCGGCATCCATTTGTGCGAGCCGTCGCCGCAGCGCACGCCGCTGCTGTACCAGGCGGGCACCTCGCCGCGCGGCACGCGCTTCGCGGCGCGCCACGCGGAAGCCACCTTTGTCAGCGGCCCCAGCAAGACGGTGGTGAAACGCTATGCGGACGACCTGCGCGCCGCCGTGCGGCAAGGCGGGCGCGATGGCGACACGCTGCTGATCTACGCGCAGGCGCTGGTCATCACGGGCGCCACGGCAGAAGAAGCGCGCGCCAAACACGCCGACTACCTGCGCCATGTGAACATCGAGGCGGCGCTGGTGCTGCTGTCGGGGTGGACGGGCGTCGATTTCAGCCGCTACCCGCTCGACGCCACCATCGATTACATCGATTCCCCGGCCGGCCGTTCGGCGCTGGCCTCGTTCAGCCAGGCCGACCCTGAGCGGAAATGGACGGTGCGCGAAGCAGCCGAATACATCGGCCTGGGCGGGCGCGGTCCCGTCATCGTCGGTGATGCGCGCCAGGTGGCCGACCAGCTGGAAAGCTGGCTCGATGAAACAGGCATCGACGGTTTCAACCTGGCCTTTGCCGTGGCCCACGACAGCATGGCCGACGTGGTCGCCCACATCGTGCCGGAACTGCAGCGACGCGGCCGCTACCGCACGCACTATGTGGAAGGCAGCCTGCGCCACAAGGTCTTTGGCCACGGACCGCGCCTGCCTGCCGATCACGCGGGACGCCTGGTCAGCATCGCGCCCGCCGCCGACGCCCTGGCAGCGGCCTGACATATCCAATTCCCCATTCAAGGACACCATGAAACGCAGAACCATCTTGCAACTGGCCGCCAGCGGCACCGCCATCAGCGCCTTGCCCGGCATCACCCGCGCGGCCACACCGGCGCCGCTGAAGGAGCTGCGCCTCGACTACGCCTATTATTCACCGGCCAGCCTGGTGCTGCGCCGTTTCGGCTGGCTGGAAGAAGCCTTCAAGCCTGACGGCACCAGCATCAAGTGGGTATTCAGCGCTGGCAGCAACCGCGCGCTTGAATACCTGAACGCCAACAGCATCGACATCGGTTCGAGCGCCGGCCTGGCCGCCCTGCTGGCGCGCGCCAACGGCAACCCTGTCCGCGCGCCGTATATTTTTTCGCGTCCCGAGTGGACGGCGCTGGTGGTGCGCAAGGATAGCCCCATCCGCAGCCTCGCCGATTTGAAAGGCAAGAAGGTGGCCGCCACCAAGGGCACCGACCCGTATCTGTTCCTGCTGCGCGCACTCAAGACGGCAGGCCTGAAACGCGGCGACATCGAGCACGTCAGCCTGCAGCACGCCGATGGCCGCGCGGCGCTGGAGCAAGGCAAGGTCGATGCCTGGGCCGGCCTCGATCCGCACATGGCCGCCAGCGAACTGGAGGCCGGTTCGCGCCTGATCTACCGCAACGTGGCCTTCAACACCTATGGCTTCCTGAACGTGCGCGAGGACTTCCTGGCCAGCCGTCCGGCCGAAGTGGGCAAGGTAATACAGGCCTATGAACGGGCAAGGACCTGGATACGCGCCCATCCGGCCGAGGCGGCGAAAATCCTCTCGGAAGAAGCCAAGGTCAGCCTGCCGGTGGCGCTGCTGCAGGTAAAACTGCGTAGCGACTTCAGCAATCCGCAGCCGTCGACCGAACATGTGAAAGCCTTGCTGGTGGCCGCGCCCATCCTCGTCGATGAAGCGCTGGTCAAGCCGGGCGCCGACCTGCATCGCGCCATCGCGGATCTGGTCGACACACGCTTCGCCCAGCCCTACATCGCCAAGGCATAAGCGACCATGGCCAGAGACACGCTCACCGCACCGACGCAATCGAGCCACGCCGGCGGGCAGCGCAAGCCGCATTTTCCCCGCCTGCCACGCGCGGCATGGGGGCTGCTGCTGCCCGCGCTGGCGTTGATCGCGGCGGAACTTGGCGTGCGCACGGGCGCCATTCCCGCCAACCTGCTGCCCGCGCCCAGCGACATCGCCGCCACCATCGCCGCGCTGGCGCACCAGGGCCTGGCCGGCCATGTGCTGGCCAGTACGGTGCGCGTGGCCATCGGCTTTACGGGCGGCGCCCTGCTGGCCATCGTGCTGGGGGCGGCCGTGGGCTTGAACAGCAAGGCCGAGGCGCTGCTCGACCCCACGTTCCAGGCCCTGCGCGCGATTCCCTCGCTGGCCTGGGTGCCCCTGCTGCTGTTATGGCTAGGTATCGACGAAGCGCCCAAGCTGGTCTTGATCGGCATTGGCGCCTTCTTCCCCGTCTACATGGGCGTGGCGTCCGGCATCCGCGATGTCGACCGCAAGCTGATCGACGCGGCGCGCATGTACCGCCTGAGCCGTGCCGCACTGGCCCGGCGCGTGCTGTTGCCGGCCGCGCTGCCGGCCATCTTCACGGGGCTGCGCAATGGCTTGAGCCTGGCCTGGATGTTCATGGTGGCGGCCGAGCTGATCGCCGCCAGCCAGGGTCTCGGTTATCTGCTCAGTGACGGACGCGAAACCAGCCGCGCCGACATCGTGCTGGCCGCCATCGTGCTGCTGGCCGTGCTGGGCAAGGCCAGCGACAGCCTGATGCTGCACCTGGAAACCCGATTGCTCGCCTGGCGCGACAACTACACCCATTCCTGAAAGGCGCCGCATGACTGCCCTGCTCGACATTGCCATCCACGAAAAATCCTATGGCGCCCGGCGCGTGCTGCACAATCTGACGTTGCAGCTGCGCCAGGGCGAGATCGTCAGCCTGATCGGCGCCAGCGGCTGCGGCAAGAGCAGCCTGCTGTCCATCGTGGCCGGTCTGGATACGGACTTTCGCGGCACCCTGCGCCTGGGCGGCACGCCGCTGGCCGGCGCGCACGCCGGAGTGCAGGCGGACATCGGCCTGATCTTCCAGGAGCCGCGTCTGCTTCCCTGGCTGACGGTGGCGCAGAACATCGCCTTTGGCCTCGGTGCCAGGGGCGAACATGATCCCCGGGTCGCGCAGCTGCTGCAGGAAGTGGGTCTGCACGGCCTTGCGCACAGCCTGCCCAAGCAGCTGTCGGGCGGCCAGGCGCAGCGCGCGGCGATTGCCCGCGGCCTGTTTGGCCAGCCGCGCATCCTGCTGCTCGATGAACCGTTTTCCGCCGTCGACGCTTTTACGCGCATGAAGCTGCAGGACTTGCTGGCGAGCGTCGCCGCGCGCCACGGCTTGAGCGTGCTGCTGGTCACGCACGATATCGACGAAGCGCTGTACCTGAGCGACCGCATCGTTATGCTCGACACGCGCGCCGGGCCGCCGCGCGCCCACTACGACGTGACGTCGCCGCGTCCCCGCTCGCGCACACCGGCCGCGCAAGCGGACTTGAAGGCTGCCATCCTCGCCGAACTGCACGCGGCGCACGCAATCTGACGCTTGCGCGCTGGCGCGCTGGCGTCAGTGACAAGCCTTGTCATTCATGTTAGCTTGCCGTGTTAAAAATACACAGGCGGCCACGTGCATCACCCTAGTTCGACACTCAAGTTTCCTGCTCCGCTGTTCCTCGCCGTCCTGGTGGCGGGCCTGCTGCAGGCCAATGACGCCACGGCGCAAGCCGGAACACAAACCGGCATGCCGGCCAGCGTGCAGGTTGACGCACCGGCCGACGCGCCTGCCAACGCCAGCCAGTCCGGCCACGTCAACAGCGTCCGCAACACGGAACTCAAATCCTACCGCGTGATGGCGGCTGGCCTCGACGCCTTTGACGACCACCATGCACTGGCGCCCAAGGCGCGCGAAGTGCGCTTCCAGCTGATTCCCGGCCCCGACGCCCCGGCGGACGCCATGCAGGACCTGGCCTTGCGCATCGCCGGCAACGCCACCGCGATCAGCGTGCCCCTGTCGGCCAATGGCAGCTTCGTGCTGCCCCGCAGCGCGCAAGCCGACAGCGACAATGCGGACCTGCTCACCAACAAGAAAAAGGACCAGTTCCGCTGGCAGGCCAGCGTCCACAGCGACGATGTGCCGCCCGGCATGCGCCGCCTGGGCGACCTGCGCCTGCAATGCCAGGTCAGCATCGCGATCGCCAAGAAAGAGATGCCGTTCTGGATACGCACGATGGTCGCCACCATGCTGCGCACTACCGACTGGTGCTCGGCCGACGCGCTCAAGATGGGCACGTACAGCGACCCGGCCATCGCCAGCGCCACCCTGCTCGATGGCGAGCGTCGCGTCGCGCTGCAGGTAAAAAATGGCGGCACGTCCTTCCAGGCACCGATGGGCGACACCCGCTATGCGGACGATACCCTGATCGAAATGGTCTACAGGGACCCTGCCGGCGCGCCGCCCGCATCCTTGTGACGTTTGCGTCGCGCCACATTCCGTGTCAGCATACGCCACCTTGGCAACACGGATAAGGACTGCAATGCCCCTCATGCCCCCCCGCGCGCTGGCCCCCGCCCTGTCACTGCTGCTGGCAGGCCATGCCTCCCTGGCGCTGGCGCAAGCACCTGCCACGCCGCCCACGCCCGACTGCGAAGTCTGCGCCGCCTGGAACGCCGACCAGACGCCGTTCCGCATCTTCGGCAACACCTATTATGTGGGCGTAAAGGGTCTCAGTTCGGTGCTCGTCACGTCGCCGCAAGGCCATGTGCTGATCGATGGCGGCTTGCCGGAATCGGCGCAAAAGATCATCGCCAATATCGGCGCGCTGGGTTTTCGCATCGAGGACGTCAAGCTGATACTCAATTCGCATGGCCATATCGACCATGCGGGCGGCCTGGCCGAGCTGCAGCGGCGCAGCAATGCGCTGGTGGCCGCCAGCCCGTCGGCCGCGCTGGACCTGGCGTCGGGCGAAGTGGGACCGGACGATCCGCAATACCACGCGCTGCCCAAGTACCCGCCCGTGAAAGACATGCGTCTGGCGCGCGACGGCAGCCAGTTCAATGTCGGCCCAATAGCGCTGACGGCGCACGCCACGCCGGGCCATACGCCCGGGGGCCTGAGCTGGACCTGGCAATCGTGCGACGGTCCCCGCTGCCTGAACATGGTGTATGCGGACAGCCTCAATGCCGTCTCGCGGCCCGGCTTCAAGTTCAGCGCCAGCAGCGAATATCCGAACGCGCTGGCGGACTTGCGCCACAGCTTCGAGACGCTGGAAAAGCTGCCCTGCGACGTATTGATCTCGGCCCACCCGGAAGCGTCGCAACTGTGGGAGCGGCTGGAAGCCAGCGCCACGGCAGGCAGCGAGGCGTTTATCGACCCGCAAGCCTGCCGCGCCTACGTGGCAGCGGCGCGCACGCTGCTCGACGCGCGCCTGGAGCAGGAAAGGCAGGAGTAGCGGCAAACCGACCACGCCAAGCGTGCACGCTGCCGCGCGCCGTATCTGCTACTCTGGGGGCTATCACTTCAACAAGGAAATGCCATGTTCAATATTGCCAAACTGATTCCCCTTGCGGCCATCGTCGCCATCACGGCCGGCTGCGCGCAAACACCCGTGCGTTCCGATGCGGCCGCCGCCGCGCCAGGCGCCACCTCGCCCGCCAAGCCGGCACCGAAGCTGACGGACACGCAGTGGAAGCTGAAGGAATTGAAGGGCAAGAAAGTCGTGCGCAAGGCGCCGGAGCAGCGCGAAGTGACGCTGCTGCTGGCCGAAGGCCGCGCCAGTGGCCATAGCGGCTGCAACCAGATGATGGGCGGCTACACCAGCGATGGCGTCAGCACCCTGGGTTTCTCGCAGCTGGCCGGCACCATGATGATGTGCCAGCCGCAGGACATGGACCTCGAGCGCGAACTGCTGACCACCCTGGGCGAAGTCAATGGCTACCGCTACGCCGACCAGGAACTGCTGCTATTGAAAGATGGCGTGCCCGTGGCGCGCTATGAAGCGCTGACGGTGAAATAAAACCGTGGGGTCAGTCGCTTCGCGATCGGAATCCGCCCTTTGGGGCGCATTCCCCCGCCGGGTCTGACCCCAGCACTACCTAGGGGGTCAAGCCCCTTCCGCCGCAGCTAATCGTTGCGCATCTGCGCCTGCGATACATTACTCTCAGGCGGCACGCTCTGCGTCAGCCACACATTCCCCCCGATGGTCGAACCCGCGCCGATGGTGATGCGCCCCAGCACGGTCGCGCCCGCGTAGATCACCACGTCGTCTTCGACGATGGGGTGGCGTGGCGTGCCCTTGATCAGCGCCCCGCTTGCATCGGCCGGGAAGCGCTTGGCGCCCAGGGTCACGGCCTGGTACAGGCGCACCCGCTGGCCGATGATGGCCGTCTCGCCAATCACCACGCCGGTGCCATGATCGATGAAGAACGAGGCGCCGATGCGCGCGCCCGGATGGATGTCGATGCCCGTCAGGGTGTGCGCGATGTCGGCGATCAGGCGCGCCAGGAACGGCGCGCCCAGCGCATGCAACTGGTGCGCCAGCCGGTGGTACAGGATGGCGATGGTGCCCGGGTAGCACAGCATGATCTCGGCCACCGAGGTGGCGGCCGGATCGCCCGCGTAGGCGGCCTGCACGTCCGACACCAGCAGCGCGCGGATAGCGGGCAGGCTGGCGGCGAACGCGCGCGTGATATCGCGCGCCTGCTGCGCCAGGGCCGCGTCGTCGCTGGCGCCCGCCTCCTCATCGCCGGCCGGTACCGAGAACAGCAAACCGCGCCGCACCTGTTCGCTGAGGCGGTTCAGGGTGGTATTGAGGGTATCGCCAACAAAATAATCGATGCTTTCATCGGTCAGGTTGGGCCGACCGTAATGCGTGGGGAACAGCGCCGCCGACAGGCCGTTGACGATGGTGGTCAAGGCCTCGCGCGACGGCAGTTCGCGTACCCTGCCGTTATGGCGGATCTTGTGCTTGTCTTCGCGCGAGCTGCGCAGCGCCTGGATCACGGGTCCCAGGTTCCACTGGACCGACTCCTCGGCGGGCGCCGCGGGATAAATGCTGTGCATGGTATGTCACTTCCAAAAAACGGCGAACAGGCCGGGTCGCCCCAGCTTAGCGGGCACGCGCGGCGATTCAAACGAAGGATTTCAAGATTGCATATGCGAAAAACGCATATGCAGTGCGGACAGCGCCGGCGCCAGACCCGATTCCAGCCACTAGCGTAAAATGACGGACTAACAAAAACACTCTTCAACATGACTAAATTATTAACATGGATTTTGGCGGGCCTGGCGATGGTCGGACCGCTTGCAATTGACACGTATCTGCCGTCTTTCCCCGCCATCGTGCACGACTTCAATGCCAGCCCCCTGCTGGTGCAGCAGACCCTGAGCTTTTTCCTGTTCACCTTCGCCTTCATGATGCTGTTTTACGGCACCCTGTCCGACTCGTTCGGCCGCCGTCCCGTGATTCTCGTCTCGCTGGTGCTGTACGTGATCGCCTCCGTGGGCGCCGCGCTGGCGCCGTCGCTGGGCTGGCTGCTGGCCTGGCGCGTGCTGCAGGGATTGTCGGCGGGCGCCGGCTCCGTGATCGGCCGTGCCATCGTGCAGGACCGCTATTCGGGCGCCGCCGCGCAGAAAATCCTCTCGCATATCATGATGGTCTTCGCCCTGGCGCCGGCCATCGCGCCAGTGCTGGGCGGCTGGCTGCAAGTGGGCCTGGGCTGGCGCTGGATCTTCTGGTTCCTGACGGCGTTCGGGGTGCTGATGTTCGTCGTCGTCTGGCGCGCCTTGCCGGAAAGCCTGCCGAAGGAACAGCGCCACGCCTTCCACCTGGGCGATATCGCCGTCAACTACTGGAAAGTGCTGTGCCACCGGCAGTTCCTGCTGCTGTCGACGGCCATCGGCGCCGCCTTTGGCGGCTTCGCCCTGTACATCGGTTCGGCCGCCTACTTCATCATCAACATCCTGCACTTGCCGGAAACGGCGTTCGCCTGGCTGTTCATTCCGCTGATCAGCGGCATGGTGATCGGCTCGGCGCTGTCGGCGAAAGTCGCGCACCGCTACAGCCAGCGCCAGATGATCTGGGTCGGTTTTATCCTGATGCTGGTGGCCGCCGCCGCCAATATCGGCTACAACTACTTCTTTGCGGCCGAAGTGCCATGGGCCGTGCTGCCCCTGTTCTTCTACTCGTTCGCCCTGTCGATCGCCATGCCGCCGATGACCTTGATGGCGCTGAACCACTTCCCCAACAACAGCGGCCTGGCCTCGTCGATGCAATCGTTCATCCAGATGCTGCTGTTCGCCCTCGTCTCGGGCCTGCTGGCGCCACTGCTGTTCGACAGCGCCCTGAACCTGGCTTATGGCGTGATGGCGGGACTGCTGGTGAGCTTGATTTGCTGGGTGTTTGCGCAAGGCAAGGCTGAAGCGTAATCCGACGGCATCTGCCAACCATGTTGTCGGATTACGGCCCTTCGGGCCTAATCCGACCTACGGCCAAGGCGCTGGCGTCACGTCCACATACTGCGCTCCGCCCTGCTCCGGCTCGGCTTCATTGTTTTGCGCAGGCTGGTTCAGGGAACCGGCCGGCGAACGCAAACTCAGAATCTCCTTGCGCGCTTCGACGAAGTCGGCGGAACTGAGCGGGTGTTCCTGGTCGGGCCAGTGGCTGACGGCCCATTCCTGCAGCGCTTCAAAGCGCCGCCACAGTTCGGCGATGAATTCGCGGCGCGCTTCTTCCTGCGCTTCTTCCTGCTGACCCGGCGTCTTTTCCGCGCCTTCCCCGATATCTACTTGCATGGCTGCTCCTGGCTGATCAATCGTCTTGTCACACTACCCAGGGGCCATCACGCTGTCTGTTCGCGAACGAACACAGAGTTTATTCCGGCATCTTGCGGAAACCCACGGCCAGGCGGTTCCAGGTATTGATGCTGCCGATGGCCAGGCTCACGTTGACCATTTCAGCCGGCGTCAGTTCGGCCGCCAGCGCCGCGTACACGTCATCCGGCGCCTGGCTTTGCGGCAACAGGGTCAGCGCTTCCGTCCAGGCCAGCACGGCACGCTCGCGCGCCGTGAAGAATGGCGTTTCGCGCCAGACGGACACGGCGTACAGGCGGCGCTCCGTTTCGCCCGCCTTGCGCGCATCGGCCGTGTGCATGTCCACGCAGAACGCGCAGCCATTGATTTGCGAAGCGCGCAGACGGACCAGTTCGAGCAGCGAGTGTTCCAGGCCCAGCTTGGCGATGGCCGCTTCCAGCGCGTACATGGCCTTGACCACGTCGGGCGAGGCTTGTGCGAAATCGAGTCGTTGCTGTGTCATGATGCATTCCTTGATAAAGTAGAGATGCATGATTGTAGAAGCGCAAGCATCATGCCACGCAGACCAATCCCGCCGAAAACCGGCAGACCACCAGCAGGCACAACATGGAATTACATATCCTGATCGACGGCACGCGCGACCTGGGCGGACAGCTGTACCGCCAGCTCAGCGAGGCCATCCGCTCGGGCCGGCTGGCCGATGGCCAGCAATTGCCGCCCTCGCGCCTGCTGGCCAGCCAGCTGGGGCTGTCGCGCAAGACGGTATCCGACGTCTATGACAAGCTCGGTTATGAAAAGCTGCTGGCAGGTAAGGTCGGCGTGGGCAGTTTCGTGCAGACGCCGCACGCATCGCCGCAGCGCCGCCATGCCAGCACGCCGCTGGCCAGCGCCCCGCGCATTGCCCGCTGGGAAACCACGCCCACGCCCTTGCGCCGGGCCAGCCAGGAAATGCCGGCGCGCTATGCGTTTATCGGCGGGCGCGCCACGCCGTCGCACTTCCCGCAGGACGAATGGCGCGCCTGCGTGCTGCACGCGTTGCGCCAGGATGGCCAGGCGCGCGGCCGCTATGCGCCGGTGGCCGGCTTGCCAGCCTTGCGCACGGCCATCGCCGGCCATGCGGCCTTCAGCCGCGGCATCCATTGCACGCCAGAACAGGTCGTCGTCACCAGCGGCGCGCAACAAGCGCTGTACTTGCTGGCGCACACCTTGCTGGAACCTGGCGACACGGTTGCTGTCGAGGAACCCGGCTATCCCGTTGCACGCGCCGTGTTCGCCAGCATGGGCGCGCGCGTGGCGGGTGTCGCCGTGGACGAGGATGGCCTGGTGGCCGAACAGATTCCCGACGGCACGCGGCTGATCTATGTCACGCCCGCACACCAGTTCCCGCTCGGCATGCCCATGAGCATGGCGCGCCGCCACGCCTTGCTGGAGCGGGCGCACCAGCTGGGCGCCATCATCATCGAAGACGATTACGACAGCGCCTTCCGCTACGAAGGCCGGCCCGAGGATTCCCTGCAAAGCATGGACCGCTACGGCATCGTGGCCCACGTGGGCAGCTTTTCCAAGATCATGCTGCCGGAATTGCGCCTGGGCTACGTCGTCCTGCCGCAAGCCATCGTGGCCGCCGTGGAAACGGTAAAGTACCTGAGCGATTGCCATACGGCCAGCCTGGGCCAGCATGCGCTGGCCAAGTTTATCGGCGATGGCCACTTGCTGCGCCACATACGCCGCTGCCACGATATCTATGCGGGACGGCGCGAGCGCCTGCAGCACTGGTTCAATGGTCCGCTGGCGCCATGGTTCCGCCTGGTGCCGGCCAGCGCCGGCTTCCACGTGGCAGCCCTGGCGCAAGCGCCGCTGGATATCGCCGAACTGCTGCGCCGGGCACGGCTTGCCGACATCAGCCTGTATGCGCTGGCCAGCTTCTATCACGGCGAGGCGCGCCACGAAGGCTTGTTTCTCGGCTATGGCGCCATCGACAAGGTCGATATCGACACGGCGCTGACCAAGGTGCTGGCGATCCTGCAGGACATGGCGCCCATCAGGACGGCGCCTGCGCAGATCAGCGCGGCTGCCAGCGGTAGTGTCCCGTGATCGGATAGCTGAACAGGATGTTTTCCTCGCGCGCGCCCGCGCCGATGTTATGGATGATCAACGGCACGCCATTCCACGCTTGCCTGTCGCTGACGATGCCGATATGCGTGAGGTTGCCCGGCAAGCGCCAGGTGACGATGTCGCCCCCGCGGTAAGCGCCCGCTTCCTTGCTCAGCGGCAAACTGGTGCCGTGGCGTGCAAAATAAGTGCCCAGGTTGGGCACGCGGCGGTGGTCGATATTGCGGTCCGGCCCCTTCATCTGCCAGCGCCCTTGCTGCTGGTACACGGCCCACGCCTTGCGCATGTCCTCGTGCACCAGCACCTGCAAATCCTGGCCCAGCTTGCGGTAGGCGCGCACCACCACGTCCGTGCACACGCCCCGTTCCAGCGGCACGTCGCCACCCGGATACGCGAGGCGTTCGTAGCGCGGATCGT
This sequence comes from Janthinobacterium amylolyticum, assembly GCF_051380655.1. Taxonomy (NCBI): domain Bacteria; kingdom Pseudomonadati; phylum Pseudomonadota; class Betaproteobacteria; order Burkholderiales; family Oxalobacteraceae; genus Janthinobacterium; species Janthinobacterium amylolyticum. The sequence continues at coordinate 276,499 of NZ_JBNYXL010000004.1, forward strand.
ACTGCAGCGTCACGCCGACCTGGCTGCGGGCGGCGGCAACCAGGGCTTGCGGCGTGGCCGCCGCAGCGGCGTGCAGCGCCAGCGGCAACAGGGAAAAAAGCAGGATGGGAAGCTGTTTGAACGGCATGACAGTCAGGCAATGGTGGCAATACGCCAGACTTTACCTGATGCGGGCGAAAAACGCCGTTTCCTCACAGCGCGGCCAGTTGCGCCAGGTGGGCGGGAAAATCCACGGACGGGCCGGCCGCGTTGATGGTTTCGAAGTAATCATGCCAGCCCGTGGCGGCAATACCGGCCAGCAAGGCATCGAGCGCCGCGTCGTCAGGGAAGCGCCACACGGCATACAATTGCTGCGGCGCTGCATGCTGCTTGCCGCCGTCGATGGCGCCCATGGCCAGTGCTTCCGCTCCCATGGCGGACAAAGCCGCCGTGCCTTCACCCACGGTGGCGAAATACGCCTGGCGCGCGGCGACGTCAAGGGCCAGCCAGGCTGGTTTCGGGCTATACAGTTCCAGCAGATAATGCATATTGTTTCCTCCAAAGAATCACGAAATCGAACGCTGGGCGCGCTTGCAAATGCGCACGGTGGCGGCATGGGGGCTTTCCGCCAGCCATTGCGCGCACAGGGCGCGCACCCAATCCGGCTGGCTCCTGGCCGCGTCGTTGAGCCAGTTGGCGACGGAATCCTGCACGTAGGTGGCCGGATCGGCGCGCAAGGGCTGCAGCAGGGACAAGGCCAGCTGCGGCTGCTGTTTTAGCTCGGCAATATGCGCGCACCACACGCCGCGCGGGCGCAGCGCTTCGCAGGCAAAACGGCGCAGGCGTTCCGATGGATCCGCCGTCCAGGATGCCAGCAGCGTGATGGCCTGTGCCAGATTTCCGGCCAGCCGGGGCCGCAGCGCCAGCCAGGCCCATTCGCGCACGCCGAAATGCCCGTCGTCGGCCAAGGGCCGCATGGCGGCCAGCTGCCGCGGCAAATCCAGATCAGCTTGCGCAGCGATGGCGAAGCAGACCCAGCCGCGTACCGTATCGGACGCGTGCGCCTGCAACGGCGACAGGTCCATTTCAGCGTCCAGCAGCAGTTGCGCCGCCAGCGCCATGCGCCGGGTGATGCCGGCATCCGCTTGCGCGCGCATGCAGGCAAGCCGGGCACTGCCGACGGCAGGCGCGGCAGCTTCCAGCAACACGGCAAAATCGATGGCCAGCCCTTCCGTCAGGGTGGTGCTGGGCACGCTGCCCAGGTTTAGCAAAGCCAGCCGTGCGGGATCGATATCGGCGACGCCCCGGCTCATTGCACGCCCCGGTCCGTCTTGCGCCAGGCTTTTTCCAGTAACGAACTCAGCAACTGCATTTCTTCCGCCGTGAAATCCGCAAACAGGCTGGCGATCCATTGCGCATGTTCATCCACCAAGGTGGCGGCGACGCTCTCGCCCTTGACACTCAGGCGTACCAGCAGCTTGCGCCGGTCGAGCTGGTCCGCGTGGCGGGTGAGGAAGCCGTCGCGTTCGAGGCCGTCGAGCAAACCCGTGACGGTGCCGCGCGTCACGCCTGCCCGTTCAGCCAGCACATGCGGCGGCAAGCCCTGCGGCTCGCCGCGCAGCAGGAACAGCAGGACGAACTTGCCTTCCGACAAACCATACCGGCCCAGGCGCGTGGCGCAATCGCCATCGATGGCCGATGCCAGGCCCAGCACTTCAAAGCACAGGCGCAAGCGCGCCGTGGACTGTGCCATGTCGAGGCCGCTGGCACGGCGCTGCACGTCGCCCAGCAGGGCCGTATATTTCTGTTCAAGTTTTATCATATGGCGCAATATAATATGGCGCCATATTAAATGTCAAATGGAAAACCTCAGCGGTTTTCCTGCCGCTTCAGAGGCGGGCCTTGTCCCTGGCCCAGGCAATGATGCCGTTCGCATCGGTGGCACCCGGCTGGCGCGCCACTTCCACGCCACCCACGAACAGGGCCAGCGTGGGAATGCTGCGGATATTGAAGCGGGCGCCCAGGTCGGGCGACGCTTCCGTATTTACCTTGACCAGGCGAAACGCGGGTTCCAGGGTCTTGGCGGCCTGGGCATAGAATGGCGCCATGCTGCGGCACGGTCCGCACCACGGCGCCCAGAAATCCACCAGCACAGGGATATCGCTGCGCTCGACATGCTTGAGGAAACGCGCGCTGGCCAGGTCCACGGGCTGGCCCGTAAATAAATCCTTCTGGCACTTGCCGCACGCAGGCTGTTCGCGCAGACGGCTCTGCGGCAGGCGGTTGACGGCGTCGCAATGGGGGCACACGATGTGCAGGGAGTCTGTGGTGGTAGTGGTCATGGTGATCCTGGTAAGCGTGCCGGAAAGTGCATGCGGAATATTTTACGGCGTAACGCCGCGCGCCGTTGGCACGCTTGCAAATACTCCACTATAGTAGCCCGCAACGGCTTGCGGTTTGCTGAGCCGGCAAAGGAGAAACATGCGCGCTGTCGCACACGACTTGCCCGACATCCCGCCACACGCGCAACTGGACGCCGCCCTGGCCGCGCAGCGCGCCGCCTGCCTGGCCCACCCCGCGCCCACGTTCGCCGAACGCAAGCGCGACTTGCTGGCCTTGCAGCGCTTCATCCGCGATCATGCCGAGGCCTTGTGCGAGGCCATCAGCACTGACTACGGCAACCGTTCCAGGCACGAAACCTTGCTGGCGGAGATCTTTCCCGCTATCGATGGCATCGACCATGTGCTCAAGCACTTGAAAAAATGGATGCGGCCGCAGCGGCGTAGCGTGGACTGGCGCAACTTTCCCGGCGCCCGCAACCGCGTCATCCCACAGCCGCTGGGCGTGGTCGGCGTCATCGTGCCATGGAATTTTCCAGTGAACCTGAGTCTGGTACCCTTGAGCTACATCTTCGCCGCCGGCAACCGCGCCATGGTCAAGATGAGCGAGAATTCACGCCACCTGGCCCGCTTGCTGATCGAAAAGATGCCCGCCTATTTCGCGCCGGAAAAGCTGCAGTTTTTTGATGAGACGGGTGGCGTCGGCATCGCGTTTTCGCAACTGCCTTTCGACCACCTGCTGTTTACGGGCTCCGGCCAGACGGGACGCGCCGTCATGGCGGCCGCCGCGCAGAATCTGTGCCCCGTGACACTGGAACTGGGCGGCAAGGCGCCGGCCATCGTCTGCACCGACTTCGACGTGCGCACGGCAGCCGAGCGCATCTTGTACGTGAAATACATGAACGCCGGGCAAATCTGCACCAGCGTCGACCACGCCTGGCTGCCCAAGGCAAGCATCGCCGCCTTCGTCGCGCATGCCCGCGCCATCATGCCGGCACGCTACCCTCGGCTGGACACGCCCGACTACACGTCCATCATCGACCAGCCTGCGTTCGAGCGCCTGCTGCAGGCACTCGACGAGGCGCGCGGGCGGGGCGCAAAAGTGATTTCACTGCTGCCCGGCCCGGCATATGACCGCGCCACGCGCAAGATCGCACCGCACATCGTGCTCGGCGCGCCCGAGGACAGCCTGCTGCTGACGCGCGAAATCTTCGGACCCATCCTGCCGCTGCGCGCGTACACCGATTTGCAAAGCGTGATCGATAGCATCAACGCGGGACCGCGTCCGCTGGCCATCTATCCATTCAGCAACGATGCACGGACGGTGCAGCGGCTGATCGACCGGGTAATGTCGGGCGGCGTCTCCGTCAACGACGCCCTGTTCCACGTAGGCCAGCACGACTTGCCGTTTGGCGGCGTGGGCGAGTCCGGCATGGGCCACTACCACGGCGTCGAAGGTTTCCACACGTTCAGCAAGCTGCGGCCCGTGTTTTACCAGGCCCGTTACAGCCCATTGACGCTGCTACGGCCGCCATATGGCAAGCTGGCCAGCCGCATGCTGGCCTTCCTGACCCGCTGATTACAGGAACAGCGAGGCTGCAATGGCCCACATGACGAGCGCGATGATGCCGTCGAGCACGCGCCAGGCCATGGGCTTGGCAAACACGGGCGCCAGGTAGCGGGCGCCAAAGCCCAGCAGGCAGAACCACAGGGCCGAGGCCATGATGGCGCCGCCGGCAAAGTAGAAGCGTCCCATGCCTTCATGCTGGCCGCCGATCGAACCGAGCAGTATCACCGTGTCGAGGAAGGCGTGCGGGTTCAGCAAGCTGAACGCCAGTGCCGCGCCAATCACGGCCCAATAGCCTTCCGGCGACTTGGCGGCCGAGACCGTCATGGCCGAAGGACGCCAGGCCGATTTGGCGGCCCGCAAGCCGTACGCGATCAGGAAGGTGGCACCGCCGGCCTTGGCCCACAGCAGGAAATTCGGGTTGTCGGCAATAAAGGTGCCCATGCCGGCCACGCCGGCCGTGATCAGGATGGCGTCGCACACCAGGCACACCAGGATGCAGGTGAGCACGTAATGGCGTTTCAAGCCCTGCTTGAGCAGGAAGGCGTTTTGTGTGCCGATGGCCACGATCAGGCTGGCCCCGAGTCCCATGCCTTTCAAGAAAATTGCGCTGTCCATATCGATTCCTTTCTATTGCTTTCCATCACGCGCACGGCCGCCCACGCTCTGCCGCGAACGGCAAAGTCATCAGAGGTAGGTGGAGGGTGTAGCGGTACCAGCAGGACCGCGCGAGGAGTGGAGTTGTTACCCTATTTCAACAGTGTAAAGAAAAAGTAAATATAAGTATAATGAATGATTCTAAACATATATAAGAGAAACTTATGCGCGTCGTGGACTACCGTGGATTGGCCGCCCTCGACGCCGTCATCGGCCTGGGCAGCTTTGAAAAGGCCGCGCATGCGCTGGCGATCAGCCAGCCGGCCGTGTCGCAGCGCATCCGTACCCTGGAAAACCTGGAAGGCACCTTGCTGATCATCCGCAGCCATCCGCCCGCGCCGACGGAGGCGGGCCAGCGCCTGATCGCCCATTACCGCCAGGTCAAGCTGCTGGAAGCGGCGCTCGACGCCCAGCCGGGACCCACCACCCAATTGCCGGAACTGGCCATCGCCGTCAACGCCGACAGCGCCGCCACCTGGATTCCGGAAGCGCTGGGGCCGCTGCTGACGCCGCCGTCCTGCCTGCTCGACATCCGCCTCGACGACCAGGACCACACCTTGAGCCAGCTGCGCGAAGGGCGCGTGTTTGCCTGCGTCACCAGCGCCACCGACCTGGTGGCCGGCACCACGGCCACGCCGCTGGGCGGCATGCGCTATCTGTGCGTGGCCTCGCCCGCATTCGCGCAGCAATGGTTTCCGGAGGGTTTTACAGTCGAAGCCGTCAGCCTGGCGCCCGCCATCACCTTCGGCAGCAAGGACGCGCTGCATGAACGCTATCTGCAGCACCGCCTCGGTTATGCGGGACGCTATCCGCACCACGTGCTGGGCTCGGCGCGCGACTTCGTGCGCTTCATCGAAGCGGGTTATGCCTATGGCATGGTGCCGCTGCTGCAGGCGGAAACGGCGCTGGCAGCCGGCCGGCTGGTCGATGTGGCAGCCGGCCAGGCGCTTGACGTGCCATTGATCTGGCATGCCTGGGATATCCAGACGCCGCTGACGCGCACCCTGTCGGATGCCGTCATCGCCACGGCCCGCAAATGGCTGCTGCAAGATGGCCAGAGCAAGCCGGATGTAACACTTTAACCAATTAAATATGCTTGAATACAACTTCCTCGTGCATACCCTGCCCTGCCTGGCCTACACTGCACACATCATCCATCCACACCAGGGGCAAGCATGACGATCCTGCGCACCACCTTGCTCGGTTTGCTGGCCAGCATTCCGCTGGCGGCCGGCCTGATTGCCTGCTCACCCTTGACGGCCATCAACACCCTGTCGTCGGGCAGCGCTTCGCAAGTGACCCACGGCCTCGCGTATGGCCCCCTGCCCCGGCAAAAACTCGATGTATATGCGCCGAAAATCCATGCGGGACCCGTGCCCGTGGTGGTTTTCTTTTATGGCGGAAACTGGACCTCGGGCGACCGGGCCGACTACGCCTTTGTCGGCCATGCGCTCGCATCGCGCGGCTATCTGGCCGTCATCGCCGACTATCGCCTGTATCCGGACGTGCACTATCCCGAGATCCTGCAGGATGCGGCCCGCGCCGTGGCCTGGGCCGCCATGGAATCGAGCCGGCATGGCGGCGATCCGGCGCGCCTGTTCATCATGGGCCACAGCGCCGGCGCCTACAATGCGGCCATGGTGGCGCTCGATGCCAGCCTGCTGGCCCGCCACGGCATGCACCCGCACGACTTGCGCGGCTGGATAGGGCTGGCCGGGCCCTATGACTTCCTGCCCATTGAAAACCCGACGGCCCGCCCCGTCTTTTTCTTCCCGGATACGCCCACGTCTTCGCAACCCATCCACCACGTGACGGCCGAAGCCCCGCCCGCCCTGCTGATCGCGCCGGTACCGGGCAAGGATAAGCTGGTCAATCCGCAACGCAACACCGGGGGCCTGGCTGCCGCCTTGCGCGCCAGACAGCGGCCCGTGACGGAAACGTATTTCGATACCGTCAGCCACACCACCCTGGTCGCCTCGCTGGCCGGCCCCTTGCGCATGCTGGCGCCTACGCTCGATGCCGTAAGCGCTTTCATCAACGCCAACAGCGCGCCAGTCACCGCAAACGCCTCGCCAACGACCAGCGCCACCGCCAACACCACCATGCAAGCCGCGGACAGCAAAACGCCCGTCCCCTGAGGAACGGGCGTTCTGCCCGGGCAAGTAACAAGCAGCAAGTAACAAGTAGCAGTGACAAGTGACAAGTGACAAGTAACAACTAGCGGCAGGCTACAGGGGGCAGGCAACACGCAAGCAGGACGCGCAAGCAGTGCGCGCAAACGACGACCGGCAAGAACGGCATTGCCCGCCGCCGCGCAGGCGGAAAGACAGCCTGCCACCTGGCTTGAAACAGGGCCTGAAACATGCTCTGAAATACAGCCTGCCATGCAGCGCAAACCCCGCTCCGAGCCACTGCCTGCACTACGGCCAGCAAAGCGTTGCGCGGCACACTCGCCATCCCCCCAAGGCTCGGCCCTTGGGGGACGGTTCAGGCGCCGGCAACGGCAGGCTTACTCTTTACGACTGGCGCTGCTGCTGCTTTTGCCTTGTGCGCCGCCTGCTTGCGTTGCGCTGCCGCTGGCCGAGCTTTCGCTACCGGCCGACTGGTGGCTACCTTGCTGGCTGCCTTGCTGGCCGGCACTTTGCAGGCTTTGGCCGTCACGGCTTTGCGCGCCGCGCTGCTGGTCGCGGTTGGCGCCGTTCTGGTGATACGACTGGAACGGTTCGGCGATGCGCTGCATGGCTTCCTGTTGCTTGCGCACGTTTTTCTCCGTTTCTTCCGACGCCGTGCGGGCCACTTCTTCAGCCAGTGCCTTGGCCGTGCGGCTCGTTTCATTCACATGCTGCTCGGCGACATTGGCCAGTTCGACCTGGGTATCGGCGGCCAGGCGCGACAGTTGCTGCTGGTACTTGCGCAGATGCTCGGCAGCCGGCTGGCCCGAGGCGGCCGCCACTTGGAACGCATCTTCCGCGCGCTCGACCGTCAGCAGGTTCTGGCCGGTGATCGAGCTTTCTTCCAGCAAGCCTTGCGCCAGCTGCATGTTCAGGTCATTGAATTGCTGTGCCGACTGGAACAGCGACTTCGACAGGCCGTTGAAAAAGGCCAGTTGGGCTTCCAGATGGTTTTTGGCGGCAGGGGTAACACTACGGGAATATGGATACATGGAGTTTCCTCATTAAAGAACAGTTGGGTGGACATAAAAATATATGGCGACACCACCGGCTGTCGAACGGTTGGGCAGACGGCCGGGCTGTGCCACGAGACGCGAAAAACATATCCGATTGGTGGAGAGATGCTTTGCAACGCGAGTCCCAAGGCTACGTGAGCACAGTCCGCGAGGGATGATCTGGATCAAAGGTGCGCGAGGCTGCGCAGAAAGTTTTGGCTGGACGGCCCGCCATTGGCGAGCGTCAGTATCAGAAGGAAAAAACTATGTCAGGAAAGGCCGGCATCGGTGGCCGGCACGACAGGCTTGTAGCCATGGCTGCGCAGCGACGCTTCCAGCCAGCGGTTGCCATACCAGCCGCGCGCCAGCAGGTAGCTGAGCTCCGCCGCCCCCATCAGCAGCACCATCGGGCCGATCTGCAAGCCGCTTGCCAGCTGGCTGCCAAACCACAGGCAGACATCCATCGCCAGCATCAGCAGCAACAGCCACCAGCGGCGCTTGGCCACGGCCCAGAAGGAGCCCAGCAAGAGTGCCGGCCAGGAAAATCCGGACTTCACGTAGACATAGCCGCCAGCATCGTTGGCAAACAGGGTGGCGCCGTGCGTCATGCCGTTCTCTTCAGGTAATAAGTGGTGTAAGTGATGTCAGTCCTCGGCAAGGTGGCAGACGGCTTCGATATTGTGGCCATCCGGGCCCAGCACGAAGGCGCCGTAATAGTTCGGGTGGTAGATTTCACGGATGCCTGGCGGTCCATTGTCCGTGCCGCCGGCGGCCAGCGCCGCCGCGTAAAACGCGCGCACCTGCTCGCGGTTGCCTGCCGCAAAGGCGAGATGCATGCCGGCATGCGGCGTGCCGCCAGCACCGAACCAGAAATCAGGTTTGCCATCCTTGCCCAGGCCTACCCAGCCGTGCTCTTCCATGACGACCGAAACGCCCAGAGGCGCCAGAGCTGCTGCAAAGAAGGCCTTGCTGGCCGCCGTATCGCTGACGCACAAACCGATGTGATCAAGAATCATGATAAGTAAGGATGACAGTGTGTTAGAGGAAAGCATAGTATGCGCCAGCGCTGCATACTTGCCAAGAGAGCACTACAAATCGGCCGCATAGCGGGCCAGCATCTGCGCCTGGCTTTCCAGCGTCGCGCTGCCGCCCGTCTGATCGCTGATCATCTGGCCCATGCTCGGCAGCACTGAGCGTTCGACCTGCGCCGCACTGTCCCACAAGCGCGAACGCATGAGGGCCTTGGCGCAATGCAGGTAGGCTTCCGCCACGCGCAGGCGCATGACCAGGCATGGCGGGTTGCGCTCGCCGGCAAACAGCGCCAGCAGCGCGGCATCGTCGCTGAGGCTGGCCTCGCCGTTCACGCGCAAGGTTTCATCGACGCCGGGGATCATGAACAGCAGCCCTGCCCGCCCCGTTTCGGCAATATTGCTGAAGCTGTCGAGACGGTTATTGCCTTTGGCATCGGGTAACAGCAAGGTATGCCGGTCCAGCACCTGCACGAAGCCGGGCGCGCCGCCGCGCGGCGAAGCGTCCAGCTGGCCTGCAGCCCCGCCCGTCGCCAGCACGGCGAACGGCGACAGGCCGATAAAGGCGATGCAGTGCGGATCCAGGTGGTCAAGCTGCTTGCTCAAGGCCCGCCCCTGCGCGGGCGGATAGTGCTCGCGCAGTTGCTCCAAGGTATCGATGTCCATGCGCCTCCCGGCTTAGCGCAGGTTGCCCGTATGGCCCAGCGAATAGCGGCCCGGCTGCGGCCACACGGTCAGGCCGTGCGGTTCCTGTCCGACTTTCACCTTGGAGACGTCGCCCGTATTCGTGTCGATGCGGTACACCACATCGTCGAAACGGCCGGACAGCCACAGGTACTTGCCGTCGGCGGAAACGTTGCCCATGTCGGGGCTGCCGCCACCGGGAATCGGCCAGTTCGCCACGACTTTTTCCGTCGCGAAATCGATCACGCTGACGCTGCCCTTGCCCTTCGGCTTGCCATGGATGCGGTGCGTGCCGCGGTTGGCCACGTACAGTTTCTTGCCGTCACGGCTCGGATACAGGCCGTGCGCGCCCACGCCCGTCTGGATGAAACCGATTTCCTTCAGGCTGGCGCCATCGACGATGTGCACGCCGTCGGCGTCCATGTCGGCGATAAAGAATTTCTTGCCGTCCGGCGAGATGCGTATGTCTTGCGGCATGCCCTTCTTGACGCTGCAGATTTCATTTGCCGGGCCGCCCACGGGACCGGATTCGGCAAAGCGCTTGGCCGGCATCTGCAATTTCAGGTAGCCATCGACCTTGCGGCCCACCAGGTCGATCTTGGCGATGGTGCCGTCGAATTCGCAGGTAAACATGGCGTAGCGGCCATCGTTCGAGAAATCCGCATGGTTGATGCCGCCGCACTGGGGCGTATCGATCGAATACTGCACGGCCATGGTCTTCGGATCGCGGAAATCGAGGCGGTGGCGCGCTTCGGCCACGACGATGGCCGACTTGCCGTCCGGCGTGTAATACATATTGTAGGGATCATCGACCGGCACTTCCTTGCCCGGCTTGCCGCTCAAAGGGTCGATCGGCGTCAGGCTGCCCTTGTCCGTGCGCTCGGCATTATTCGCCACCCACAGGGTGCGCAAGTCCCACGATGGCACGACGTGCTGCGGGCCGCTGCCGACCTTGAACTTGTCCACCACTTTCAGGCTGTCCTGGTCGATCACGTAGACGTCGTTCGAGCGCAGGTTCGGCACATAGACTCTGCGCAGGTGATCCTTGACCACGGGACTCATGTTGCTGCTGGCAATACTGCCATACACGTTTTTCGGGTCGACCAGCGGCGGCATGCCGGGCAGCGGCGAATACGCGGCAGCCGGTGCCGCGGCAGCGGCCGGAGCGGGTGTGCTGGCGCCGATGACCTGGCTGGCCACGCCCAGGCCGGCCAATGCGGCAGCCAGGGCGGACAAGGTGACGATGGTGCGTCGTTGAGATTTTTTCATGTGATTTCGCGTCGTTTCGTTGCAAATGCCGGAATTTATACACTTCCAGCGGAAATTATTTATGCCGTTGCAGCCATTGCCTGATGGCCGCCACCGAGGTGTCGACCTGCAGCTTGATGCCGATCTGCCCCAATTCCTTCGTGGCCCGCGTGGCATCTCCGCGCACGCCGTCCGCCACGCCTGGTTTCCCGCCGTGCGCCATGGCTTCGCTGCGTACCAGCGACGCATCGGTCGCCAGCATCAGGGCCGCGTCCGCCAAGCCCGCGTGCAGGCCGATCTCGGCGCCGCTGTAGCCACGCTTTTGCAGCTCGGCAACATATGCCGATTGCGTGATGTCATAGTAGTCGAGCAAGGCGTACGCGCGCGCCTCCTTGCCAGCGGGCGTTTTATCCCAGGCGCGGTTGAGTTTGCTGGCCACGTTTTGTTCATTCTTTTGATAGCCGCCATGGTCGCCGAGGAAAATGATGTCGCGGAAACCATGCTGGCGCAGGCTGGCCGCCGCCCCTTCCAGCACGGCCTCGAAGGCGGCCGGTGGAATCGAGATCGTGCCCGCGTGGCGCATGTGGCCGGCTGGCGGCGAGATGCTGCCCTCCGGCACGTAGGAAACAACGGGCGCGACAATCGTATTACCCAGATTTTGCGCGATCTGCCGCGCCAGGATGGCCGCGCGCACATTGTGCTTGCCCAGGGCGATGTAGGGCCCGCTCTGCTCCACGCCGCCAATGGGGATCAGCACGGTGGTGGCGCCATGCTCGATACGGCTGCGCAATTCCGTACTGGTCAGTTCTTCCAGCATGACACTGCCGCTGGCAGCCGTAGCGGCAATGGCAGGCGCGGCAGGCACCAGGCAGAACAGGGTCAGGGCAAACAGGGCGCCGAGCGGCAAGGACTGAACAGAGTGCGCGCGGGGCGCGGGGGACACATCCGGCAGGGGGAACTGCAGAGTCATAAGCAAACATCTTTCCGTGGTCGTCTAGCGTGACGCCGTACCCGGCCTGGCCAGGCAAGCTGGCTGCCACGCAAGAATTGTATTCCATCATGACGGGATCGGCACGTTAATTTGGCGCGCCGGCTGACAAAGAATTGACGGTGGGCGGCAAACCACAAGGCGCTGATTCGATGGCGACATGCCGGGACGGAACGGCAACGGCAGGAAGCAATGCGCTTGCTATGCGAGCAAGATGATATCCTTGGCAATAAAGCATGGCTGTGCGGTGTCATTTCCGGAGCGTTCCATGTGCAGCGTGACAACGATTGCGCAATCTTGCCTTGCGTAACACGCGGCAACGGAGCAATGCAAAGCGAGTCCATCACGCAATGCGGAACTCACTTGGCATCCGCATGAAAATGATTAAATTACAATTACGGAACTAAAAATGGGCGGAAGCAGCCTGCCGCCCTGTCATTTTGCGCAGTATCGCCTCGCCCGGCATGCCTGGTTCATGCACCGCGCGGTTCGCGCTTACCTCCTCATCCAAAGGGAACTTATGAAGTTTGCAGTCCACGCCGTACTCGGTCTCTCGCTGGCCTTCGCCGCACCCGCCTTTGCCGCCACCACGACGCCCGCGGCGCCGGCAGCACAAGCTGCTGCACCCAGCCCGGCACATCTGAAAGCCGTGCAGGATTTGCTGGGCACGATGCAGATTGAAAAGGTACTCAATGGTGTCGCCGCCCGCAGCCGCTACGCCAGCGAAGCCCAGAAGCAGGCCGTGCTCGCCAAGCTGGCGAAAGTTCCGCCGGCAGAGATTTACCAGCGCCTGGCGCCCGCGTTGGCGCGCAGCATTTCCGCCGAGACGGCGACCGAAATGAGCCGTTTTTACAGCACGCCTTACGGCAAGCAGGTCATCCACAAGAAGTACAATTCCGGCGCCCAGCTCATCATGCCGGGGATGACGGCGGCCGTTTCGCCTGAGGAAAAGAAGGAGCGCAAGCGCGCCGCTTATGTCAAGGCAAGCAAGGAGTTGGCGGAAGCGGAAGCGGCGATCGAGCACGAAGCATTCAAGCTGCTGCAACAGATCAACAAGGAAAAGCGCTAGGCGCACGGGTGCCGCCCGCTTGCCGAATGCCCATTGCGATCAGGCGCCCCCTGTCGGCCCGGGCGCGTTTCCGGTATCATTCGGCATGCATAATATTCCTTTCCAACCATTTGTCATTGGTGTCGCTGGCGGCAGCGGCAGCGGCAAGTCAACCGTATCCCAGCAAGTGCTCGCGTCGTTTGGCGCCGACATGGTCTCTGTCGTGATGCAGGACGACTACTACCGCGACCAGACCCACCTGTCCCCCGACGTCCGTCCCCAGCAGAATTACGACCATCCGCAGGCGTTCGAGTGGCCGTTGCTGGTGCAACATGTTCAGGCCTTGCGCAACGGCGAATCGATCGAGATGCCGGTGTACGACTTCACGCTGCACAACCGCTCCGACAAGACCATTTCCGTCAAGCCAGCCCCGGTGATCGTGATCGAAGGCCTGTTTGCCCTGTATGACGAAGACTTGCGCGACATGATGTCGCTGAAGATTTTCGTCGACACCGCCTCCGACGTGCGCTTCATCCGCCGCATGCAGCGCGACATTACCGAACGCGGCCGCTCCGTGGAAAGCGTCATCGAGCAGTACCTGGAAACAGTGCGCCCGATGCACAAGCAATTCATCGAGCCGACCAAGCGCAATGCCGATGTCATCTTGCCGCACGGCGCCAACGGCCCTGCGGTCGACATGATCACCGCCAAGGTGGCCAGCGTGATCGGCCGGATGCAGCGCCCCTGATGTCATGCCATGGCGGCCGGGCGCTGGCCCGGCTTGCCTGCTACCCGGTGCCGGGCGCAGGCGTTTGCCAAAGTAATCACTGAAGGCAACGCTGGCGGCGTTCCCACCATTGACCTATCCATCAGAAAAACCCCGGCATGCCGGGGTTTTTTCATGTTTCACCGTTCAAGCGTTCAAGCGCTGGCGCTGCGGCCGGGCAGTGCCAGGCGCCGGCTGGCTGTCGCCGCTGCCGGGGCCGGCAAGCCGCCCGCCAGTTTCAACGACTTGCCTTGCGCGTCGCCGCGCAGGCGGAAGACGGCCACCACATCCACCAGCTCCACGGCGCGGTCCTGCAGCGAGGACGCCGCTGCGGCAGCCTCTTCCACCAGGGCCGCGTTTTGCTGCGTCACCTGGTCCATCTGCGAAATCGCCTGGTTGACTTGCTCGATGCCGGCGCTCTGCTCGTGGCTGGCGTTGGCGATATCGCCCATGATGTCGGTGACGCGACGGATGCTGGCGACGATTTCTTCCATCGTCGCGCCTGCCTGATCGACCAGCACGCTGCCCGTGTTGACCTTGTCAACGGAATCCTCGATCAGCCCCTTGATTTCCTTGGCGGCTGCGGCCGAGCGCTGCGCCAGGTTGCGCACTTCCGTGGCCACCACGGCAAAGCCTCGGCCCTGCTCGCCAGCGCGCGCCGCTTCCACGGCCGCATTCAGCGCCAGGATATTGGTCTGGAAGGCAATGCCGTCGATCACGCCGATGATGTCGGCGATTTTCTTCGCCGATTCATTGATGGAACCCATGGTGCCCACCACCTGCGCCACCACGGCGCCACCCTTGCGGGCAACGTCCGAGGCGGACACGGCCAGGGTATTCGCCTGGCGCGCATTGTCCGTATTCTGGCGCACGGCCGAGGTCAGCTCTTCCAGGCTGGAGGCCGTCTCTTCCAGCGACGAGGCCTGCTGCTCGGTGCGCACGGACAGGTCCGCATTGCCGGCGGAAATCTGCGCGGCCGCCACGCTGACCGTATCGGCCGAAGTGCGCACGGTGGCGATCACGTCGACGATGCGTTCGAGGAATTTATTGAACGCCGTGGCCGTGCGGCCCACTTCATCCATGCGCTCGACGGGCATGGCGGCGGACAGGTCCAGCGAGGCGCTGACACGCTCCAGCGTATGTTCGATATTGCCCAGGCCGCCGCTGATGGTGCGGTAGATATGCCAGGCCAGCGCGCCCGTCAGCAGCACGGCCACGCCCAGCACGGCCAGCATGGTGTTGAAGGCCGTGTCGTAGGCGGCCAGGCTCTCGGCCTTCACGTCATCGACCAGCTTGTTGTTGTAGGCAATATGGTCATCCATGCTTTTCTTGGCGGCGGCGGCCGTGATGGCCAGCGGCGTGCCAGCGAGCAAGGTGGCGCGCACGCCATCCATGTCGCCCGCGTAGGCGGCGGCAAAGAACGGCACCAGCGCGCGGCGGTAGGCTTCCATGGCGGCCTTGTCGGCGTCGAGCATCTTGCTGTCCGTGGCGTCGTACAGGCGCTCGGCGCGGTAGGTGGCGATGACCTTGTCGAAATTCGTGTTGGCGTCGGCGACGGCCTTGTCCAGCGCCGTCTTGTCGGCCAGGTTCGAGAACACGGACAGGCGGTAGCCGGCCAGGCGCGAGTCGGCCAGGAAACCCTTGGCCGCATTCAAGCCCTGGATGCTGGGAATGATGCGGTTTTGCACGGTGTCAAAACGCTCCTGCGCGCGCTGCAGCTGCATGGCGCCGCCTGCCCCCAGTGCCAGCAGGGCCAGCAAGGCGATGGAAAGGGTCAGTATTAGTTGCTTGGTAATATTCATGGTGTTTCACAGTAAAAAGTAGCCTGGCAAGGCCAGGCAGGATAAAAGCTGCCGATCAGGTGGCCGGAAATCGCAGTTGGGAACCGGCCGGGCGGACTTACGCCGCCAGCGGCGCGGCGTCCGGCGTGCGGCGCAGCAAGTCGCCGTGCTGGAGGCAAAACGCCAGGCCCGCCTTGTGGCCCACGTCGAACAGCAGCTGCATGTTCGAGCTGGACCAGTCCAGGGTGTCGGGCCAGTGCTGCTCGGGAATGCAGCCCATCAGGTCGAGCTTCAGCAAACGCCGCTTGGGCTGGCCCGTGCGCGCATCCGTGTTGTGCTCGAGTTCGAACAGGCGCAGTTCGCTCTTGGAAATTTTCACCAGCGGCGTGATGATGGAACGCACCCAGGCGTCGTACAGGTTGCGCGGCTTGCGCAGCAGGCGCTCGTCGCCGAGGATGTCGAGGATGACCAGGGTGTCGGCGTCATGGTGCTCGCCCTTGCCTTCGATAAACGGCTCGAAATTGAGCGTGTCGAGGGCCGCGCCTTCGATGTAGTCCTCGCCATCGATGGTGGTGGGCGCGTACAGGAAGGGAAAGGACAACGCCGCGCGCACGTGGATGGGTTCGATCTCGTGCTTGCCCCAGATTTGCATGCGGTGCGCGCTGAGGTTGTAGGCGTTGATGTAGAAAGCGGGGCGCATGTGCGCGACGCCCGAGAAATCCACGGCCTTTTCCAGGAACGGCAAATGCGCGCACAGGCCCAGGCTTTTCGCCGACAGGTCCGATGGCGACAGCGACGACACCATCAGCTTGCCCCAGTCCGACCAGGCCGTCGGTACGCCCGCAAACGTTTGCTTGAACGCCTGGAAGAAAGGATTGTTGGCCGGTGGCTGGAAGGCGTCGCGGAAGGTGCTCGCGTGCATGCCCGGCTTCTGGAACACCTTGTAGTTGATCGGGATCATCTTGTAGATGCTGTCGGCCACGCCCGTGTCCGCCCAACTCTGCAGCGCCTGGCGCGGCGTCGCTTCGTGCGGCGTCGTGTAGAGCAAGCCCATCAAGACACCCGCGCCGGAGGCGGAAATGACGTCGAACTCGATGCCCTCGTCGAGAAACGCCGCCAGGGCGCCCGCGATCAAGGTGGAATTTGGTGCGCCGCCACCGAGCAGCAAGCCCGTTTTACGGGCTGGTTTTAGCGTCGCGGCGGCGGCCTGATGTGGCGGCGTCGTGGTGACTGTCTTCATGCTCACTCCCTGAATGGAACCGGGCTCGCGCCCCTAATTGTTGGTTACTACGCGCTTATGACGCTTAATCATCTTCATGTTCCCGCAACTGCCGCGTTGTTACAATGTTGCAGAAACAGATATGAAATTAACATAAATAAATGCCATATGGCAATTTCAATAACGCATAACGGGTATTCAGAAAGGCCATAAGCTGACAGCACGCGGCGTAGCGTGGTGCATCGCAGCAAATAAAAAATCCGCAATGTTAGGAAAAATCTCTTTTGGGTAGGAATATTCCTCAACTGGCTGCCACGGCGGCGTCCAGAGCACTCAGGAGGCGGAGCGTGGCACAGGAAGTGGCGTGGAAAAATGCAGATGGGTACACACGTAGTCAACAAAGACGCGGATTTTCGGCGACAAATGGCGGCTTGACGGCCACAGCACCCAGAACTTGCTGGCCGCTTGCAGGTAGTCGCCCAGCACGGCTTGCAGCTCGCCACGGGCGATGGCGTCGCGCACGATAAAGTCCGGCAGATAGGCCAGGCCCACGCCCTGCGCGGCGGCGCCGATCAGGGCTTCGATATTGTTGCAGGTCAAGGCGGTCGGCAGGCGCGGCTCGCCGCCGACGTCGCCCCCGCCCTCACCATGCTGCAGCATCCATTCCTGCAACTTGCCCGTGGTAGGAAATTTATAGCGCACGCAGGCGTGCCCTTCCAGCGCCCGCGGCGTGGCCGGCACGCCGTGGCGGGCGAAATACGCGGGCGATCCCACGATGGCAAAGGCGAACGGCCCCAGTTCGCGCGCCATCAGCCGCGAATCGGTGAGCGTGCCGCTGCGCACGGCCACGTCCACGCCCTCGGCCACCACGTCGACCAGGCGGTCATTGAAGTCCAGATCGAGTTCGATCTCGGGATACTGCCGCGTAAAGTCCGCCAGCACGGGCAGGATGATGCGGTAGCCGATCACGGGCAAGCTCACCTTGAGCTTGCCGCGCGGCGCCTCGGCCAGGTGCGACAGTTCCGCCTCGGCATCGCCCAGGTCGGCCAGGATGCGCTGGCAGCGCTCGTAGAACAGTGCGCCCTCGTTGCTCAGGCTGATGCGCCGCGTGCTGCGGTTCAGCAGCCGCACGCCCAGCTTTTCTTCCAGCCGCGCCACGCTCTTGCCCACAGCCGAGGCCGACACACCGAGCAGCCGCCCGGCCGCCACATAACTGGAGGTTTCCGCCGCGCGCACGAAGGCGGTAATGCCGTTCAGATTATCCATGCCACCCCGATCGCTCAATTAAGGAATATTTGTCCGCTATGAGCGGATTTTCAACCACTTTTTCACGCATTGCGTCCATATTATCATCGAATTCCCTCTTTCTGGAATCACTCCCATGGATACGAATCTCCCCGCAGCAAGCCCTGAACAGGGCCCGGCCCCGGCCCGGCGCGCGCTGGTCCTGGCCGCCGTCTGCCTGGCCGCCCTGTGCATGCCGCTCAGCTTTACGGGTCCGGCCATCGCCATTCCCGCCATCGCCGCCGAACTGCGCGGCAGCCCGCTGGCGCTGGCCTGGATCACGAATGCCTTCATGCTCAGCTTTGGCGGCTGCCTGATGGCCGCCGGCGCGCTGGCCGACCGCTATGGCCGCAAGCGCGTGTTTTTAATGGGCATGAGCGTATTTTCCGCCGCCGCGCTGGCCTTGGCGGCCGCGCCCTCCATCGTGCTGCTCGACGTGCTGCGCGCCGTGCAGGGACTGGGCTGCGCGATGGCCCTGTCCAGCGGCCTGGCCGCGCTGGCGCAGGAATTCGACGGCCCGGCCCGCGCACGCGCTTTCAGCCTGATCGGCACGGCCTTTGGCATAGGCCTGGCCTTTGGCCCCTTCCTCGCGGGCGTGCTGATCGCCCGCACGGGCTGGCGCGCCATCTTTATCGTGGCAGCCGGGGCTGGCCTGGCCGCCCTGCTGGCGGCCGCGCGCGCCATGCGCGAATCGCGCGACCCGCAGGCACGTGGCGTGGACTGGCCCGGCGCCCTGACGTTTACGGGCGCCCTTTCCCTGTTTACCTATGGCTTGCTGCAGGCGCCCGACAGTGGCTGGAGCAGCGCGGCCAGCCTGGGGCTGTTCGGTGGCGCGGCCTTGCTGCTGGCCGCTTTCATTTATGTGGAGCGCCGCGCCGCGCGGCCCATGCTGGACTTGTCCCTGTTCCGCCTGCCCGCTTTTGCCGGCGTGCAGCTGCTGGCCGCCGCGCCCGCGTTTTCCTTCGTCGTGCTGCTGGTGCTGCTGCCGGCCCGCTTCATCGGCATCGAGGGCTACAGCGCTTTTGATGCGGGCCGCATGATGATCGCCCTGTCCGCCCCCATGCTGGTGCTGCCCATGCTGGCCGGTCTGGCGGCGCAGCGCATCGCCGCCGCGCACATCTGCGCCAGCGGCCTGCTGCTGGCGGCGGGCGGCCTGTTGTGGCTGTCAATGTGCGCACCAGGCTTGCCCGCCGCAACCCTGCTGGGGCCGCTGCTGCTGATCGGTTGCGGCATCAGCCTGCCGTGGGGCTTGATGGATGGCCTGGCCATCAGCGTCGTGCCCGTCGAGCGGGCCGGCATGGCGGCCGGCATCTTCAATACCACGCGCGTGGCAGGCGAAGGCCTGGCGCTGGCCATCGTCAGCGCCCTGCTGGGTACGCTCACCGTGGCCGCGCTGGGCAAGGTTCCCGGCATCGCCGCGCAACAGGCGTCACTGGCCGCCCCCTTCCTGGCCTTGGGCGAACTGCGCCATGCGGGCGAACTGTTGCCGCAGGCCGGCGCCGCCGAGCTGGCACAAGCGTATGGCACGGCCTTCCGCCACTTGCTGTATGTGCTGGCCAGCATCACCACGGCATCGGCCCTGCTGATCCTGGCATTCCTGCGCCATCCGGCCGGCAGCCCGTCCGCGGAGTCCACGTCGACCCTGCCCGCCTGCAACACATCCACCTGAGCGGCACGCGCCGCAACACCTCCCCCGCCGCGCTGAAAGCACGGCGCGGCTTCCCATCCCGTGCATGGCGGCGGCCACGCGCCGCCCCCTGCCATTGATGTTTCTTCGCAACACCTTCGATGTCTCCGGAAGATGCAAGGAATAAAACGAGTTTACTTATCAAAGCGCTTTGAACTATACTCAAAGCGCTTTGAAACATAGTTAAAGCGCTTTGGTTGTGCAAAGTGATGCACGCCGATCCTGCGGTTATAAACCTATAAAAACACTGGAGACACAATGAACACATTTTTCTTGAAAGCGTTGCCAGCGGCAGTGCTCATGGCCTTGAGCGCGTCGGCCCAGGCTGCCCTGCCGATCGACTTCGGCGGCTATATCCGCTCGGGCTTCGGCACCAGCAGCGAAGGCGGCAAGGAAGCCTGCTTCGGCCTGGCCGGCGCCTCGTCCAAGTATCGCCTGGGCAATGAGTGCGAAACCTACGGCGAGCTGAAGTTCGGCGGCGAAGCGTTCAAGGCAGCCAATGGCACCACCTTCCGCATCAATACCCTGGTGGCGTTTTCCGTCAACCAGAACCAGGACTGGGAGCAGTCGGACCCGTCGTGGCGTGAAATGAACGTGGTGGCCGACAAGATCGGCACGGGCGCCTTCGCCGAAGCGCGCGCCTGGGTCGGCAAGCGCTACTACGACCGCCAGGACGTGCACATCACCGATTACTACTTCTGGAATAACAGCGGCCCTGGCGCCGGCCTGGAAAACATCGACCTGGGCGCCGCCAAGCTGGCCTACGCCATCGTGCGCACGGCCGACGACACGGACAGCAAGCGCATGGGCCTGTCCCACGACTTGCGCTTTTCCGGCATCAAGGTCAACCCCGATGGCGAACTGACCCTGGGCGTGCAGTACAACCAGAAGCGCAACGCGGACGGCGCCGCGCCCATCGCCAGCGGCCATTTGCTGACCATCATGCATACGCAAGGCAACCTGCTGGGCGGCTTCAACAAGGTGGCGCTGCAGTTCGGCAAAGGCAGCGGCGCCAACACGGGCGGCTTCAGCCTGGGCGCCAGCAAGGACGACAAGGTGGTGCGCCTGACGGAACAACTGATGATCCAGCCGAAAGGCGCCTGGTCGGGCATGGCCACCTTCGTCTACGAAGACAAGGAAACGGCGGGCGTCAGCAGCAAATGGACGTCGATCGGCGCGCGTCCCGTCTACCACTTCAGCGACAACTACAGCCTGGCAGTGGAACTGGGCCACGACATCGTCAAGCCGGAAGGCGGCGAAAGCCGCAACCTGACCAAGCTGACCTTCGCGCCGCAACTGTCGGCCGGCAACAGCTTCTGGTCGCGCCCCGTGCTGCGCGCCTTCTACACCTATGCCAAATGGAACAAGGCGGCCCAGTCGGCGGCCGCCGCGGAATCGGCGCTGTCGTCGACGGGCGTGTTTGGCGGCAAGACCAATGGCAGCTCGATCGGCGTCCAGGTCGAGTCCTGGTGGTAAGAGCACCGAAAACGTCGCTGGCGGCGTTGCACGGTCTTGCCGTACCGGCGTACAGTTTGCGACGGCGCACCTTGCCCTGAACGTATTGCCGCACGCGCCTTATTCAGCGGCATCCAACACTGGCTGATGCCGCAAGGCAGCAGCCAATGGCAGCAACACCGCCTGCTTGTACAGGGGCAGGCAGTATCCGGACCCACCATCGCGCCGCTGCACGCGATGGCCGGCAGTTTCAATGTAGTGATTCAGCAGTATCCTCTTTTAGCGCGGGCGCCCCTGGGTTTGCCCGCGTATTTTTTTGGCCGCGCCGCCGGCGATCGTTAGCCTGATCGTTCTGGCATTTATCAGATAAACTACCCGACATCGCACCGCGCCGCCTCCGCCAACCCGCCGGACGCCGGCAGCGGCTGGACTCACCCAAGATAGCTCCCGACTGCAGCATCCATGAACCTCAAAAATCTCGCCAAAACGCTAGGAATTTCCGAAACCACCGTCAGCCGCGCCTTGAATGGCTATCCGGAAGTGAGTGAACGCACGCGCGAACGGGTAATGGCCGCCGCGCAGGCGGCCGGCTACCGGCCCAATCCCATGGCGCGCAGCCTGGCCGTGGGGCGCACGAATATCGTCGGCATCATCTACCCGCTGATGCCCAACGACCTGGCCGACCCGATGTTCATCGAGATCGTCGGCGGCATGTCCGAAGCGCTGGAGGCGCAGCAGATGGACATGATGATCGCGCCCGCCTCGGCCACCAACGAATTCCATACCTATGAGCGCATGGTCAAGGGCCGCCGCATCGATGGCCTGGTGGTCGGGCGCACGAAACCGTTCGACGAGCGCATCGCCTACCTGGCGCAGCAGGGCATGCCGTTTGTCGCGCATGGCCGCACGCAGCTGAACCAGCCGCACGCCTGGTTCGACTACGACAACGAGGCCGGCATGCGCCTGGCCGTCGAGCGCCTGGCGCAGCTGGGCCACCAGCGTATCGGCCTGATCAGCGCCACGCCGGACCTGAACTTCGTGCGCCAGCGCGTCGAGAGTTTCCAGAGCGCCATGCAGGCGGGCGGCCTGGCCGTCGATCCGGACAACCTGGTCGACAACGCGCACGACCGCCGCGCCGGCTACCAGGCCATGCAACGCCTGCTGGCCCGCTCGCCCCGCCCCACGGCCGTCATAGTCGACAATCACATGTCCGGCGTGGGCGCCGTGCGCGCCCTGCTCGACGCGGGCATCGCCATCGGCAGCGAAATGTCGCTGATCGTCTGGGGCGTGATGGAAGATTCCCTGGCCGGCCACAACGTCACCACCGTGGTCCAGCCCGACCCGCGCGGCGCCGGCGCGAAGATGATCCACATGCTGCTGGCCCTGATGGACGGCACGCCCGTCACCGAACTGCAGGAACTGTGGCCGTGCGAGCTGCTGCCGGGCGAGTCGGCCGGGCCTGTCCTCAGCACCTGATTTACCTCTTCATTGCGAAACCCGTTGACTACCGGGGTCAGGCCCTGAGGCTCTGACCCCGGCCCTTGCATGGGGTTTCGTCTTCGCCCAGGGGATGCACATCCCTTCCCTGAATCACCCCCATAAAAAAATCGTATGTCTGGCACGTGTATCGCTTTACTTTTCAAAGCGCTTTGAACTATACTCATTTCATACCCAAAGCGCTTTGAATTTTAAAATAAGACGTTCGCCTACCAACCAGCAGCGCCGTCCTGATAGCCAAGGCTACAGGCAACTTTTAAGAAATCATTCATGCCGACCATCCAGAACAATCTCGCTACCCTGCCCGCCGACTGGTGGCGCAGCGCCGTCATCTACCAGGTGTATCCACGCAGCTTCCTCGACAGCAATGGCGATGGCATCGGTGACTTGCCCGGCATTACCTCGAAACTCGATTACATCGCCGCCCTGGGCGCCGACATCGTCTGGATCTCGCCCTTCTTCACGTCGCCGATGAAAGACTTCGGCTACGACGTGGCCGATTTCTGCGACGTCGACCCCATGTTTGGTACTTTGGCCGATTTCGACCGCCTGGTGGCGCGCGCCCATGAGCTGGGCTTGAAAGTGATGATCGACCAGGTACTGTCGCACTCGTCCGACATCCACCCGTGGTTCGTGGAAAGCCGCGCCAGCCGCGACAATCCGAAAGCCGACTGGTATGTGTGGGCCGACCAGAAACCGGACGGCACCGTGCCGAACAACTGGCTGTCCGTGTTTGGCGGCTCGGCCTGGCAATGGGAGCCGCGCCGCGGCCAGTACTACCTGCACGACTTCCTCGCCAGCCAGCCCGACCTGAATTTCCACAACCCGGCCGTACAGCAGGCGCAGCTGGACAACCTGCGCTTCTGGCTCGAGCGCGGCGTCGACGGTTTCCGCTTTGACTCGTGCAACTTCCCCTACCATGACCAGCTGCTGCGCGACAATCCGCCGGCCGCCCAGCGCGATGCCAGCAGCGTGTCGGCCATCAATCCCTACGGCATGCAGTCGCACCTGTACGACAAGACGCAGCCGGAAAACATCGCCTACCTGCAGCGCGTGCGCGCCGTGCTCGACGAATACAAGGCCATTTCCATCGGCGAAGTGGGCGACGACAACGCGCTCGCTACCATGGCCGCCTACACCACGGGCGGCGACAAGCTGCACATGGCTTACAGTTTCAACCTGCTGACGGCGGAATTCTCGGCCGGCCACATCCGCACCCAGGTGGAGGAATTCGAAGCCAAAGTGGCCGACGGCTGGGCTTCCTGGTCCGTGGGCAACCACGACAGCGTGCGCGTGATGACACGCTGGGGCGGCGAAAACCCGTCGCCATCCCTGGCCAAGGTCGTGCTGGCCGTGCAGGCGGCCCTGAAAGGCACGCCGTGCCTGTACCAGGGCGACGAGCTGGCCCTGACGGAAGCGGACATTCCTTTCGAAGCGCTGCAAGACCCGTACGGCATCCCGTTCTGGCCCCAGTTCAAGGGCCGCGACGGCTGCCGCACGCCGATGCCGTGGGTGGCCGACGCGCCGCATGGCGGTTTCAGCACGGCCAAACCCTGGCTGCCCGTGCCGCCCGAGCACCTGGAGCGCGCCGTTGACGCCGAGGAGCGCGATAGCGGCTCGCCGCTGCGCTTTGCCCAGAACATCCTCGCCTGGCGCCGCACCCAGCCGCAACTGCTGAGTGGCGACATCGTCTTCTTCGATGCCCCGGAACCCGTGCTGGCCTTGCGCCGCGACCTGCCAGGCCAACCATCCGTGCTGGCCGCCTTCAACCTGGGCACGCAAGCCGTCACCTTCGCCTGGCCGGACGCGGCGCAGGCGACCGACCTGGCAGGCCACGGTTTGCCGGGCAGCCAGCAAGGCGGCAGCGTCACCCTGCCCGCCCATGGCGGCTGGTTCGGCACCCTGGCATAAATCGCAGGCTTTGGCGGACATGCCGCCAATTACAATAACGAGCCCCGCGCATCAGCGGGGCCGAACAACAGAGTATCAGTGCTTGGCAAAATCGTAGCGAGCGGATGAAAGCTGTGGCTGAGAAGCGCAGCTGTGCGAATGCACAGTGAGCATCGCCAGCCGCCAGTTCGACGCGCAGTAGATTTGGCCAGGCACATTCAGTGAGATTGAGGACGACAGACATGGCTGGACTGAAGTTAACAGGCCTGAAAAAGGCATATGGCGACGTGCAAACCCTGCACGGCATCGACCTGGAGATCGCCGATGGCGAATTCATGGTCTTCGTGGGGCCATCGGGTTGCGGTAAATCTACTTTGCTGCGCAGTATCTGCGGCCTGGAAGAAATCAGCGGCGGCGATTTGTTCATCGGCAAGACCCGCATGAACGACGTGCCGCCGGCCAAGCGCGGCATCGCCATGGTGTTCCAGAGCTACGCGCTGTACCCGCACATGAGCGTGGCGCAGAACATGGCCTTCGGCCTGAAACTGGCCGGCATGAGCAAGGTGCAAATTGCCGATGCCGTGCAGCGCGCCGCACAAATCCTGCGCATCGAGCCTTTGCTGGAACGCAAACCCAAGGATCTGTCCGGCGGCCAGCGCCAGCGCGTGGCCATCGGCCGCGCCATCGTGCGCAAGCCCGACGTCTTCCTGTTCGACGAACCGCTGTCCAACCTGGACGCCTCGCTGCGCGTGCAAATGCGCATCGAACTGGCGAATCTGCACCGTGAATTGCGTTCGACCATGATTTACGTCACCCATGACCAGGTCGAAGCGATGACCCTGGCCGACCGCATCGTCGTGCTCAACGCGGGCCGCATCGAACAGGTAGGCGCGCCGCTGGAGCTGTACCACCACCCGGCCAACCTGTTCGTCGCCGGCTTCCTCGGTTCGCCCCGCATGAACTTCCTCAAGGGCAAGATCCACAGCTACGCCGACGGCGTGGCCACCATCGCCACCAACGCGGGCGGCATGCTGCAGGCCGTGTTGACGCAGCCATTGGCCAGCGGCACCCCCGTCACCATCGGCGCGCGTCCCGAACACGTGCAGGCGTGCGCGCCCGGCGCCACGGCCGCCATTACGGCCAGCGTGCAGGCGGTCGAGAAACTGGGCGACATCAGCTATCTGTACGTGCAGGTACCGGGCGGCGACGAGCCGCTGGTGGTGCGCGCCGATGCCGAGACGGACTGGGCCATTGGCCAGTCCGTGGCCCTGCAAGTGGCGCCCGCGCGCGTCCACGTGTTCGATGAGCACGGCCAGACCCGCACCTGATCCACCCGTTTCAGGGGCCAGGCGCTACAGGCGCCGCCTGGCCTGGTTGCATGATTTCAGCCTTGATATTCAACATAAACTTAGCATAAAAAAAGATACTGGAGATTGACATGTCCTACACCCACACGAAACGCAGCTTCATCAAAACCACCGTGCTCGCCGCCGCCCTGGCCGGCATCGGCAACCTGGCCGCCGTCAGCCTGGCCAGCGCGGCCGAAGCGGGCACCCTGCTGATCTGGATCAATGGCGACAAGGGCTACAAGGGCCTGGCCAAGGTCGGCGAGGAATTCACCAAGAAGACGGGCGTCAAGGTCGTCGTCGAGCATCCGGAAGATGCGCCAAACAAGTTCCAGCAAGCGGCGGCCGCCGGCAAGGGTCCGGACATCTGGATCTGGCCGCATGACCGCATCGGCACCTGGATCGACGCCGGCTTGCTGCAGCCATTGACGCCAAGCAAGGAAGCGCGCGCCGCCATCCTGCCGCTGGCGTGGAATGCCTTCACGGTCGGTGGCAAGACCTGGGGCTACCCGATGTCCATCGAAGCCGTCGCCCTTGTCTACAACAAGGATTTGGTGCCGAACCCGCCGAAAACCTTCGAGGAAATCGCCGCGCTGGACAAGAAACTGTCGGGACAAGGCAAGAAGGCCATCCTGTGGGACTACACGAATACCTATTTCACCTGGCCTCTGCTGGGCGCGGGCGGCGGTTTCCCGTTTGAAGTCAAGGCCGACGGCCGCTACGATGCGGCGAAGACGGGCGTAAACAATGCCGGTTCGCAAGCCGGCGTGAATGCGCTGATGACCCTGATCAACAGCGGCGCCATGCCGAAGGGCGCCGGCTACGCGGAAATGGAAGCGGGCTTCAACCAGGGCAAGATCGCCATGATGATCAACGGCCCTTGGTCGTGGGACAACTCGCGCAAGTCGAAGATCAATTTCGGCGTGGCAACGATCCCGACCGTGGCAGGCAAGACGGCCACGCCATTCGTCGGCGTGCTGGGCGCGATGATTTCCAAGGCCAGCCCGAACAAGGACCTGGCGACGGAATTCCTGGAAAACCAGATGCTGCAGCTCAATGGCCTGAAAACCATCAACGCCGACGTCCCGCTGGGCACGCCAGCCAATAAAGTGCTGTTCGCGGAACTGAAAGCCAATCCGAACATCCAGGCGACGATGGAAAGCGCCCAAGCGGGCCGCCCGATGCCGAACAACCCGGAAATGGGCCGCTTCTGGTCGTCGATGCAATCGGCGCTGGAAAACATCACGCAAGGCCGCCAGACGACCAAGGATGGCCTGGATGCGGCGGCGAAGCGGATTACGACGGCGAATTAATCAGTATCGCGCTGCATCACGTGACTTCACGTAGGTCGGATTAGCGCTTGCGCGTAATCCGACATGTGCAGCCAACAATGTTGTCGGATTACGGCCCTTCGGGCCTGATCCGACCTGCACCACAACGCCTTCATCCAGCATCCATCTTCACAGGTATCCATCGTGCGCAAGTTTATCGGCCCTACGGTATTGACCATCAGCATGGCGCTGGGTCTGTATCTGCTTTTCATGTTGTACATTTCCGGCCAGACCATGCTGGCCGCCGTTTTCCTCGGCTTGCTGACATTGACGACGTTTGTCTTCACGTCGCCGCGCGCCTATGCCTACCGTTATCTGTTTCCCGGCATCACGGCGGTCATCGTCTTCGTGCTGCTGCCGATGGTGTACACGGTGTCGATCGGCTTTACCAATTTCAGTTCGCGCAACCTGCTCACCTATGAGCGCGCCACGCAATACCTGCTGGACGAGACACAGCGCGTGGAAAGCACGGGCTACGCCCTGACCGTGCATCCGGACAATAAAGAATACCGCTTGCGCCTGGAAAGCCCGGACACGGGCGAAGTGCTGCTGACGGAAGCGCTGGCCCTCAAGCGCGCCGTACCGCTGAACGTGGAAGTGGCGCCGCTCGATCCCGTGCAGGCGCCCGTGCTGGCCCCGCCGCTGCCCATCAAGGACATCATCGCCCTGCAAAAAGACTTGAAACTGCTGACCCTCGTGCTGCCGAACAAGATCGAGCTGCGCATGGTGGGCTTGCGCGAATTCGGCCCCGTCGCGCACGTCTACAAGCAATTGCCCGACAAGAACCTCAAGAAGATCGCCACCGGTGAACTGGTGACGCCGAACTTCAAGACGGGCTTTTATGAAATGCCGGACGGCACGAAACTGGAACCGGGCTTCAAGGTCAATGTGGGCTTCGCCAACTTCGTCAAGATTTTCTCCGATGAAGCGTTCCGCGGCCCCTTCCTGCGCATTTTCGTCTGGACCATCGTCTTCGCCCTGATCAGCGTGGCCACCACCACGGGCCTGGGCATGGTACTGGCCGTGCTGCTGAACTGGGATGCGCTGCGCTTCCGCGGCCTGTACCGCACCCTGCTGTTCCTGCCGTACGCCGTGCCCGGCTTCATTTCCATCCTCGTCTTCAAGGGTCTGTTCAACAATAACTTTGGTGAAATCAACCTGGTGCTCGATGCCCTGTTCGGCATCAAGCCCGCCTGGTTCTCGGACACCACCCTGGCCAAGGCCATGATTTTGATCGTCAATACCTGGCTGGGCTACCCCTACATGATGGTGGTGTGCATGGGCCTGATCAAGGCGATTCCGGCGGACCTGTACGAAGCGTCGGCCCTGGCAGGCGCCGGACCGCTGACGAATTTCTTCAAGATCACCCTGCCCCTGATCATCAAGCCGCTGGCGCCGCTGATGGTGGCCAGCCTCGGCTTCAATTTCAATAATTTCGTGCTGATCAGCTTACTGACGGGCGGGCGTCCCGATTTCCTCGACACCACCCTGCCTGCCGGCACGACGGACTTGCTGGTGTCCTACACCTACCGCATCGCGTTCGAGGATTCCGGCCAGAACTTTGGCCTGGCCGCCGCCATCTCGACCCTGATCTTCTTCCTCGTGGCCGCGATTTCGCTGGTCAACATGCGCCTGACGCGCATGAACAAAGCATAAAGGACAGACCATGGCTATCGTTGTCGACCGTTCCAACCGCTGGCGCATCCTGGCGGCCCACGTCGCCGTGATCGCGCTGATCGCGCTGGTGATGTTCCCCTTCCTGATGATCCTGTCGATTTCTTTGCGACCCGGCAATTTCGCCTCGGGCAGTCTGATACCGCCCGAGATCAGCTTCGAGCACTGGCGTCTGGCGCTGGGCATGTCCTACCAGGACGCCAATGGCGCGCTGGTCGAGCCGGACTTCCCCGTGCTGCTGTGGCTATGGAATTCCATCAAGGTGGCCAGCATGAGCGCCACCGTCACCGTGCTGCTCTCGACCACCTGCGCGTATGCGTTCGCGCGCATGCAGTTCCGCTTCAAGTCGCAGACGCTGTCCGCGCTGATGCTGCTGCAGATGTTCCCCGCCGTGCTGGCCCTGGTGGCCATCTACGCCATCTTCGACGTGCTGGGCAGCTACGTGCCGTGGCTGGGCATCGACCACCACGGCAGCCTGGTGCTGGCCTACACGGGCGGCATCGCCCTGCATATCTGGACCATCAAGGGCTACTATCAAACCATCCCCGTGGAAATCGAGGAAGCGGCCAAGGTCGATGGCGCCACGCAGTGGCAGGCCTTTGTCTACGTGCTGCTGCCGATGACGGTGCCCATCCTGATGGTGGTGTTTTTGTTGTCCTTCATTGGCGCCATCATCGAATACCCGATCGCTTCCGTGCTGCTGCATGAACAGAACAACCTGACCCTGGCCGTCGGCTCCAAACTGTTCCTGTACGAGCAAAAATACCTGTGGGGCGACTTCGCCGCGGCGGCGATTTTGTCCGGCCTGCCCATCACGGCCGTGTTCCTGCTGGCGCAAAAATGGATGATCTCCGGCCTGACGGCTGGCGGCGTGAAGGGCTGACATGCAGACCGTGCTGACCGCCCTCGCCGCTTTGCTCGTCAGCCTGCCGGCGCAGGCGGGCAAGGTTACAGATAAATTCGCGGATAACCCCATCGTCTACTTCGCCGTGACAGACCGTTTCGCCAACGGCAATCCCGGCAACGACCACAGTTATGGCCGCGCCGCCGACCCGCAAGGCGGCGATGTCGGCAGCTTCCATGGCGGCGACATCGCCGGCATCACGCAGCAGCTGAAAGCCGGCTATTTCCGCGAACTGGGCGTCAACGCCCTGTGGATCACGGCGCCGTACGAGCAGATACACGGCTGGGTGGTGGGCGGCAAGCAGCAGTTCCAGCACTACGCCTACCACGGCTACTGGGCACTCGACTACACCACCATGGATGCCAACATGGGCACGCGCGAGCAATTGCGCGAAATGATAGACACAGCCCACGCGCAAGGCATCCGCGTGCTGTTCGACGTGGTGCTCAATCACCCCGGCTACGCGGACCTGCGCACCCTGGCAGAGTACAAGGTGCCGGTTCTGTGGCCCGGCCATGAGAAAGCTGGCCTGCGCGATTACCACAGCTTCATCGACTACAACAACTTCGAGTTCACCCAGTGGTGGGGTCCGGACTGGGTGCGCGCCGGCTTGCCCGGCTATTCCGATGGCGGCAAGGACGACTACACGATGCAACTGGCCTACCTGCCCGACTTCCGCACGGAGAGCGGCAAGGCCGTGGGCTTGCCGCCAATCCTGCAACGTAAAAGCGACACACGTGCCGTGGCCCTGCCCGAGGCGACAGTGCGCACTTACCTTGTCAGCTGGCTGGCCGACTGGGTGCGAGAATTCGGCGTCGACGGTTTCAGGGCCGACACCGTCAAGCATGTGGAGCCGGCCAGCTGGCTGGCCCTGCGCGCGGCGGCCACCGATGCGCTCAAGGATTGGAAGGCGCGCCATCCGCAGCAGAAAATCGACGACTCGCCGTTCTGGATGACGGGCGAAGCGTGGGGCCATGGCCCCGAACGCAGCAGCTGGCATGACGCGGGCTTCGATTCGATGATCAATTTCGATTTCCAGAATCGCGCGGGCGGCGACTGGAAGAGCATCGACGGCGTCTACCGCCAGTACGCGACTTTGCTGGGCAAGCGCGCTGGCAATGAACCCCGCTACGACATCCTGTCGTATATCTCCTCGCACGACACCAGCCTGTTCCCGCGCGAGCGATTGAAGCACGGCTTGAGCGCCCTGCTGCTGGCACCGGGCGGCGTGCAGCTGTTCTACGGCGATGAAAGCGCGCGCCAGCCTGGCGCGGCGCCCGCCGGCGACGAGCAGCAGGCCACGCGCTCCGACATGAACTGGACCTCGCTGGACGCCGCCACCCTGGCGCATGCGCGCAAGCTGGGCCAGTTCCGCTTGCGCCACCCCGCGCTGGCGCGCGGCGAACATCGCCTGATCGAAGAAACACCATACGCGTTTGCCCGCGTGCTGGACGGTGATGCCATCATCGCCGTGCCGGAAGCGCAAGGCACGGTTTCCTTGAAAGTCCACGGCGTGTTCGCCGACGGCACCCCGCTGCGCGACGCCTACACAAACCAAACCTACTTAGTCGAAGACGGCGCCGTCGCGGTACAGGCGGCAGGCACCGTTCTGCTGGAGAAAGCTGCACCATGAGTACCTATGACATGTTAGTGGTCGGCGGCGCCGGCATCGACACCATCGTGCGCGTCCCTGGCCTGCCCTTGCCGGTCGCCGATTCCGTGCACGTGCCGCCCATCCGCGACTACGTGGCGCACACGGGCAATGGCGTGGCGCTGGGCTGCCATGCGCTGGGCCTGCGCTGCAAGTTCATCGACTTCATCGGCGACGATGCGCAGGGCGCGGCCATCCTGCAGCGCTATAAAGATGCCAAGCTCGATTTCTCGCACATCGTCGAGCCGTCCGGCACGCGCCGCAGCGTCAACCTGGTCGACCCGCAAGGGCGCCGGCTGTCGCTGTACGATGGCCGCCACCCGCAAGACGTGCGCATGCCGGCCGCGTTTTATCTGCCCTACCTGGGTCCGGCGCGCCACGCGCACTTTTCCATCATGGGCTGGGTCGCCGATTTGTTCGACGACGCCCTGGTGTGCGGCACGACCGTATCGACCGACTTGCACGACTGGGATGGCGTCAACCCGCACCACAAGGCCTTTGCCCTGCGCGCCGACCTGGTGTTCCTCAGCACGGCGGCACTCGGGGAGCGTCGGGACGACGTCATGCGTACGATTCGTTCGGAAGGCCGCGCGCAGCTCGTCGTGGCCATGGCGGGCGCGCACGGCGCCTACCTGCTGGAACGGAATACTGATGTGGTGCGCCACTTCCCTGCGGCGCCACTGACACAAGCCGTGGTCGATACCAACGGCGCCGGCGATTCATTTGTCGCCGCTTTCCTGCACGCCTGGCTGGATGGACGGCCGCTGGACGAGGCCATGCACCGCGGCGCCATCGCCGGCGCGTTTGCCTGCACCCAGCATGGCACGCATGAACGGTTTATCGGACGCGAAGAACTGCATGACTTATATCAAGCCCGCACTAGCTTATGACTTAATATTCTATCAAGCGTAGCAACGCGCCAATGGTCGCATGGCACAATGGCTGCGGATTTCACCACCGCATACCATAGCAACCGGAGACCTTCATGAGAATCGAAACCCTGGCCGTGCACGCCGGCTACAGCCCCGACCCCACCACCAAGGCGGCGGCAGTCCCCATTTACCAGACGGTGGCCTACGCCTTCGACAACGCCCAGCATGGCGCCGACCTGTTCGACCTGAAGGTGGCCGGGAATATCTACACGCGCATCATGAACCCCACGCAGGACGTGCTGGAAAAGCGCGTCGCGGCGCTCGAAGGCGGCGTGGCGGCGCTGGCCGTGGCTTCGGGCATGGCGGCCATCACCTACGCGATCCAGACCATCGCCGAAGCGGGCGACAATTTCATCTCCGCCAGCCAGCTATATGGCGGCACCTACAACCTGTTTGCCCACACCCTGCCGCAGATCGGCATCGAAGTGCGCTTCGCCGACGCGCGCCAGCCCGAGACCTTCGCCGCGCTGATCGACAGCCGCACCAAGGCCATCTTCTGCGAATCGATCGGCAACCCGCTGGGCAATGTAACGGACGTGGCCAAGCTGGCCGAGATCGCGCACGCGCACGGCATCCCGCTGATCGTCGATAACACGGTACCGAGCCCCTATCTGTTCCGCCCGATCGAGCATGGCGCCGACATCGTCGTCCACTCGCTGACCAAATACCTGGGCGGCCATGGCACCACCGTGGGCGGCGCCATCGTCGACAGCGGCAAATTCCCGTGGGCCGAACACAAGGAGCGCTTCAAGCGCCTGAACGAGCCGGACGTGTCGTATCACGGCGTGGTCTACACGGAAGCCTTCGGCCCCGCCGCCTTCATCGGCCGCGCCAGGGTCGTCCCGCTGCGCAACATGGGCGCGGCCATTTCTCCGCTCTCCGCCTTCCAGCTGATCCAGGGCATCGAGACCCTGGCCCTGCGCATGGACCGCATCTGCGACAACACGCTGGCCCTGGCCAGACACCTGAAAAACCATCCGAAAGTCGCGTGGGTCAACTACGCGGGCCTGGAAGACCACCCCGATTACGCGCTGGTGAAAAAATACATGGGTGGCCGCGCCTCGGGCATCCTGTCCTTCGGCCTAAAACTGGCCAGTGCGGAAGATCCGCGCGCGGCCGGCGCCCGCGTGCTCGATGCACTGCAGCTGTTCACGCGCCTGGTCAACATCGGCGACGCCAAGTCGCTGGCCACGCACCCGGCCTCCACCACGCACCGCCAGCTCAATCCCGAGGAACTGGCGAAGGCGGGCGTGTCGGAAGACATGCTGCGCCTGTCCGTCGGCATCGAGCATATCGACGACTTGCGCGAAGACCTGGAACAGGCGCTCAACGCTGCTTAAACGCGGGCTTTGACGCCATAGCGCGATGCCGGCGTGCCGCGCATCGCGCCCGCGAACAGGGCCAGGCGGGCCGCGTCAAACTGCTCCCACAAGGCCTGGTCTTCAACGGAGGGCAAGGTCACCAGCTCGCCCTGGTCCAGGCCCGCCAGCGCCGCATCGACGCAGTCTTCCGCGTGCATGATGGTGGCCTGGTCCAGTTGCGCCAGCGGCACGCCGCTCAATTCCCAGATTTCCGTCGCCGTCGACGCGGGCAGCACCAGCTGCACCGTGATGCCCGTGCCGGCCAGTTCCTGCTGCAAGCCGCGCGTGAAATTCATCACATAGCCCTTGGTGGCGCTGTAGACGGTGCTGACGGGCAGGATGTGGAAGGACAGCACGGAACCGATGTTGATGATGGTGCCGCTGTCGCGCTGCTTGAACTGCGGCAGCACGGCGTAGCTCAGTTCCGCCACGGCCGTCACGTTGACCTTGTCCATGATGGCGATATTTTCCGGGGAAGTATCGAGCACCGGCGCCAGGGTCGAGGCACCCGCGTTATTCACCAGCATGGTGATGGCGGGATTGGTGGCCAGTTCCGTGGCCACCCGCTGCAGGTCGCCTGGCGCGGACAGATCCGCCGCCATGGCGCGCACGGACACGCCGTATTTTTCCGCCAGCGCCTTGGCCAGCACGCCCAGGCGCTCGACCCTGCGCGCCACCAGGATCAAATCAAAACCGCGCGCCGCCAGGCGGTCTGCGTAAATGGCGCCCAGGCCAGACGATGCGCCGGTGATGAGGGCCGTGCCTTGTGTGTTGCTTGTGCTCATGGTGATTCCTTTACTGAGATTTTTATTGTGTCCGCTTAAGCCCGCTGCAAAGACCGGGCCTGGCCCCTGAGGGTCCGACACCGGATTCTGTTACTGGGTTTAGAAGAATCACGAATTAAACATGACAACCATCATGCTTTGAAACGGCGCTAAACATGACGACCATCATGCATAGTGTCGCTAGCATGACGAACATCATGTATGATGTCAACAGAAATTATTTGCGCAAACGGAGAACAGCATGCGATACCCGGCAGCCGAAACGGCAGAAAAACACCAGCGCATCCTGACGGCAGCGGCGCGCCTGTTCCGCGAACAGGGCTTTGACGGCGTCACGGTGGGACAGATCATGCAGGCGACGGGGCTCACGCACGGCCCCTTCTACAACCACTTCGCCTCGAAGGAAGCGCTGATGGCGGAAAGCACCCTGCATGGTTCGGAACACTCGCGCGTGGCCCTCGATGCGGCCAGCGCCAGCCCGGAAGCCATGCGCCAGTATGTGCGCGATTATGTGAGCACGGCCCACCGCGATGCGCCCGGCGACGGCTGCCTGCTGGCCGCGCTGGCCGGCGATGTGCGCAAGCAGCCCGCCGTGCGCCCCGCTTTTACCTTTCACCTGAAAACCATCATCGGCAAGCTGGCGGCGCATTTCCCGTGGCAGAAAAAACGCGACCCGCGCCAGCAAGCCATCGTCATGCTGTCGGCCATGGTGGGCGCCGTGGCGCTGTCGCGCGCCGTCGATGACGACGCGTTTTCGGACGAGATACTGAAAGCGGTGAACACGGCTTTTACGACGTAGGTCGGATTAGCGCGCAAGCGCGTCATCCGACAACATTGTTGACGTATGCGGTGATGTCGGATTACGCTGCGCTAATCAGACAACATTGCTGACGTATGCGGTGATGTCGGATTACGCTGCGCTAATCCGACCTACGCGCGAGCAACTGGGCCACCTGCCCGATCCGATCCTCGACGGAACCGGACACATTGATAAATGCAATCCCCCGCCGTGCCAGTTCATGCTGATACCACGCATGCTGGCGCGCGCGGAAATTCTCGTCGCGGCGCGTGCCGTCCTGGATGAAGGGGAAGTCGGGCGCGCACAGCACCACCAGATCGTAGCGGTGTTCGGCCAGCTGGGCCAATTCCTGCTCGGCCTTGCCGAACATCTCGACGCAGTAGAAATACGTGGTCATGGGCGAAGTGTCGCAAAACAGCCAGCGCCGCGCCTGCCCGGCGGCGGCGGCTTCGCGCCGCAGCTGCTCCCGGCCGATCTTCAGCAGATCGTCGTAGGCCAGCACACCGTCCTGGCTTTCCCACAGCTCGCGCCCATATTCGGCCACCCAGCCCGTCCCGAAATGCGCCGCCAGCGCGCCCGCCAGGGTCGTCTTGCCGCTCGACTCGCCCCCAAGCACGCAGACACGCGTGACGAAACTGGCGCGCACAGGCGGCGACAGGAAGGCGGCGTGGGCGTGCGGGTCCTGTCTTACCCGCGTGCCGGAAACGGGGATCAAGCTCCTGGCCTGGTCCACGCTCACATGCGCGACGGCGCCCAGCGCATAATGGCGCTGCAGCAGCTGCGCAAAGCCGGGGCCATAATCTTCGCTGCTGAACACGGCGTCGACGGGCAGGTCCAGCACCATCCAGCACAGCCAGCCCATGAAGTGGCGATGCGCGTCGCCCGGATCGTCGTTGTGCGGCAAGGTCCGCGCCGGCACGCCGCGCGCCGCGCACAGGTCCGCCAGCCTGCCATCATCTAGCACGACGACCTGCGCCTGCGGGAAGCGCGTGCGCAGCCAACCTTCGCGGCGCGCCGGTTCCAGGCCGGGAAACTCGGGCTTGGTATAGCTGACCACCAGCAGTTCTTCGCAGGCATCCGTAGCCCGCTGTATCAAAAGTTCATGGCCCAGGTGCAGCGGGCAGAATTTACCCACCACCAGACCCCGTTTATAGCTGCTCATACTGCCGCTTCCCGCAAATCCGAGGTGTATTGAATGATCTTGTCTTCCTCCAGCAAGACCGCGACCGTGATGGCGCCGAAAAATGGCGCGAGCAAAGCGCGTGCCTGGTCCGCCTGCGGCATCGCATGTGGCGCCAGGCGCAGCGTGACGACGCCGTCAGCGTGCTGGTGCACGCCGAACACGGCGATGGCCAGCGGTTTCAAGGCGTGCGTGATGTCGATATTATTGATCCAAGCGCCGTTGTCCGTCCGGTAGCGCAAGGGACTGCGCCCTGCCAGTCCCGCCAGCACGGGACCGTGCGGGCCATGGATCAGCGACGCGTAATCGCCCGTGCGGTAGCGCACCAGGGGCAGGCAGAAATTGAAGCCGCCCGTCACCGTGATTTCGCCGCGCTCCCCTTCAGGCACGGCCTTGCCTTCGCCATCGAGGATTTCCACGTACAGCCGGTGCTGCAGCAGCACGTGGCCGCCCGCCTGTTCGTCGTAGACGGCAACGGGCCCCACTTCGTTGAGCGAATAGATATCGAGCACGGGGCAGCAGAAACGCTGCTCCAGGCGGGCGCGCATGCCCGGCAACAGCATCATCGACACGGACATCAAGGCGGCCGGCTTGTGCGCCATCGGCAGGGTCAGCAGTTCGGCAAACGAGATGGGGTCGCCCGCGATCAGCTCCGGCGCCATGGCATCGAGGTAGCGCGCGCGGTCGTCCGGATCGCGCCAGTCGTCCACGTGCAGGTTGATCTTCGCCAGTCCCGATTCGCCCATCGTCGGCGTGACGGAGACATAGGTGAAGCAGCGGCGCTGGTGCCCCAGCAGCATCACGCCCACCTGTCCCGCGCCATGGCGCAGGGTCACGCCAAAGCGCCGCAGCGCGCGCTTGTGGAAAGCCAGGTAGCGCCCCGCCACCAGCGGGTGCGAAGCGATCAGCAGCGGATGGCCCGTAGTGCCCGTGGTCTGGAAATTGATCATGCGTGCCAGATCCGCATCGTCGGGCACGAATGCGGCGATGTCGTGCGCCAGCTCGGCGCGGCTGATCGGCGCGACATCCTGCAAGCGCGCCGGCGGCGAACCGCAGGCGCGGTAATGCGGCACCGTGGCGTAGGTGGCCTTGAGGAAAGCGGCCAGCCATGGGGGCGGCGCGGCGGCGCTCCAGCCGATTGCCGCCTCCATGACTTCCTGCTCATACGCGCGCAAGGCCTCCACTTCCCCGGCCAGCAGCTTGTTGCCGCTGCGGTTGCGGTACTGTGGCGCGCAAGGATGGCTGCGCAGTTTTTCCAGCATGCGCGCGCCCGCCGGCGTCAGGGTGGGACAGTACTCGTAGTCGGACTCCCAGGCGCCAGCGGCCAGATTGCTCTCCACGCTCATTCGCGCGACCACTTGTCGGCCGATTCCTCGGCCGCCTTTTTCGCCAGCGCTTCGCGGATTTCGCGCGCGCGCTGCTCGGCCAGGCGGCTAGCTTCCAGCAGCCGGCGGCGCTCCGTGCCGCTGATGGCGGACAATCGGTCCGTGGCCTGCGCCACGCTTTCGTCGCGGGGCCGAAAGCCCAGGCGCGCCAGCACGATGCGCGCCAGCTCTTCGCGCCGCTCGGGGTCTTGCGTAAACTGGTGGGCGGGCGTGGCAGCGGCCAGCTCGCGCGCCGCCTCGCCCAGCAGCTGCAGCACATCCTGCTGCGCCAGCCGCTGCGCGATGAACCACTCGTCGGCCAGCAGCCAGCACGCGATCATGGCCAGCGCCAGCCGGTTGCGGTCCGCCTTCACCTGCGCGCCGATGAAGCCCTGCAGAGAAGCGGACGGCGCGCGGGCGCCATGCAGCAGCAAAATGTCGTTGACGAGCGCCGCCACCGACACGGCCTGCGCGTTGGCGACGCCGGCGATGCGCGGTTCGGCCAGGAATTCGACGGGGATGTCGGCCAGGCGGTGGGTCAGGGTTTCGAGGTGAGGACCGATTTGCATCATGATGTCGTTACCTTAACCCAACGGCAAATGCTGGGGTCAGTTTCTTCGGAATCGCTATACGTTCCATTGGACCGTATTGCCCCGCCGGCTCTGACCCCGGAATTTTGCTGCACATAGTCATCTTATTTAGCTCTTCACATAATGCCTGCGGCTGAACGCCCGCGCGAAGTCCAGCAGGTCTTCGTAACGTTCGACGGCGTGGATATCCCAGCCCTGCTCGCGCCGCGCGCGTTTCAAGTCGTCATAGGTTTTCTGCAGCCACGTGTGGCTGGCCGCGCCCTCCCAGCCGCGTTCCAGGTTCAGGGCCATGGTGCCGCCCGCGCCGCCCTGGGCCAGCGCTTTTGCCGAGATATCCCAGCCGCTGTTGCCCAGTTCATCGTTGTCGAACATGGTGGTGATGCCATCGTCTGAAATCATCAGGATATGCGCGGGCCGTTCCCGTTTGGCCGCATACGTCTGGCGCAGGCGGTGGATGGGGAAGCAGGTGCCGCCGCCGAAAAATTCCGTCAGCACGCCGAGGATCAGGTCTTCGTCGCGCACGAAGCCCGGTGTTTGCATCACCTGGTTCTTGCCGCTCCACAGGGTCACCTGCACTTTCGCGCCGGCGCGCAGGGCCGATAGCGCGATGACGGCCCCAGCCAGTGTCAAAAACGAGGTATGTGCCTGCGGGTTCGGCATGGAACCGGAACTGTCCACGTACATGTCCAGGTCGACGGGCACGGCGTCGCTGG
The DNA here is from genome assembly GCF_051380655.1 of Janthinobacterium amylolyticum. NCBI lineage: Bacteria > Pseudomonadati > Pseudomonadota > Betaproteobacteria > Burkholderiales > Oxalobacteraceae > Janthinobacterium > Janthinobacterium amylolyticum. The sequence goes on from NZ_JBNYXL010000004.1 coordinate 315,412, forward strand.
CGCGCGCCGGTTCACGGCCATACACGCGGCGCACGGTGGTCACGCCGGGCACGGGGCGCGGCGACTGCATCACCGATTGCAGCCAGTCGATGTCTTCCAGCGGGTCGCCGATTTCCCACGGCTCCAACCCTTCCATCTGCGGCTCCTGCGATTCGGGTGCGGGACGGCTGGGGAAGGCCACCAGGTGCGGCAAGGCCCGTTCGCGGTAGTAGCGGATGGCGATTTCATGGTCGCTCAGGTCCACGCCAGACGCCTTTAAAATGTCGCCCAGTTCGAACGGTTCGCGCAGCTGGCCGCCGCCCTGCCTGGCCACCGTCTCGGCAGGCGCTTCGTCGCCATCCAGGCCGGAAATGCGCTGATCGTGCACGGGATGGATGGCGCCGCCCTCCTCGTCATCCTCGATCTGCTGCGCGCCATACGTCTGGCAGCCACGGGCCGCGTCGCGCGTGTCGAGCAGATAGCGGCTCGGGCTCAGAGCGTCCGTGTCTTCCACCAGATAGGGCAGCAGCAGGGTGGCGAAGCGGCCCGCCGCCAGCATCCAGTCGTTCGCGTAGACGCGGATCAGGCGCGCACCCAGCCAGGCATCCGTGTCCAGGCGCTCGTCGGCCTGGCCACCACCGAGTTCGCCCTTCTCCAGCTGCCACAGGTTTTCATAGATGCGCATGTACAGGGTCCAGACGCCGCCGCTGGCCTTGGCTTCCACAGAGCGCCCCTGCTCGAGCTTGCGGTAGATGTCCGCCATGCGCAGATTCGCCTGGCGCTGCAGGCGGTCGTTGATGAACAGGTCCGTGTACAGGTTGGCCACCATGGGCGCGTGCTGCTCCAGGGTCGGCAAGGCGCGGCGCATGCGGGCCAGCAGGCGGAACTGGTCACTGGCGCTGCCCGGCGCAAGGATGTGGTGGCCGATTTCATGGGCGAGGATTTCCAGCGCGTAGTCGTCCAGGCCCAGCTCCGTCACCAGCGGCAAGTCCACCACCACGCTCTGGTCCAGCAGCCGGATCATGGCGAAGCTGCCGGACAAGCCCTGCTTGCTGGCCTCGACGCGGCTGGCGCACAGGCTGGGGTCGCGCAAGCGCGTGAACTTGCTCCACACGGCCAGCGCCTCGGGCCAGGCGGCGCGCCAGGCGTCGATCAGCGCGCTGTCGGCATGCTGCTTCATGCCAGCGGCAGCAGCCGGATGGCATGCGTCCATGGCGAGGTGATGGCCAGGGTATGCGCATTCGCGGCCAGCGCGATGTCGCCTTCCGGCAGGTCGAGTGCGATGCTGCGCGCGCCGACGTGCACGGTGGCGCCATCGAGGCGCACGGACGCGGGCACGCCAGCCGGCGCCTGCGCGAATTCCTCCGCCGTGGCGCTGTGCAGCACGGCGCCGTAGGCGTCGGCCACCAGCAGATAATGACGCTCGGCGCTGCGCACGACAAAACCGTCAGCCGTGGCGCGCACCTGCGGCGGCGTGCCGAAGTGGCCGCCCAGGCCAGTGAAGCTGCCAAACTCGCGGCCGTCTGCATTGCCGCGCCAGGGATTGGCCAATAACTGATCACGCACCTGCGGCCATTGCGCACCCGGCTCGCCAAAGGCGGCCAGCGCCAGCACCGGTGGCAAGGTGTCGGCGGCGGCGATCGCCCCCATCCGAAAATGCGCGACGCCGGCGCGCCATGCCAGCACCTGGCCCATGGCGCGCAACTGCGCCACCGTCGCCACCTGCGGCGCCAGGGCGGCCAGCTCGCGCTGCCATTGCGCGGGCCGCGCGCCGGCCACGCCGCCCAGGTGGATGGCGGCGTTGCTGAGCATGCCCAGCACGTCGACTGGCGCCGTCGCCAGCATTGGCGCAAACGATGGCGCAAGCTCGCGCCATACGCTGTTCAACAAGGGATTTTTCGCGGCAGGTCCCGCCAGGCCATGGCCCACCAGTTCCAGGGCCATGTCATACGCGGCCAGGGTGACGCCGCCCACCCGCTCGGGCGCGGCGGCGGCCACGGCCAGCACCAGCGGATCGACGCCATCGTGCAAAAAGGCGCCAAAGGCTGCCATGTCGAGCGCGGGAAAACGCCGGCGCGCTTCCACGGCGCGGCCGTTGAACTGGGCGCGGCCGCTGGCGAGTATCGATGCGAAGGCAGGAGAAATCATCGTTCTTCCTCAGTCGCTGTGCGAAAAGTGCAGCAGATAGCGTTCACTCCCGGATTCGAACGCGATCTCGTCCCAGTGGATCGCATACCAGAAGCCGGATGGCGGCGTCATCGTCACGGCGTGCAGGGAAAATCCACCGAGCGCGTCGTCAAGCGATTCCAGGAAGGCGGCCACCAGCTGCGCCCGAAAACGCCCGGGCGGCGCCGCCTGCATGTGCCGCGACGAGAAAAACCAGCGCTGGCATACCTGCTCCAGCTGCGCGCGCCCGCACGGCGCCAGCTTGATATCCCACAACGGCGCAGGCAAGTCGCGCGCGGGCGCGATGACGCGCAAGGCGTAATCTTCCACGCGCAAGCCCAGCGCCGTGACCAAATCGGGCGCATCGGGCAGGCGCCGCAGCTCATAGCTGGCGCACAGGTCACTGGCTTCGCCATTGAGCAGGGACAGCGCTTCCAGGAAGCCTTGACAACGCAGCACGCTCATTGAGAACGCAGCCAGCTGCGGTAGTTGGTATAGCGCTGGTGCAGGTACTTGAGTTTCAACAGGTCGTCGTACAGGGGACCATACAGTTTTCTCCCTTTCGTGCGTTCGCCGATCAGCTTTTCGATGCGGTTCAAACGCGCCAGGGTCTCGCGTTCGCTGACGCCGTCGAGGCCCAGGTCGAATTCGGCCGACAACACGCCAACAGGGTCATCGCGGTCCAGGTCCAGGCGGTTGAATTCATCGTTCGACAGATCGAACAAACGGCGCAGCCAGCCCAGCCTGTCGCTGCGGTAGGCGGCGTTTTCCGGCAGCGCGAAGAATGGCGCGTCCGGGTCCGGCTGCAGCTTGTTATGCAGGACGAACGGCAGCACCTGGCGCAAGTCGTCCAGCGCCACTTCATCATTGCCGCGGAAATAGGCCATGGCCTTGGCGTAGATCAGGAGCGCCATCAGGGTGCGCACGGAAATGCCGTTCAAGGTCTGGCAGCCAAGGTCCTTCAGGCGGTCGCGCCCATTGTCGGCGGCCTGCGCCTGCCCCCGGTCAGCGCCAGCAAGGCGTGCCGTATCCTTGGTCATGTATTCAAACTGGCCGCCGGCCGTCTCGAACAGCTCGAACTGGCTGGCGAAAAATTCCAGGCGCCGGCGCACGGCGTCGGGCACGGCCACCTGGCGGATCGCTTCGCCGATCTGGTCCACCTCCCCTTCCGTGAAGATGATGTCGGGCGGCACCAATTCTTCGGGGCGCACGTTTTCTTCCACGCGCAGCAGCAATTCGTTCAGGAAGCGCGGGTTGAAGGCCAGCGCCTGCACCGTCACGTCGACCCGGTCGCGCAGCGCCTCGATCACCTGGTAGGTGCCGCCGCCCTGGTCATCGTTGGCCGTCAGATACCAGGCCGCTTCCGGGCACTCGTAAATATGGTTCAGCACTTCCGCGTAATTGTCGCCCATCACGGTGAGCAGCGCGCTTTGCGTGCGCGTGGGAATGCGGTTGTATTCATCGACGATTTTCACGCGCATGCCCAGCCAGGCGCGCCAGGCGATGCGGATATCGTCCATGCTTTGCGCGTTGACCAGATCGGCCGGCAGCGGGTTGCCCAGCAGGTCGGCCACCGTCATCTGCGGGTGGCCGTGCTGCATGGCGCGCTTGACTTCCTTGACGGTGGAACCTGCCAGCACGCCCATCAGCAAGGCGCTGGCCGTCTTGCCCCGCCCCGGCCCGCCGACGAACAGGCATTTGCGGCGCGTGGCGAAGGTCAGCAGGGGCAGCAAAATGAAGCTGGAATAGCTTTGCGCCGACGGCAGATTCAGGGTGCGGCGGCTGTCGCCCACGGCATACGTCTGCGACGGGCCATCGTTGTATTCGATGTCGTAATGGGGGCTGATGATGGCGTGGTTGACGATCCAGAAATAGGCCTGGCGCAGCTTTTCATCGAAAGGCCGCGCTTGCGCCTCGCCTTCCGCTCCCAGCGCAATGGGCCCCTGGTACAGGTCGGCCACGTCAAACTGCCGCGCAACGGGCGCGGACTTGGGCTTGGTGGGGGCCTGGGACAGGCGCTGGAACAGATTAAAAGACGGCATGGCAATACTCTTCCGTTAAGGAAATGAAATTATTGCACAAGCCGCCTGCAAATACCGGTTCGGATGAAAGCGGATCAGCCGGCCATCGGCGTAGTCAGAAACACCGGCTGCCGCTCGGCCAGCGCCGTCAGCGCGGCCACGGCCGGATAGTCGCCGGCCGCCATCACGTCGGGCACCATCTGCCGAGCAAAACTCCAGGCCACGGCAATGGTGATGCCGGCAATACTCAGGCAGTCCGGCGCCTCTTCGCGCAATGACGCGTCCAGCTGCCGCCAGGCGCCATGCAACTGCAGCTGGATCCGGTCCAGCCAGGGCTGGTGCTGCTTTTCCTGCGGGCGCAAGCGCCGCTCATAGACGATCTGCACGGCTTTGTCGCAGGCCGCCAAAGCATAGCTGGTCTGGCACAGCGCGCGCAGGCGTGCAGGCCCCGGCTCCGGCCTGATGCGGGGAGCATCCGCTGCCAGTTCTTCCAGATACGCGAGGATCAGGGTCGAGTCCATCAGCACCTGGCCGTCACCGGTAACCAGGGTCGGCACTTTGACGGCAGGATTGATGGCTTGTACGTGGTCGAAATCGGAAAACACCGACAAGGGCCGGTGCTCGTGCTGCAGACCCAGCACTTTCATGCCAATGGCAACGCGCCTGACGTAAGGCGAATCGAGCATTCCGATCAATATCATGGTTTTCTCCTCTCCAGCTGATGAATAAACGCGATCACTTGTGCCGCAACGGCCGCTGGCGCATCCTCCATCAGAAAGTGCCCGGCCTCGTCAAACAGGTGCAAGGTGGCGCCGGGAATATCGCGCTGCAGGCGATGAGCATAAGCCACCGGCTGCCACTCGTCCTGCTTGCCCCATAATACCTGTACCGGCAAGGCTAAACGCGGCAGTTTTTCGGCAAAGTCCATCGTATGGCAGGCGTTATAGTGCGCCACCTGGTGCTGGTAAAACGAGGGCTGCCCCACCACGCCGCACAGCGGCTCCAGGTAACGGCGCAAAAGCTCGCCCTGCATCCTGTCCTTGTGAAAAACGGCCATGCCCAGCTGGCGCGCCATCGTGGCGCGATGCTCGCTGGCCGGCGTCAAGGCATACCGGGCGAAGTCATCGCGCAGATGCCTCCAGGTGGGCGATGGCCAGGAATCGTAGCTGGGCGCGTCGGCGATGCTCAAGCTGCGCAGGCGCGCCGCGTGGTCGAACGCCAGGCGCAGCGCAATGGCGCCGCCGATATCGTGCCCGAACAAATGCGTGGCCGGCAGCTGCCAGTGATCAAACAAGGCCGCCAGCAAGGTCACCTGCGCCGCTACCGAGGTATCGGCCTGGGCGGGCCGCTCGGATTGCCCAAAACCCAGCAAGTCATACAGGTGCACGTGGAAACCGGCATCGACGAACAGCGGCACCAGTTCGCGCCAGATAATGCTGTGCGCCGGCGTGCCATGCACCAGCACCAGCGGCGTGCCTGCGCCATGGATGCCGGTGGCGATACGCTGGCCGTGGATCAGGGCGTGGCCATTCAACAGCGGTTCTTGACTCGTCATCAGATGTCCTTTTGTTTGCAGAACCTGCAGGCTAAGGCTAGACTGAACATGACGCCAGCGACATTCTTTTAACCTTCAATCCAACTTTTGTCATAGTCCATGAATTTACGTCTATCCATCGACGCCCTGCGTGTATTCAGGGCCGTGGTACAAACCGGCAACATGAGCCAGGCCGCCAGCTTGCTGCATCTGAGCCAGTCGGCCGTCAGCTGGAAAATCAAGCGGCTGGAGCAGCAGCTCGATTGTCAGCTGCTGGCGCGCAGCGGCGGGCTGTTTGGCACGACCGACCAGGGAGCCGTGCTGCTGCGGCATGCGTTCAACATACTCGACGCCCACGATGACGCCGTTGCCCATTTTTCGCCATCGGCGATGCAAGGCCGTCTGCGCATCGGCGTGACGGAGCAGATTTCATTGGCGGACGTGTGCGCGGTGCTGTCGCAGTTCTCGCATCACCACCCCAAGGTGGACGTGCAACTGGTGGTGGAGCAAAGCCAGGTATTGCGCGAACGCTTTGCCGACGGCGTGCTCGATGTGATTTTGCACCAGGATTTTGCCGGCAAGGCGGCGCCGGGCGACACGCTGCTATGGACAGAAACGCTGCATTGGTGCGCTGCCACGGCAGAGCAGGCTTTGCCGGGACACACCGTCAAACTGATCACTTACGGGCCGCACTGCTTTTACCGCCGGCTGGCCGAGGAAAAACTGGGCCAGGCCGGCATGGCGTGGAGCGTGGGCCTGGAATGCCCATCGGTGGCGGGCATGCTGACCGCGGTTGCCGCCGGCCTGGGCATGGCGGTGGTCAATGCACGCAACTTGGGCCAGGGCGTGCACCGGCACGCGGCACTGGAGCGGCTGGCACCGCTGCCCCGCGTCGCCAGCCTGCTGCGGGCCAATGTCAACCTGCCCGACCCCGCGCGTGACGGTTTTTGCCAGCTGCTGCTGGCGGCACTGCAGAAAGCATGATCGATCCCGTCGCCAACGATACGGGCAGTTGGGACTCCAGCTCTTTCCCTGGCTGCATGCTCAGCCTTGCGTGACAACAGCCGTTTCTTCCCCCTTGCGCCAGCGCCACCAGCCCAGCGCCACGCAGGCCACGAGCAAGGCCAGCAAGCCCGCCACTTCATGGCGGATTTCATACAGGGACGCGCCCATCTGGTTGAGCGCGACAAAGCCCTGGATGCCCGCCGTCGAGGGCAGCAGCCAGCGCAGCCATTGCAGCACGACGGGCATGGACGACACAGGCCATGTCAGGCCGGCCAGGAACAGCACGGGCATCGAGGTGGCGATCATCAGCTGCGTGCCCCGTTCGCGCGTGCGGAACAGCATGCCCAGCAGCATGCCGAACGCCGCTTCGGCCAAGGAGAACAGCACCAGCAGCAAGAGCATGCCGCCAAAGTTGCCGCCACGCGGGTAATCCTGGAACCAGAAGACAAAGCCAAAGAAATAGCAGCAGTTCAAAAACGCCACCGAGGCGAACGCCAGCAGCATGCCAAGATAGCCGCCGGCCGTGCGCTGGCCCGCCAGCGGGAAACTTTTACGCTGGTACCAGGTGCCGAACAGCATGGTCATGCCGATCAGCAAAGTCTGCTGCACGATCAGGGTGGCCACGCCGGGCACGACATAGGCGCCATAGCCTTCCTTCACGTTAAACAGGGGCACGGCGTCAAAGGCGATGGGCGCGCGCTGTTCGTTGGCCTGGATGCCGGACGGCGTGCCCGCGCCCAGACGCTTGAGTTCGATGCCGGCCGAGACCGTGCCCACCACTTCGGCCAGGCCATTCAAGGCCACCTTGTTGAGCATCAGATATAAACCGTTGCCCGCCACTTGCGCATGGGCGGCGCGCCCGGCCAGCACGTCCGTCTGCAAGCCGTCGGGAATGATCAGCACGCCCATCACCTTGTCGCGCCACAGCAAATCCTGCGCCACGGGCAAGTCGGGCGTGACGGCGATCACTTCCAGCGACGGGTGGGCCATGGCGAAGCGCGTCATCTGGCGCGACATGGCGCTGCGGTCCTGGTCAACAATGGCCACGGGCACGCGCTGGACGATTTCCGTCGAGTACGGCAAGGGATAGAAAAACGAGTAAATGATGCCGCCGATGAACAGCAAGGTCAGCGCGCCCTTGTCCGTCAGCATGGCGCGCCAGGTGGCGAGAAAGGCGGACCAGCTCATGTGCGCCCCCAGGCGGCCGGGACATTCGCGCGGCGCGCCAGCAGCAACAGGCCCACGGCGCCGCAGCCGAGCGCAAAGCCGGCCAGGATCAGCATTTCCTGCACGCCATAACGCCACGGCGCGCCGGCCAGCCAGTATTTGGTTTGCAACTGCAGATAATGCGTGAGCGGCAACGCTTCCGCCCAGGCCCGCGCCAGCGGCGGCATGGCCATCAAGGGAAAGGCCTGGCCCGCAAAGGCGAACGCCGGTGCCGTAATGAAGGCCGCGCCGGACAGGGCCAGGCGCATGGACAGGGTCGCGGCGATCAGCAAGGTGCCCAGGCCGCAATACGCGAGCACCAGCAGCAGCATGCTCAATAGTAAGGCCGGCAGGCTGCCCGCCACGGCCCAGCCCCGCGCCAGGCTGAAGAACAGCAGATACAGCAGTGCCAGCACAACATAGGCGATGAGGGGAAACAGCAGCTTGGCGCCCACGGCGCGCAGCCAGCTGCCCTGGGCCGTCGCCAGCCATTGCGGCACGGTACCGTCGCGCAACTCGCGGCCGATGCTCGTGACGATGGCGACGACAATGAAAATCTGCAGCATGGACGGGATCAGCGCCAGGGTCAGGAACGCTTCATAACTGATGTTTTCGTTGTACAAACTGTTCAAGGTGGTGCGGATCGGCTCGAACTGGGCCGCCGCCTGCAGGGGTGCCATGCCTTTCTTGACACGGGCCGTCATCTCGATGCCGGCCGACAAGGTCGTGCTGACCGTGCGCACGTCGCGCAGCAAGGCGCCCGCGTGCGAGGAAAACTGCGCGTTGTACAGCCATTGCACCGTGGCTTGGCGTCCGCCCAGCAATTTCCTTTCAAAGTCGCCGGGGATCACCAGGTAGCCGAAGGCCGTGCGTTCGCGCAACTGATGCAAGGCATCGTCGCTGGACGCCACTTTGGCAGCGACCTGGACACCGGGCGAAGCGTCGAGCCAGCGCGTGAGCTGGCGCGACAAGGTGGAATTATCGTTGTCGATGACGACGATGGGCAAGTCGCGCGCGATGCCGGCGGAAAATACCAGCCACAGGATCGCGCACAGCAGCACGGGTATCCAGCTGAGCATGCCCAGATCCCAGAAGTCGCCGCGCAGGCGCGCCCACTCGCGTGCCAGCACCCCACCCTGCCCCGAACCCTGCCCTTTATCCGCGTCGTTCATCGGCGATCAGAGCGGCGGAAACACGACCGACATGCCCGGGCGCAAGCCATCGACCTTGATGGCGGGACGCAAGCGGATTTCAAACGTGCGCAAGTCCGTGCCGCCCGGACGCGCCGCGCGCCAGGTGGCAAAGTCGGGCAGCACGGCCACGGAACTGACCTTGAAGCTCAGCTGCTGTTTCAGTGCGGGCACGTTGGCCGTATGCGTGCTGCCCATGCTGAACGCCGCCATTTCATCTTCGCGCACTTGCAGCACGGCCCAGGCGTCATCGAGGTTCACCAGGGTAATCACGGGGAAACCTTGCGGCGCCAGTTCGCCAGGCTGGATCTGGATCTTGCTGACCTGGCCTGCCACGGGCGCGGCGATCTTCGTTTCGGCCAGGGCGATTTCCGCTTCGGTCAGCACGGCGCCCACCTGGCGCGCCTGGGCGGCGGCGGCCGTCTTGTCTTCCGGACGCGCACCTTTTTGCGCCATGTCATACTGCGCGCGGGCCGCTTGCGCCAGCTGCTCGGCGGCGCGCCACTGCGCTTGCGCCTCGTCGCGTTTCTGCTGGGCGATCACGCCTTGCTCGTACATATTGTTGACGCGGGTGTACGTCGTTTTGGCGATGGCCGCGCCCGTTTGCGCCCGCTCCCAGTTGGCTTTGGCGGCTGCGACTTCCTCCGGACGCGCGCCCGCTTCCGCCTTCTTCGCCACGGCATCGGCTGCCTGCGTGGCGGCAGTGGCCTGGGCGATCTTTGCCTGCACTTCCGGGCTGGTCAGCTGGAACAGCAATTGTCCCTTCGCCACGTTCTGCCCCAGCTTGACGTACAGCTCGCCCACCCGGCCCGGCACTTTCGACGATACGTTGACTTCCTGCGCATCCATCTGTCCCTGCAATGGCAGGCGCTGCGGCTGGAAAGCCTGGTACAAGCCCCAGCCGACGAAGGCCAGGACAATGACGGCGCCGGCGAGCAGCAATGGTTTTTTGGAGGTGGTCATATTATTCTCATTGAGTCGTATCGAGTGGTAACTGGATATCGGCCGAGGCGGCCAGGCTGCCCAGGCGTTGCGTCTCGCCCGCCGCTTCCAGCAATTGCGCCAGTCCCATCACATAGTTGTAGGCCGTCTGCGCGCGCTGGGTCTCGATCTTGGCCAGGTTCAGGCGCGCGTCGACCACTTCCAGCGACGTCACCTGCCCTTGCTGGAAGGCCACCGTTTGCAAGCGGATATTTTCGCGCGCCAGTTCCACCGACGAGGCCGTGGATAGGTACTGGATGCGCGCATTTTCCAGCGCGCGCCAGTTCTTTTCGATCAGGGTGGGAATGTCGCGCTCGGCCTGGCGCGCCACCACTTCCACCCGTTCCTGGTCCAGCTTGGCGGCGGCGATCATCTTGCCCGTGTTGATGCGGTGCACCAGCGGCACGGCCACGACCAGGCCGATGGCCCAGTTCGAGCGCACGAGCTTTTCGCTGCCGCGGTTCAGGTTGTAGTTACCGACGGCAAACACCGTGGGCGTGTATTCCTTGCCGTGCAGCTTCAAGGCCTGGTCGGCCTGCACGCGCTTGCTGTCGATCTTTTTCCAGTTCGCGTTTTCACGCATGCCCGTGCTGATGAACGATTGCAAGGTGCCGACCGGCAAGCTGTTGACGAACAGCGGCGTACTGGGACGCACTTGCCCATTCGTGGCCAGCAGGCGGTCGAGCGCCACCTGGGCGATTTCCTCGTCGCTGCGCGCCTGCGCCTCGTCACTGCGGGCGCCGTCCAAGGCCACATCGGCGCGCAGGCGCTCGGCGCGCGAAATCAGGCCGCCCTTTTCCAGTTTGGCGGCGTCGCGCTGGTGCTGCGTTACGCCAGCCGTCACTTCGGCGCGCACGGCCACCACTCTTTTGGCCAGCAGCAGCTGGAAGTAACGCTGCGCCACCAGGGTGGCCAGTTGTTCTTCCGCCTCGATGCGCTCCGCCTGCGCGGCCAGGGTCAGGCTGGAGGCCAGTCCCTTGACGGCATCCAGGCGCCCGCCCGTGTAGATGGGCCACATGCCCAGCAAGCCGAACGAGGTCAGGTCCGTGACCACTTCGCGGCTGAGGGAATTGGGAATCTGTGGCTTGGGCAAGCCGGGAATCGATGGCAGCACGGATTCGATGCCGCCCACCACGCCGGCCAGGCCGCTCGTATCGATGTTCAAATCCGTCGACAGCCGGCCGCGAAACGCCGTCAAGTCCACCGAGGGACCGTCGATATTCGACAAGGCTTCGGCCTTTAATGTCTTGGCGCGCACGTCGAGCGCGGCGCCCTGCACGGCACCCGAAGCGGAGGCGGCTTGCTGCAGCGCGTCGTTAAAGCTCAGGGGCGCGCCGGCCGGCGACTGGGCCAGGGCGGGAAATGCCATGCCCAGCGCGGCCGCCAGTACTACTAATTTTGCTTGCAATCTGCCCATGTAGCGTCCAGTCAATGAATGAGGGGAAAGCACGGGATTGCCATGTTTATACTTTCACAATAGCAATTATAGGCAAGGAAGTCCATTCCAGCCTGCACCGGAGGATTGTGTGGCTTCCACGCAAAAACGGGCGCCTCTTGCGGAGCGCCCGTGACGGTCATTTAAGCAGGTACCCGCTTATTTTTTGCCCTTCTTGCCCGCCTTGCCTGCCTTTTCCTTCTCGAACACGGCGAAGAACTCGGACGCCATGCCACGGATGGCGCGGCCGATATTCGCGTAGTCGTATTCGTTCAGGTTGGCCAGCGAGACGCGGCCCGACGGGTGCGAAGTGCCGAAGCCGCGGCCCGGCAGCAGGATCACGCCCGTTTCCTCGGCCAGGCGGAACAGCGCTTCGTTCGGTTTCAGCTTTTTCAGCAGCCACTGCGAGAATTCCTCGCCATGCATTTGCGCAGCCAGCGATTCCATGTCCAGCAAATGGTAGTAGCGCACGGAGTTGGCATCGTGCACCATCGGCAAGCCCAGTTCGCGGTACAGCGCCTGCTTGCGGCGCAGCACGATATGCTTCATCGCCTGCTTGTACTTTTGCTCCTCGTCCATCAGCGAGAACAGCGAGAACAGGGTCATCTGCGCCTGCACGGGCGTGGACAGGCCGGCCGTGTGGTTCAGCGCCACCGTGCGGCTGTCGGCCACCAGGCGGTCGATGAATTTCAGCTCGCGCGGCTCGGTGGTAATCGAGTGGTAGCGCGCGTCGAGCTGCTTCTTGACGGTTTCCGGCAGCTTGGCGATTTTTTCGTCCAGGATATTGTTTTCATGCGTGGCCACCACGCCCATGCGCCAGCCCGTCGCGCCGAAATATTTCGAGAACGAATACACGAGGATGGTGTTGTACGGGCAAATGGCAAACAGCGAGACGAAATTGTCGGCGAAGGTACCGTACACGTCATCCGTCAAAATGATCAGGTCCGGGCGCTTCTTGATGATCTTGGCAATGTATTCCAGGGTCTCGTCGTCGATCTTCACGGACGGCGGATTGCTCGGGTTGACGAGGAAGAAGGCTTTTACTTTCGGGTCGAGCAGCTTGTCCAGTTCCTTCTTGGTGAACTGCCAGTTGTTCGACTGTGGTGCATCGATGTGCACGGTATTGAGCTTGTAGTCGTTCAGCTGGGGAATTTCGATGTAGGGCGTGAAGATCGGCATGCCCAGGGCGATGGTGTCGCCCTCCTGGATGATGTGGTTCGATTTCAGGCTGGCGAACAGATAGGTCATGGCCGCCGTGCCCCCCTCGACCGCGTACATGTCGAAGTTGCCGACGAACGGGTGTTCGCCGATCATTTCGCGGTGGATATACTGGCCGACAATTTTCTCGGACAGGCGCAGCATGCGGTCCGGCACCGGATAGTTGCAGGCCAGGATGGCTTCGCACATCTCGTAGATGAAGTCGCCGGCGCTCAGGCCCAGCTGGTCGCGTACATACGACACGGCCGCTTCGATGAAATGCACGCCCGGTGTGCCCTCATGCTTGCGGACAAAAATTTCAAAGCGCGCTTCGATGCCGTCGCGCGTGGGGAAGCCGCCCACGCCTTCCATGTACACGTAGGAACGTTCCGCTTCCGTCATGGCGAACTGGCCGAACTGGAAGAAGCCATGGCGTGGGGTAGTCGCCAGGAAATTCGGATTGCCGCGGCCCGCGTTCAGCATCAGGCGGTTGCTCTGCTTGGCTGTCTGGATCAGCGCATCCTTGAGTTCGAATGGGCTCAACAGGGCGAGTTTATCTGGGTTACTGAAATCCATTTCTGCTACTCCTTATCAACGTACAGTGAGAAAGCCCCGACCAGGCGGCTCGGGTAGTGCAAACACTTGCTGGCTATACAAAGGCCACGACGAGCGGGCCAAGCAAGGTCAGGAAGACGTTGGCCAGTGCATACGTAATGGCAAATGGCACGGTGGGGATGGAGTTCTGCGCCGCGTTCAGCACTTCGCCAAACGCGGGATTGGCGCTGCGCGAGCCGGACAAGGCGCCCGCAAACACGGCGACGTTGTCATAGCGCAAGACATAGCGGCCGATCAGCATGGTCAAAATCATCGGCAAAATCGTCACGACAACACCGACGCCAAACAGGGTCAGGCCATGCTGGCGCACGGTTTCCACCGCTTGCAGGCCGGAAGTCAGGCCGACGACGGCGACGAAGCCGGCCAGGCCCAGATCCTTGAGGATCTGCACGGCGCCGCTGGGCATGTAGCCAAAGGTCTGGCGCTTGGCGCGGAACCAGCCGAACACCAGGCCCGACAGCAGCACGCCGCCGCCGCTGCCCAGGGTCAGCGGAATCGAGCCGATGCGCGCCACCAGCAAGCCCACCAGCAGGCCGACGACCAGGCCGGCGCCCATGTAGACGAAGTCCGTCTTGGCGCTCGGCACGATCATGTAACCCACTTCGGCCGCCACGCGCTTGACGTCCTGCTCGGCGCCATAGATGGTCACCACGTCGCCCGTCTGCACCACGGTTTCCGATTGCATGGGCAGGATCTTGCCCATGCGGCTCAGCTGCACGACAAAGATGCCGTGACGCACGCCCGGCGCCGTGGCGTTGCGGATCTCGCCCACCGTCTTGTTGTGATAAGTCTTGTTGGTCAACACCATGTCGCGGCGCTGCATCACCAGTTCCATGCCTTCGACGGCATGCAATTCCTTGCCCAGCTGGGAAGATACGCTGAGCATGGCTTCGCGGCGGCCCACCAGCAGCACGATGTCGTCGGCCTCCAGCACCAGGTCGGGGCTGACGTCGATGATCTGGCTGTTGCGCTTCACGCGCTCGATGGTAATGGCCGTGTTCGGATTGGCGCTTTCGATTTCCGCCACGGAACGCCCGGCGCCCGGACCCACTTCATAGATGCGGCCGATGAGGTCAGGCGCGGCTGGCGTCTGGCCAGGTCCCAGCACCTGCACGCCCGCCTGCAGCGCCGTTTCCGCCTTGATCGCGTCTTCGCGGATGGTGCGGCCCATAAGCTTGGGCAAGATGTTGACGCAGACAATGATGGCGCCAAACGAGCCGAACACATAGGTGACGGCATAGCCGACGGCCACGTTGCCCTGCAATCGCGCCACTTCGTCCGCCGCCAGCCCCAGCTTGGCGATGGCGTCGCCCGCCGTGCCGATGATGGCCGACTGCGTCAAGCCGCCCGCCGCCACGCCGGCCGCCAGGCCCTTGTCGAGGTCAAAAATCTTGGCCATGATGACCACCGTCAACAGCGCCGTCACTGCCAGCACCACGGCCAGGATGATTTCGCGCACCGACTGGCGGCCCAGGGAATTGAAGAACTGCGGTCCGCTTTCATAGCCGACCGCGTAAATGAACAGTGCGAACAGCACCGATTTGACACCGGGATCGATGGCAACGCCCACCTGGCTGACGAGCACCGCCACCAGGAGTGAACCGGCGACGCCGCCCAGCTGGAACGAGCCGAACTTGATCTTGCCGATGTAATAGCCCACTGCCAGGGAGAGGAACAAGGCAATTTCAGGCGACTTCTTGAATAACTCGTGCAACCATTCCATGCTGACCGCCTTTCGTTTTGAAGGAATTCTTTACTGCTACTGCTTGCCTGGCCGGCACCCGCTTCAGGCGCAACTGTCAGGCGTGTACGGACCCGGCCAGGGCCACGATGAGCGGCCCCAGCAGGGGCAGCACGACGTTCGAGATGGCATAGGTAATCGTGTAGCCCAGCAGGGGCGTGGAATTGCCGGCCGCGTTCTGCACGGCGGACAGGGCCGGCGTGCTGCACTGCTGGCCGGCGATGGCGCCCAGCAGCACGGGCGCTTCCAGCTTCAGGAAAAAGTGCCCCACGCACAGGGAAATCGAGGCGGGAATGGCGGCGATCAGCACGCCCATCAGGGGCAAGGACAAGCCGTACTGGCGGATCAGGTCGATCGCCTGCGGTCCCGACGCCAGGCCCACGCAGGCAATGAAGGTGGCCAGGCCGATGTCTTTCATCATGTCCAGCGCGCTGGGGTGGATGCCCGGCATGCCAGGTTTTCTCGCCTGGTACCAGCCGAACACCAGGCCCGTCAGCAAGGCGCCGCCGCCCGTGCCCAGCGAAAAGGGAATGCCGCCCAGCTTGGCACTGAAGCCGCCGATATACACGCCCAGCACGATGCCGATGCTGGCGTAGACGATATTGCTGCGGTCGCCCGTGGGCACGCGCTTGCCGATGGCGGCCAGCGCCGTGTTCAGTTCGCGCCCTTCCGTCGTGCCGTACAGGCGCAGCACGTCGTCGCGCTGCATGGCCAGGTCCGGCAGCGGTGGCATGCTGTGCTCGCCACGGATGACGGCCGCCACATGCACGCCGGCGGGCAAGGCCAGCTGGCGCAAGGGCTGGCCCACCAGCGCGGCTTGCTGCAGCACCACTTCGACGGCGGAGACGGCCATGTTCAAGCCCGTCGTGTCGGCAAATTCCTCGCCGAGGATGGACTCGGCCGCCACCAGCGCGGGACGGTGGCCGATCACCAGCACTTCATCGTTGGCGCGCAGGCGCAGGTCCGGCTCCAGAGGCAGCACCTTGCCGTGCCGGCGCACGCGCGTGATGCTGGCGCGGCCCGCGAAGATATGCTGCAGGGAATCGAGGCGGCGGCCCGCGCCACGGCTGATGCGATAGGCGCGCCCGACCATTTCCGGCGTTGCCTGCAAGTCGTCCGCACCGGCCTGCGCGCCGCCCATTCCCGCCCACAGCTTGTCCGCTTCCTCGCGCAAATTGACGCGCAGCAGCAGCGGGAAGATCTGGCTGGTGAGGATGACGATGGTGATCAGGCCAAAGATATACGTGATCGAATACGCGGTGACGACGTTGGCCTGCAATTCGGCGATGCGTTCCAGCGGCAGGGCCAGCTTGGAAATGGCATCAGTGGCCGTGCCGACGACGGCCGATTCCGTGGCCGCGCCCGCCATCATGCCGGCCGCCGTGCCCTGGTCCAGTCCCATGATGCGCGTGGCCAGCAAGACCAGCGCCAGCACCACCACCACTTCGATCAGGCACAGTATGCCCATGCGCAAGCCCTTGGCATTCAGGTTGGCGAAGAACTGCGGCCCGCCCGCATAGCCGAGGGCAAAGATGAAGAGCATGAAGAACACATTCTTCACGCTGGCGTCGAGACTGATGCCCACTTGCCCGATCAGCAGTGCGGCGATCAGGGTGCCGCATACGCCGCCCAGCTGGATCGGGCCGAAGCGGATCTGCCCCACCGCATAGCCCAGCGCCAGCGCCAGAAACAAGGCCAGTTCCGGCACCTCGTGCAATACCGACGCAATCGAATCGAGCATGGGCAGACCTTCGAAAAGATGACGGATGGTTACTGAAACAGGACGTTCGCGGGCTGGCGGCAGCGTGCCGGCGGAACGGGCGTATGGCATCCCGCGCAAGGCCTGCCAAGGAGGCTCACGCTGGGGAAAAGTTGTTACGTGGAATCATATTCGGCGATAAATATATACCTGTCAACAGGTGTTCTGTTGAACTCGTCTTGATATTCATCAAACATGCTGCGCACGATTGAGTGAGCTATTTGACATTGCTCAACAATACTATTAGTAATTTTTTGGGTCGTACCACAAGCCCTTGCGCGCCACGGGCGTTTCCTCTGGCAAGTCCTGGTTGGACAAGTCCAGCACATGGCGCCGGGACAATTGCAGCTGCTGCGCCAGGCTGCCGAAATGGCGCTGGAACAGCTGCTTGAAACTGCCGTCGGCGAGCATTTTTTCCAGCCCCGCTGCGATGTGGCGGGCCAGTGCGGGCCGGTGCCGGCCGACAAAAAAGTACAGGGCGGCCGGGTAGCGGATGACCAGGTGGGGATCGAGCGCCAGCGGCAGTCGCGCATGGCTGGCCAGCTCGCTTTGCGCCTCGATCACGGAGCGGGGAAAGTAATCGATGCGCCCGGCGGCCAGTTGCTGGAACAGGCCTTCGTAGGTGCTCGAGGTATCGACGCGCAAGCCATTCGCCTGCAGGATGGCCGTGTCGGGCCAGTCGCGCATCTGCCCCGCTGTCAGCGGCGCCAGGTCAGCCACCTGGCGCGCCTGGCGCAGCAGTTGCGGCTGGCGTGCATGCAGCAGCGCCAGGCGCCAGCCGATCAGGCCCCGGTCGATCGGTATGCGCACGGGCAGCAGCTGCAGTTCGCGCGCGCGGCTGGTGGCGGCCCAGACAATGTCCACCGTGCCCGTGTCCGTGGCAATTTCATGGATGGCGCGCGCCTGCACCATGCGCAGCGTGGAACTGCGCAGCGCATAGTCCTGGCCAGAACGCGCCAAGGCCAGTTGCAGCACGGCCGTGACATATGCCTGCTGCGGGTCGTCGAATGCCTGGTGGCGCGGATAGCGCAGCAGCCGGGGCGGCTTGGCAGCGGTGGCAGCCGCGCCCTGCGCGCAATGCAGCGGCCAAAGACAGGCGAGCGTCAGCAGGGAACGGCGCTGCATCACTCTCCTTCCGGCATTTATTATCAGAAAGACAGTATCGCCCAGCAGCGCACGCTTGTCGACTGGAATATGGAAACTATGTATAAAACGATAGCAATAACGGCAGTCCTGCGCTGCGGCAGAATTAATCCAGATCAATAAAAGCACAAATACAAAAAAAATTGTGCGTGCTGCGCTGGACGGCATGCACGCGCCTCGCCTACGCTGTTTTTTTATCTGAAAAACAAGAGGAACACATGCAAACAGCACGCTTGAATATCATCGGCATGGATCACGAAGGCTGCGCCGACCGGCTGACGGGCGCCCTCGAAGCGGTCAACGGCGTGGAAACCGTCTGCGTTTCGCTGGCGCGCCATGGCGCCACGGTGCAGTTCGACGAACGCCTGGCCACGCAGGAACGCCTGCTGGCCGCCGTCAATGACGCCGGCTTCATGGGCGAAGCGACGGATGAGGAACAGCTGTCCGCGTGCAGCGGCGCCTGCGGCCACTGCCGCCACTAGGCTGCCATTAGCTGTCATTAGCTGTCCTCAGCTGTCACCAAGCCGCCCTAAGCTGACCCTCAGCGGCCTCCCGCAAGCCAATACGCTCCCTGGCAGCACCTGCCGCCTTTCCGTCTTTTTCCGCCTTTGCCTGCTAGCCGCCGCGCGCGCCGCGGTCGCGCAAGTGGGCCAGCACGCGGCGCGGTCCCAGCGCATGCAGGTCGAACGGCGGCAGCTCGATGGCGTCGAGCGTGTTCTTGAACAGCAGGCCCAGTTCCGTGTCGCCTTCAAGGCTCAGGCGCCGGCTGAAGAACAGGGTGTCCGGGTCTTCCTGGCGCCGCGCCAGCAGCATCAGATCATGCACGCTGGCGGCAATGCACAGCTCCGGCACGTCCACATAACGCTCGGCCACGAAGACCGTGCCCTGCCACTCGAAATCGAAGGCGATGCCCGCGTCGAGCAGGCGCAAGCGCAGGCTGCGCCCTTCCAGGCTGCGCCGCACGTCGTCGGGCAGCTGCGGCGCCAGCAGCCGGTTCAATCCCTGCACGAACAGCCAGGACGCGGGATACGGCGGCAGCTTGGACAGCAGATCGGCCAGCGGTTCCGGCAGGCGGTACGACGGCCCCGCCTTGCAAGAGCCGTGGGTAGCGGAAACCGGCACCGGGGCCGGGACGGGCAGTCTTTCCAGTTGGTCTTGCATGATCATCCTTTCGATACGCTCAATGGGCGGTGTGCTGTTCCATGCCGGGCTGGCCATACCAATAGCCATCGCAGGCGCCGGCCGGCTGGCAGGCGGCCAGCTGCGCCTGGGCGCCGATGCCGCTGACCTGGCCGCGCCGCGCGCGGTCAAAGATGGCGATGATTTTTTCCGTGTTCATCGCCTGCGGGCTGATGCGCGCCACGGCCACGCCCATGTCGCGCATGGCGTCGAGTTCGCGCACCAGGTTGTAGACCAGCGCGGACTGCGTCTGCGTGCCATTGAGTACCAGGAACGGCACTTCATCGCGCGTGCGCAGCAGCAAGCCGTCCGGCTCTTCCAGGCAGCTGTAGCCGCAATCGTCCTTCGGCAGATTGCGGTTGCGCGCCGTGAAGCAGCGCGCGGAAAACGCCAGCGGCATGCGGCCGTAGGCAAAGACTTCCGTCTCCAGCCCCTGCGGTTTCTGGCGCTGCATTTCGGCCAGCGCCGCCTGGCCCATTTCCAGCGGCATCACCCAGCGCCGCGCACCCAGGCGCGCCATCAGTTGCAGGCTGGGGCCATTGAACAGGTTCAAATGCGGACCGGCGACGAAGGGCGCACCCTTTTCCATGCAATGCACGGCGCCCATGTCGTTCGCCTCGACGCAATAGCGGCCATTGGCCGTGATACGGCGCAGGGTCGCCAGTTCGGCGCCCGCCTCGATCAGCGCCTGCGTCGACAGCACCACTTCCTTGCCGCTGGCCGTCAGCATGTCGGCGATATCGAGCCAGTCGCCCAGGCGCAGTTCGTGCCGTCGCGAGCACACGGTCTCACCCAGGTAGACGATATCGACGGCCGACGTGGCCATCTGCTGGTAAAACTCGAAGACGGTCCCGCGCGGCCAGTAGTACAGCAAGGGACCCAAAGATAGTTTCAGCATGCCTTTTCCAGTATTTTTTAAGCTGCAAAGCCGTTGCGAACGGCTCGCGGCGTGGTCGAGAAGCGCAACCGTGGCATAGCACGGCGCCGCCGAGGCGGTGAGCATCGCAGGCGCGCCTCGCGACGCGCCGCAGGTTTTGCTATTTCCAGGAGCGATGGTAGGCGCCCAATGTGTGCTGCTGTCCTTCGGCCAGCTTGTCCATGGCCGCCATCCAGCCCGGCCTGACTGCGTAGCGCGCATTGCCTTCGCGGCAGGCGTCGATTGCTTCGCGCCACACGCGCGTCACCTGCGCCACGTAGGCGGGGCTGCGCTGGCGTCCTTCGATCTTCACGGCGCGTACGCCCATGGCGATCAGCTGTGGCAGCAGCGCCAGGGTATTCAAGCTGGCCGGTTCCTCGATGGCGTAATACTCTTCGTCGTTGACTTCGAAACGCCCCTTGCACAGGGTGGGATAGCTGGCGTTTTCGCCCGGCGCGTAGCGGTCGATCAGCACGCCGTTCAGGCGCGACTCCAGGCCTTGCGGCGTTTCCAGCCAGCGCACGGCTTTCGCCGGCGAGCACACGCCGTGCGTGTTCGGCGCCTCACCCGTCGCATACGACGACAGCGCGCAGCGCCCCTCGACCATCACGCACAGGCTGCCGAAGCCGAAGACCTCGATCTCGACTTCCGTCTTGCTGATCAGCTGCTCGACCTGTGCCATGGACAGCACACGCGGCAGCACGGCGCGGGCGATGCCGAAGTGTTCATGGTAAAAATTGATGGCTTCGTAGTTCGTGGCCGAGCCCTGCACGGACAAATGCAGGCGCAGTTGCGGATGGTGCTCGCTGGCGTAGGCCATCAGGCCCGGGTCGGCGACGATCATGGCGTCGATGCCCGCCAGCGCGGCGCGGTCGATGGCGCTGCGCCACACGGCCCAGTTGTGCGGCTGCGGATAGGTGTTCAGCGCCAGCAGCACCTTGCGGCCATACTGGTGGGCGTAGCGCACGCCCTCGGCGATGGCCTTTTCATCGAAATTGAGGCCGGCGAAATTGCGCGCATTGGTAGCGTCGCGAAAGCCCAGGTAAACGGTGTCGGCGCCATTGTCGACGGCCGCTTTCAGGGCAGGCAGGCTGCCGGCGGGACAGACCAGTTCCAGCGGTCCGGCCACGCGGGTGGCGGTGGTTGATTCAAGCATCATGATGTTCACATTCCTGTGTCGGCTCAGGGTGCAGACTATAGCCCCGCGCTGGCAGCGCAGTCCTTGACGCAGGTGAAGGAATGCATGCATGACTGGCGCGTGTTCAACTTGCTTGACCTGGCTGTAAAATGCCCACCTCGACCCTGTTCCCACGACCGCCATGCCCCGCAAACCGCTGCTCATTTTCCTGCTGACCCTGTTTCTCACCGTACTGCAAATCCAGTGGGCCTCGCCCGCCGACGGTTATGACGCCGAGGCGCTGAACATCCTCTCGCCAGAGGCGCTGGGCGCCTGGGCCGGCATGCTGCTGCTGTTCCTGCAAGCCGTCTTCGCCCGCCGCGCCATGCCCGTGGCACGCCAGGCAGCCATCTGTACCGGCCTGCTGGCCGTCTACTGGCAGCTGGCCAATTACGTCACCTTCGACGCGCGCGTGGCCAGCTGGAGCACCTACTCGGCGCTGGAAATCTGGACGCACGTGCTGCCCGCCTCCATCATCAGCATCGCCATCTGCGGCAGCGCCTGGTGCGGCGCCACGTGGCTGATCCTGCGCCAGGCGGGCGTGAAAAAAAACCGCTGAGGCGTTTTTTTCACCTGGGTCAAGGATTCGCCAGGCAATCGCACGCGCCCTTTGACGCCACTATATTTAGTGATTAATCTCCATAAAAACACCGCATGTTGTGTTTATTGGAGGTTTCATGACGACGAATGCAGTTCTTCCATCACGCGGCCAGGTCGATGTCGCCGCGTCCATCAATGAATACCTGGAACGGCGCGACTGGCGTGTCAACGCCAACGCCAACCAGGGTTATTCGCTGGGCGGCCTGATACTCAATGTGTCGGGCAAGGTGATCGCCAACTACTGGCTGGACCAGGTATATCCGCCCGACGTGGGCGCCGCGCACCGCGAGGCAGCCCTGCACATCCACGACCTCGACATGCTGGCCGGCTATTGCGCCGGCTGGTCGCTGCGCACCCTGCTGCATGAAGGCTTGAACGGCGTGCCGGGCAAGATCGAGTCCGGCCCGCCGAAGCACATGTCGAGCGCCATTGGCCAGATCGTCAATTTTCTCGGCACCCTGCAAAACGAGTGGGCCGGCGCGCAGGCGTTCAGCTCCTTCGACACCTATATGGCGCCGTTCATCCGCAAGGACGGCCTGCGCTACGAAGACGTGCGCCAATACATGCAGGAGCTGATCTTCAACCTCAACGTGCCGTCGCGCTGGGGTACGCAGACGCCGTTCACCAACCTGACGTTCGACTGGGTCTGCCCGGACGACCTGCGCGAGCAGATTCCCGTCATCGCCGGCCAGGAAATGAACTTCAGCTATGGCGAGCTGCAGGCGGAAATGGACATGATCAACCGCGCCTACATCGAGATCATGATGGCGGGCGACGCCAAGGGCCGGGTCTTCACTTTCCCCATCCCCACCTACAACATCACCGAGGATTTCGACTGGCATAGCGACAACGCGCAGCGCCTGTTCGAAATGACGGCCCGCTACGGCCTGCCCTACTTCCAGAACTTCATCAATTCGGAACTCAAGCCGAACATGATCCGCTCCATGTGCTGCCGCTTGCAGCTGGACTTGCGCGAACTGCTGAAACGCGGCAATGGCCTGTTCGGTTCCGCCGAGCAGACGGGTTCCCTGGGCGTGGTGACCATCAACTGCGCGCGCCTGGGCCATTTGTGGCGCGGTGACGAAGCAGCCTTGCTGGCGGACCTGGACCGTCTGCTGGAACTGGGCAAGACCAGCCTGGAAATCAAGCGCCGCACCATCGAGGAGCTGATGCAGCAAGGCCTGTTCCCGTACACGAAACGCTACCTGGGCACCCTGCGCAATCACTTTTCCACCCTGGGCGTGAACGGCATCAACGAAATGATCCGCAATTTCAGCGCCGACGCTTACGACATCACGAGTCCGGAAGGCCACGCGCTGGCCGTGCGCCTGCTTGACCACGTGCGTGAGCGCATGGTGCAATTCCAGGAAGAGACGGGCCACATGTACAACCTGGAAGCGACACCGGCCGAGGGAACCACCTACCGCTTCGCGCGCGAAGACCGCAAACGCTATCCCGCCATCCTGCAGGCGGGCACCAGCGACAATCCGTATTACACGAATTCCTCGCAGCTGCCCGTCGGCCACACGGACGACCCGTTCGAGGCCCTGGAATTGCAGGATGCCCTGCAGCGCAAATACACGGGCGGCACCGTGCTGCACCTGTACATGACGGAAGCACTGTCCGACGCCAACGCCTGCCGCGAACTGGTAAAACGCGCGCTGAGCCGCTTCTCGCTGCCCTACATCACCGTCACGCCCACTTTTTCCATCTGCCCGCGCCACGGCTACCTGGCCGGCAAACATGAATTCTGCCCCACCTGCGACGCGGAGCTGATCGCCCGCAAGCAGGCCCACCCTGGCCCATCACTTGAGGAAACGCCATGAACGCACGTCCCGACTTCACTCCCGCCATCACCCTGCTCGACTCCGAACGCCAGCGCTGCGAAATCTGGACACGCGTGATGGGCTACCACCGCCCCGTCGCCTCGTTCAACATCGGCAAGCAGGGGGAATTCCACGAGCGCCAGTATTTTACGGAAGCGAGCGCCAAGGTTGGCCGGCCCGCCTGCCATGGCGCTTGAACTGAAAGTGGGCGGCCTGACGCCCTTTTCCGCCAGCGACTATCCGGGCAAGCTGGCGGCCGTGGTCTTCGTGCAGGGCTGCCCCTGGCGTTGCGGCTATTGCCACAACCCCCATTTACAGGCGCGCACGCCGGAAGGCGTGATGCCCTGGCAGGACGTCTTGACCTGGCTGCGCCGCCGCGTGGGCCTGGTCGATGCGGTGGTCTTCAGCGGCGGCGAAGCGTGCATGGACCCGGCGCTGGAGCGCGCCATGCACGACGCCAGGGCACTGGGGTTCGGCATCGGCCTGCACACGGCCTGCATCTATCCGCAGCGCCTGCAGGAAGTGCTGCCGCTGGTCGACTGGGTCGGCTTCGACATCAAGGCGCCGTTTGCCGACTATCGTCATGTAACCCGCGTGGCCGGCAGCGGCGACCCGGCGCGCGCCTGCCTGGAAGCGATCGTTGCCAGCGGCGTGGCCCACGAATGCCGCACCACCGTGCATCCGGATCTGCTGCCGGACGAACAGCTGCTGGCCCTGGCCAGCACCCTGGCCGCGAAAGGCGTCAACAACTACGTGCTGCAGCAGTTCCGCGCCGAAGGCTGCCTCGATACGGCACTCACCGGCCGCCCCCTGCACGGCTATCCTGACGCGCAGACATTGGCGCATATCGGCGCCATGTTTCCGCGTTTTACATTCCGTAATGTTGGCAACTGAGCCTGCCGCCACATAATTGTGGAAAGCACCGCAAAATTCCCCGTTCTGCAACGCTGAAAAGTCTGGTGTGCTGTAATGTAGCAAGTGTGCCGCGCACCGCGCGCGGCCCGTTTGCTCCCTCATTCAGCATTACAGATAAGCGTCATCCATGAACGATTTCACCGCAGCCAGCCCAGGCACTCCCTCCACCCACGCCGATATCCTGTACGGCCCGCCGCGACCGGATCTGCTGCGCGAGGAAGTGCTGGCCGACCTGCTGGAAGCGACGGCCCGCCGCTGCCCGGAACAGACTGCCCTGATCGATGGCGCGCGCCGCATCACGTATGCGCAACTCGACGCGCAGGCGGGTCTGGCCGCTTCGCGCCTGGTGGCGGCCGGCGTCAAGCCCGGCGACATCGTGGGCCTGTGGCTGCCGCGCGGCGCCCATCTGCTGCTGATGCAGGCGGCGATTGCCAAGGCGGGCGCCGCCTGGCTGCCCGTCGATGAAGACACGCCAGTCGAGCGCCTGCAAGTGTGCCTTGATGACGCCAACGGAGCCGGTGTCGTCAGCTGCGCGCAATTTGCGCCGCGCCTGGCCGACGCGGGACTGGGCCGTCCCGTATGGACGGCGGAAAGCCTGCTGGCGCCGGCCGCGCCGGGCGAACATCTGCCCGCGCGCGGCAAAGTTCTGCCCGAGCACCCGGCCTACGTCATCTACACGTCCGGCTCCACGGGCAAGCCCAAGGGCATCTTGATCAATCAGCGCAGCATCTGCCACTTCCTGCGCAGCGAAAACGCCGTGCTGGAAGTGGCGCAGTCCGACACCGTCTACCAGGGCTTTTCCGTCGCCTTCGACATGTCGTTCGAGGAAATCTGGATCGCCTACCTGGTGGGCGCCACCCTGTGGCTGGGCCCCAAGGACATATCGGGCGACCCGGAAGCGCTGCCGCGCGCGCTGGCCGCCAATCACGTCACGGTGCTGCATGCCGTGCCGACCCTGCTGGCCCTGTTCGCCGAGGACGTGCCAGAACTGCGCCTGATCAACCTGGGCGGCGAGATGTGCCCCGAGTCGCTGGTCGAGCGCTGGTCGCGCCCGGGCCGCGCCATGTTCAATACCTATGGCCCCACGGAAGCCACCGTCTCGTGCAGCCTGGCGCGCCTGCGCCCCGGCGAACCGGTCACCATCGGCACGCCGCTGCCCAACTACGGCTTGCTAGTGCTGCAGGTGGCCGAGCCGGGAGAAAACCGTCCTCTCGTCCTTCTGCCGCGCGGCGAGACGGGTGAGCTGTGCATCATCGGCCCCGGCCTGGCCGAGGGCTACCTGGGCCGCCCCGACCTGACCGTGGAAAAATTCCTGCCCAATCCCTGGAGCACGGGACCCGATGATGCGCGCCTGTACCGCACGGGCGACCTGGCGCGCATTGATGCCGATGGCCAGGTACTGTGCCTGGGCCGCGCCGACGACCAGGTCAAAATACGCGGCTTCCGCGTGGAGCTGGGCGAGATCGAAGCCGTGCTGGCGCAGCAGGCAGGCGTCGGCACCGTGGCCGTCTTGCTGCGCAAGGATGACAGCATCGACCAGCTGGTGGCGTATATCGTCGGCAGCGACGAGGCGCCGGCCGATGCGCTGGCGGCGAAAACCCTGCGCGCGGCCTTGAACCTGCACCTGCCGCCGTACATGGTGCCGGGCCGTTTTGAACTGCTGCCGCTGATGCCGCGCCTGACCTCGGGCAAGATCGACAGAAAAGCGCTGAAGGCCATGCCGCTGTGCGCATCGCCAGCCGGCGAGGCGGGTGTATCGGACGTGCCTGAAACGCCGGCCGAAGCGGCCCTGTTCGCGGCGCTGGCCAAGCTGTTCCCCGGCCAGGCGATCCTGCGCCAGCTGGACTTCTTCAGCGACCTCGGTGGCCACTCCTTCCTGGCCGCGCGCCTGGCGTCCGCCCTGCGCGCCGACCCCGCCTACGCCCACATGACGGTGCGCGACATTTACCAGAACCGGCAGATCGGCAAGATCGCCGCCGTATTGAACGAAGCGCCGGCGCTGGCCACGCCGGAAGCGGAGTGGACGCCGCCATCCACGGTGAAACGCTGGCTGTGCGGCGCGGCCCAGGCGGCGGCAGTGCCGGGTCTCGTGACCCTGCGCATGGCGCAGTGGATGGCGCCCTTCTTCACCTACCACTTCTTCACGGGCGACACGGGCGACACGGTGCCGCGCGCCATCGCCGCCTCGATCGGCGTGTTTTTACTCGCGACCCTGGCCGAATTTATCATTGCGATTGCCGGCAAGTGGCTGATCGCCGGGCGCTTGAAGCCGGGCAGCTATCCGCTGTGGGGCGTCACCTACTACCGCTGGTGGCTGGCCGACCGCCTGGTCGAATCGGCGCCCGCCTACCTGCTCAGCGGCTCGTCCCTGAACAGCTGGTGGCTGCGCGCGCTGGGCGCGAAAGTGGGCAAGGAAGTCGTCATCGGCTCGATGACCCTGCGCGCGCCCGACCTGCTGGCCATCGGCGACAACGTCAGCGTGGGCAATGCCGTCAACTTTGAAAACGCCCGGGTCGAGCGGGGCCGTTTGCTGCTGGGCCAGATCCGCATCGCCAACGACTGCTGCATCAGCTCTTACGCGATCATGGAAGGCAATACCAGCATGGGCGCCTTCGGCCACCTGGAAGGCCAATCGGCGCTGGCCGACGGCGCCACGGTACCGGCAGGCAGGATCTACACGGGTTCGCCCGCGCGCGACATCGGCGCGTTCGACCCTGCCAACCAGCCGCCGCGACCCGCCGTCTCGCGCCTGCGCCTGACGGGCGAAACCGTGTTCTTCTGCTTCGGCATGGTCTTGATTGCCGTGCTGTTCTTCATGCCCGTCTTCCCCAGCTTCGTGCTGATCGACTGGTTCGACGAACGCGAAATGATGCCGTGGCTGCAGGGCCGCGACGTGACGACGCAGCTGGCGCGCTACTTCCTGCTGGCCTTCCCCGCCAGCGCCGTGCTGATCGTGCTCACGGCCCTGCTGTCGGCCGCCATCCGCTGGGGCGCGCTGCCCCGTTTGAAGCCGGGCAGCTCGCCCGTGCACAGCAATATCTATTGCGCCAAGTGGCTGGTCAGCCATATCCAGGAATCGAGCCTGAACGTCCTGCACGGCATTTACGCCACCGTGTTCGCGCCGTGGTGGTACCGCCTGCTGGGCGCCAAGGTCGGCAAGGGCGCCGAGATTTCCACTGCCCTGGGCGTGGTGCCGGACATGCTGACCCTGGGCGACGACACCTTCATCGCCGACGCCGTCATGCTGGGCGACGAGCAGATAGACGGCGGCTGGATGACCATGCGTCCCACCGTCATTTCGCACCGCAGCTTTGTCGGCAATGGCAGCTACATCCCGGACGGCACCGTGCTGCCCGAGCACGTGCTGATCGGCGTGCACACGCACGCGCCGCGCAATGCGCAGATGCACAGCGGCGACACGTGGCTCGGTTCTCCGCCCATGCATTTGCCCGCGCGCGAACAGGTCAGCGGTTTTGCCGAACACCTGACCTTCAAGCCTTCGCTGCTGCGCCGCCTGGGCCGAAGCCTGATCGAAGCGTTCCGCATCGTCGCGCCGCACGCCGTGGTGATCGCAGTCGGCTACACCCTCGTGCTGGACGTGATGCCGATCGCGGGGGCCGGGCGCTGGGGCGAAGTGGTGGGCGACCTGGCGATCGCCGGCCTGGCCTACGGCATCGGCAATTTTTTGGTGGTCGTGCTGTTCAAGTGGCTGCTGCTGGGACGCTACCGCAAGCATGCAGCGCCCATGTGGACGCCGTTCGTCTGGGTCTCCGAAGGCGTCACCAACCTGTACGAAGGCATCGCCGTACCCAACTTCATGCGCTACCTGCGCGGCACGCCGTGGCTGCCGCTGGCCTTCCGCCTGTTCGGCTGCAAGATCGGCCGCGGCGTCTACATGGACACCACCGACATCACGGAATTCGACTGCGTGCACATCGGCGACTACAGCGAATTGAATGCCCTCACCTGCCCGCAGACGCATCTGTTCGAAGACCGCGTGATGAAGATCGACCACGTGGACATCGGCCAGCGCGTCTACATGGGCCCGCGCAGCTCCGTGCTGTACAGCGCCAAGGTGGGCGACAATGCGCGCCTGGGGCCATTGACCCTGGTGATGAAGGGCGAGCACATCCCCGCCGGCAGCAACTGGGCGGGCTGCCCTGCTGCGCCTTTGCGTAGCTGATTGCAGCTGATGGATTTTACGGTGCTCTGGTCGGGCGACGGCGTGCTGGCGATCAGCATCGTGCCGCCGCCATCCCGCATGGCAGCACGCGCGCACCTGCGCCAGGCCGTGCGCGAGGCGGCGGCACAGTGGCTCAAGCTGGATAGCGAGGCGATTTCAGTGGAGTCTGCGCCGGGCACCCCTCCCCGTTTGCTGCTGCCCGGCGGCGTTGCGGGCCTGTCGTTCAGCCATGACGAGGGACTCTCGCTGGCTGCGGTCCACCTGCATGGTCCTGTCGGCATCGACGTCATGCGCGTGCAGGATATTGCCGACTGGTTCCATCTGGCGCGCGATTTCCTGGGGCCGCAGGTGGCGCAGGAGCTGGCCGCCTGCCCCGATACGCAACGCCCGGTGCGCCTGGCGCAGGCGTGGACGGCGCGCGAGGCGGCACTCAAGTGCGCGGGTTTACAATTGGTGGAGTGGGATGAAATGTCACTGAATTGCAATGTGCAGCACATCGCTTTACAGAACGGATTTGTCGCAATGCTGGCAACCCCGAAAACGAAGACCGGGGTCGGACCCTGAGGGGGAGTTGGGTCCTGTGGGCCGTATTCCGATTCCGAAGGAACCGACCCCGGCCTGTTCGCCAGTGGCTTGATTTCCGATCAGTCCTCTTTGCCGTCACCAGCCCCACCAATCTGGACGAAAATCAGTTTTACGATAATACTGATAAGTACTCCCAGCACTCCGATCAATTCCAGCATGGTCTTTCCTTTGCAATGACAGCGGACCAGGCCACTGTAGCGCGAACGCGGGGACAAGGCGAATATCAAATCAGGCAGTCACCGATCTCGAAAAGGCATACGATTGATTTCTCTCAAACAGTTCAAGTACTTTGTCGAGATTGTCGATGCGGGCAGCTATTCGCGCGCGGCGGAGAAATTGTACATCGCGCAGTCGGCCCTGAGCCGGCAGATCAAGGAGCTGGAGGGCGAGGTGCAGGCGCTGCTGCTCACGCGCGACGCGCGCCATATCGAGCTGACGCCGGCCGGCCAGGTCTTCTATGAACGGGCCAGACGCATCCTGGAAGACATCGAGGAAACCGTGCGCCAGACGCGCCACGTGGGACAGGGCGCGCAAGGCATCATCCGCCTGCTGCATTCGAGTTCCGTCACCCTCACGCCCGCCATCGGTGCCGTCCTGAACCGCCTGCTGGCGCAGTTCCCAGGCGTTTCGCTGGATATCTCCAAGGGATCGTCGGAAAACCAGGCGGCCGATATCGAGGAAGGCCGCGCCGACCTTGGTCTCGTGCGCCTGCCCACCCTGCGCAAGCACGCCAATATCATCGTGCGCGAACTGTTTGCGGAAAAGCTGGTGGTGGCCGTGTCAGCGATGTCGCCGCTGGCCGCGCTGGAGCGCACGAGCATAGCCGCCCTGCGCAATGAGGCCTTCGTCTCGATCCCGCACAAGGACCGGGGCGGCCTCAGCTACCTGGTGGCGGGCCTGTGCCTGGCGCAGGGCTTCTTCCCCAAGGCGGCCCGCGCCCTGTCGCGCAAGACCTCGCAGCTGAACCTGATCGAAGCGAACATGGGCATCGCCATCGTCCCGGACAGCATGCGCCTGGTGGCGCCGCCCGGCGTGCGTTTTATCGCCCTGCCCGACGAGGAGTCGCACTCCGTCGTCGGCCTCATCTCGCCGCGCGCGGCCAGCGGCATGGTGGCCGCGTTTACCGAGGCGTTCGTGCGCGAGATGGCCACATTGCCGGCCGCTTAGCCTTCCGCATACAGCACCGCATCCGCATCGCGCACGGCTGCCATCAGCAAGGCCAGCTTCATCACATCGAGCTTGCCGTCCGTGCGCACGCGCGAGCACAGGTCGATGCCGTAGGGGCGCACCAGCCGCAGCGCTTCCATCACATTGGCCGCATCGAGGCCGCCGGCCAGAAAAACGGGACGCGGGCTGGCACGCACGAAACGCGCGCTGACGGACCAATCATGCGTGCGCCCCGTGCCGCCCAGTTCCGGGACGGCAGCGCCGGGGCGGCCCGAATCGAGCAAAAAGGCATGCACGTGGGGCGCGTAGGCGGTTATCAGGTCCAGCGCCTCGGGTCCTTCCACGTGGATCACCTGCACGCGCCGCACCTGCGGCAGCAAGCGGGCCAGTTCCGCCACTTCGCCAGGATCGACATGGCCGACGATCTGCACGGTCGATGGCTGCGTGACGCGCACCTGCTGCGCGATGGCTTGCGCCGTCGTCTCGGATGTCAGCAAAAAAGTGGCCACGGGCGGCGGGGTCCAGGCGGCGATCTGCGCGATGCGCGCATCGGGAATGGCGCCGGGGCCGGACGGCATGGCCGCCACCAGGCCCAGCGCGTCGGCGCCGGCGGCAATCGCCAGTTGCGCTTCGTCGATGGATGCGATACAGCAGATCTTGATGCGGGTTCTCATGGCCTGGGATGTTCGAGTTGGATGGTCAACATTACAACACGGCGCGGCGCGCACGCCAAGGCACGCGGTCAAGGCCGCGCGCGATTGTGTGCCAGAATGGGCCATTGCCCACTTCCCGAGGAACCCATGGCCGACTACAAGAACCCCAGCTACGTGGCCCGCTCCATGCACCCGCGCTTCGATGAGCTGACCTCGCCCGGTGAAGCCGTGCCGTATTCAGGCATCTACCGCTGCGACGGCTGCGCGCACGAAATCGTCTCGACGGAAGGCCACGTCATGCCGCCGCAAAACCACCACCAGCACAGCAGCGAGCAGGGGCCGATCCGCTGGCGCCTGATCGTCAGCCCGCGCTGATGCCGCTTGTTGCAGGGCGATGCTGCGGCGCAGATTGACAGGCGCCAGGCGCCGGCCGATACTGGATTTTTCCGCAGTTGCCCCTCGAACGCCACTGGAACACCAGCATGCGCATTGTCGATTTTGAAGTCCGCAAGGAGTGCCCGCCGCAGCTGTGCGACTGCGAACGCGAGCAGCTGCTGCACGATCCGCTGGCGGACATCGCCATCCTGCGCCTGAACCTGGCGGAAGAAAAGCGCCTGCTCGCGCACATCGAGAACATCGGCGACTATGCGCAGCTGAAGAAACTGCAGCAGCGCCTGCGCGACAACCTGGGCGTGGAACTGCAGATCGCGCCCGGGAGCGGCGAAGTACGCACCGTGCGCGGCTTCCAGATACGCCTGCTGGAACAACCGGGCCTGTGCCGCAAGACACGCGCAGCCATCCCCGCCGCCGTGCGCCGCTGCCTGGCCGCGCATCCCGAGATCGCGTTTGCGATATTGAATGAAAACGATTTGCTGGGTGGCGTGTGAGCCGGGTAGGTCGGATTGGCGGGTACCGCGTAAGCCGACAAGCTCAGATACGCTGGCAAAGAGTCGGATTACGCGGCTGAGATTGCGAGAGAGCGTCACGTAGGCCGGATTGGCGGGCACCGCGTAATCCGACACCATGGTTGGTGCATGTGCGAATGTCGGATTACGCTCCGCTAATCCGACCTACGCCGTCACGCTGGCACGGATGGCAATGACCTTGCCTTTCGCCGCGCGCGCGCGCAGCTGCCCGCAGCCGCCCTCCACATCCTGCCCGGCCGAATCGCGCAGCTTGGTCAGCACGCCACGCGCGTGCAGGGCGGCCGCAATGGCGCGCGCCTTTTCCCAGCTGGGGCGCCGGAACGGCAGATCGTCGATGGTGTTGTACGGAATCATGTTGAGCACTGCGTACTTGCCCTTCAAGAGTTCGACAATGCCATCCATCTCGTCGTCACCATCGTTCACGCCTTCCATCAGCGTCCACTGGTACTGCACCGGATAGCCGGTCAAGCGCGCATACGACTCGCCGAAGTCCACCAGTTCGCGCGGCGACAGCCTTGGCGCGCGCGGCAGCAGCTGTTCGCGCAGCGCCGGCTTGGTCGTGTGCAAGGAGAGGGCCAGCGCCGGCTTGACCCGCCCTTGCGGCAGGCGCTCGAAGGCGCGCGGGTCGCCCACGGTGGAAAACACCAGGTTCTTGTGGCCGATATTGCCTTCAGTGCCCAGCAGTTCGATGGCTTCCATCACATTAGACAGGTTATGCGCGGGCTCGCCCATGCCCATGAAGACAACTTTCTTCACGGGCCGCAGGGTGCGCGCCAGTACCACCTGGGCGACGATTTCGCCGCTGCTGACTTGCCGTATCAGGCCGTCGCGCCCCGTCATGCAGAACTGGCAGCCAACGGCGCAGCCGACCTGGCTGGACACGCACAGGCCATCGCGCGGCAGCAGCACGCTTTCCACCGTCTGGCCATCGTGCAGGCCCACCAGCAGGCGCGCCGAACCGTCCGCGCCCGGGTGGCTGCTCAACAGTTTCAGCATGCCCTGCAATTCCGCGTCCAGCGCGGGCAAGGCCACGCGCACGGGCAGCGGCAGGAAATCCTCGGCGCGGCGCCGGCCCTGGTCGTGCGGCTGCGCCTGTATCCAGTCGCGCAGCACGCGCTGTTCGTGCAAGGGCTTGGCGCCCAAGGCGCGCAGGCGCTGGCGGATGGTGTCGATTTGCATGGCGTCTGAATAAAGAACGGCGCGCCGGCAGGATTGCGAGGCGCGCCGCGTATGGCAATAAAAGCTTAGACTTTTTTCACGAACTCGGTCTTCAGGCTCATGGAACCGAAACCATCGATCTTGCAGTCGATATCGTGGTCGCTGTCGACCAGGCGGATGTTCTTGACTTTGGTACCCATCTTGACGACACCGCCGCCGCCCTTCAATTTCAAATCCTTGATGACGCTGACCGTGTCGCCGTCCTGCAGGATGTTGCCGGCCGCATCGCGGTATACCCGGGCGCCCTCTTCCACCGCCTCGCCAGCCGTGGCCGACCATTCATGCGCGCACTCGGGGCAGATCAGCTGGCTGCCGTCTTCGTACGTGAATTCGGATGTGCATTGTGGGCATGGGGGTAATGTGCTCATACTTCTCTCTGTCTGGTGAACAGCGCTGTGCTGTAAAAGCCGACAGTATACTGCCTACGCCCCGCATCAGCGTGCTTTTTTCACCATCATTATCAAGTCCGGCGCACAATCTCGATGGTGCTGTGGACGATTTCCTCATGTATGCCGATGCGCGCGCGCAGCCGGGCCGCCGTCAGGCTGGCATCGCGGCTGACCACCGATAGCGCGCACGAGTACAACTGCTTGCCAACCCGCCAGACGTGCAGATCGACGATGCGTGGCGTGTCGCCGTCCTGCTCGACTTCCACGGCTTCGCGGATTTCGGCCACCACCGGGTGGTCCATCTCGCGGTCCAGCAAAACCTTGCCCGTCTCCTGCATCAGTTTTTTCGCCCACAGCGCCACCAGCACGGCGCCGGCGATACCCATCACGGGGTCGAGCCAGTTCCAGCCATACAGCCAGGCGCCGCCCAGCGCGACAATGGCCAGCACGGAGGTGGCCGCATCGGCCAGCACGTGCACATACGCGGCCTTCATGTTCAGGTCTTCGCCATGGTCATGGCCATGGTGATCGTGGCCGTGGTGGTCGTGACCGTGATGATCGTGGCCATGGTGGTGATCGTGGTCATGATGCCCGCCGAGGATCAGCGCGCACACCAGGTTGACCGCCAGGCCGAAGCCAGCCACCGCCATCGCCTGCGGATAATGGATCGCCTGCGGCGAGAACAGGCGCTCGAGCGAGGCCACCACCATCAGCACGGCCACGCCCAGCAGCAGGATGGCGCTGGTATAGCCGGCCAGCACTTCTATCTTCCACGTGCCGAAGGCAAAGCGCGGGTCGCGCGCATAGCGGCGCGCAGCCGCATACGCAAACGCGGCCAGGCCGATGGCCAGCGCGTGCGAACTCATATGCCAGCCGTCGGCCAGCAGGGCCATGGAGTTGTACCACCAGCCGGCGGCAATCTCCAGCATCATCGTGGCCAGGGTGATCCACATGACGATGCGCGCGCGGCGTTCGGCCTTGCCATTGCTGCTGTCAAAAACGTGGTCGTGCTGCCAGGCGGAGAGGTCTTCCTTGAGGGATGGGGTGTGCATGGCGTGCTCCTTATTTGAGATAGGTACGCAGGATGCCGGCGATGTCGTCGGCGCCCCGGCTCCGCTCGTCGGCGGAAATGTCGGGACTGGCGACGTGTTCGCGCAGGTGCTCTTCGATGACTTCGGCCATCAGGCCATTCACGGCGCCGCGCACGGCGGCGATCAGCTGCAGCACCTCGCCGCAATCGCGCCCCTCTTCCAGGCCCCGCTCGAGTCCTTCCACCTGTCCCCGAATACGCTTCACGCGATTGAGCAGCTTGGTCTTGTTGTGCGCCGTGTGTCCCATGTCTTCATCCTGAAAAATACTATAGGGGGGTATACTATCAGAACGCATGCGGCGTGCGGCAAGGCATAAAAAAAGCCGCGCATCCTCGCGGATGGGCGGCCCGGTGAGCGGGAATGCGCTACGGCGCGGGCGGCGCGATCTTCTGCAATTTGCTGGCCAGCGAGGCATCGGACAATTCACCGAGATGGGTATCGGCCAGCCGCCCCCTGGCGTCATAGAACAGGGTGGTCGGCAAGGCGGAGGAACCGGCCGCCTTGCCCAGCGCCGCCTCGCTGTCGAGCACCACATTGCGCAGCGCCAGGCCGGAAGGCGCCAAAAAGGCGTTGGCGGCCGCTGCATCCTCGCGCTGGTTGGCATACACGAAAACGATATCGGCGCGCGCCTGCTGCGCGGCGGCCAGCACGGGCATCTCGCGCCGGCATGGCGGGCACCAGCTGGCCCACAGGTTGACCACCACGGGCTTGCCGGCGGCCAGCGCCGCCAGGCTGACGGACTCGCCGTCCAGCGTGCGCAGCGCCACGGCGGGCAAGGCCGTCGGCCTGTCATACGCCAGGCCCAGCCCCGCGCTCAACACGCCCCAGGACAGCGCGCCAGCCGCCACGCTGATCGCCAGCGGACGGCGCATGGCAGCCATGGCCGGACGCCGGCAGCGCCACGCGGCGATGGCCAGCGCGCCGGCGATGCCGGCCGGCGCCAGGAAGCCGCCATCGCGGATGTTGATGATGGACCAGGGCGCGGCAAGGTACTGCTCATGCCAGCGCAGGACGAATGCCAGCCGCGCGGCCAGCAGCCCGGCGATCAGCATGTCGGAAACCAGGGGGCCGGCGTCGGGCAGCTGGCGGTAGCGCCGCAACCACCAGGCCACGCCGTAGGCGACAAACAGGGAGACGAACAACAGGACCAGGCCCACAGGCAGGGCCAGAGGACCGATTTGCAGGGACAGCATGGGCGCTTTCAAGGACGTCGAATGGACGGCCATTGTGACCCATGCGGATTAAGCGGGCATTAAAAAAACAGGAAGTCAGGAAGCGGCCAGCGCCTCCTTGCGCACGAAATGCATGGCTTGCGGCTGGTCCACCAGCACGCACTGCTTGCCGGTGCGCTTGCAATGGTCGTGCACGCGCCAGTAGGCATCGTGGCTGACGCAGCCGGTCTGGCAAATCACCAGGTCGGCCGCCACCAGGCTCGCTTCCAGCGCCGCTGCATCGTCTGCGCCATCGCCGCCGCCCGCATGGTGCAGGAAGCGTCCGCCGGCCTGCTCGATGGCTTGCTGCGCCACGTTGGCGCCGTCGGCGTCCGGCCCCACTTCGCGGTCTACATAATTGCCCACATACAGTACGGCTTTTTCGCGCACGCCAGCCAGCAACTGCGCCTGCAGCGCGGAGCGCGGTACGGCCGATGGCGCGGGCACCCATTGCAGGCGCAGCAATTCGCGCATCAAATCCTGCACCCGCTCGCTGAGCCATTCGACCTTGCGCGCCAGCCGCGCCCGCGTCGGCAAGCCGGGCGCGACCGCCGCCATTTCGGCCAGTTCCTCGCGCGCCAGCGCCAGCTTCGTATCGCGGATCACGACCTGCGCGCGCGCGCGCATCAACTCCGACTCCAGCTGCGCGATGCGGGCTGCCTGCGCAGCCAGTTGCGCACTGCAGCGCGCCTGCGCGCGGCCATATTCCGCCATCAGCACGCGATGCTCGTGCGCGATCATGTCCTCGTTGCCATACACACTGCCCATCATGCCCTCCTTCACCGACCGTGGCGCCATGGCGCCAGCCCATCGCTACCCCATGGATTCGCATTATAAATGAGAATCATTATTATTTGTCTATGTGCGTGCGCGCAGTAGGGGTATGCGGTGGCCGCCGGCGTCACGCAGCCGGCGGGCAGGACAGCAGGCGCTGCCATACGTCGTCCTGCACATGGCGCACATGCCCCAGGCCGTCGGGGCCACGATAGATGTCCAGCGTGTTCGGCCACGCCACATCGATGAACAACAGTCGTGCCGGGTCGATCAGCAGGGACTGGCCGACAAAGTTGCCCTTGATCTCAGCCTTGTT
The DNA here is from genome assembly GCF_051380655.1 of Janthinobacterium amylolyticum. Classification (NCBI taxonomy): domain Bacteria; kingdom Pseudomonadati; phylum Pseudomonadota; class Betaproteobacteria; order Burkholderiales; family Oxalobacteraceae; genus Janthinobacterium; species Janthinobacterium amylolyticum. The sequence goes on from NZ_JBNYXL010000004.1 coordinate 352,510, forward strand.
GACGGCCAGCAGGCGCGCGCCGCCGGCAAGCGTGCGTACGTCCAGCGCCACGCCGCTGCGCTCGGCCACATCGCGTAGCCAGCGTTCGCGCCAGCGCGCCTGCTCCTCGAACTGTCCCTTGGGCGGCCGGTCCAGCTTGACGACGGCCGCCACGGGTCCGCCTTTGCCTGCCTGCAGCGAAAAGCCCATGCGTTCCTGCAATTCGACCGTGTAGGCCTCGCCCTTGATATCAATCTGGTAGCGCCCGGTTCCATCCTGCACCAGCAGGTCGGCCTGCTGATAGGCGGGCTGGACGCAAGTGGCATATTGATAGCTCAGCACATCGAGAAACGGTGGTTCGACGGTGGATGTGGCCGCCAAGGCGGGCGACAGGCTGGCACACAGGGCGGCGGCGACAGCGTATTTCATTGTATTCATGATTGCTCCGGTTCACGTGAGATGGCGATGGCGGCCGAAAACCAGGCATGGCGCGCCATGAAAGTGTATTCAAGAAATATTGCGCAGCATTTTTTCGAATGGTGGAATTGACAAGAACGGCACTCTAGCAGAACGGGAGAAAACGGCCCGCACGGCCCGTGCATGGCAGGGCCTGGCGCACGATTCAATTGAATCGCGCTTGTGAAATCACTATTTCTAAGGTGTAATCTTATAAGTAAATCATTGAATTAATTGCAAGTACGCTCATTTCTCCAAGCGGAGTCGCTATCAATGTCCGAACCGGTTCATGCCAGCGCGTCGTCGCCACCCCGTGCCTCCTCCAGCGCGGCATCCATCGCCAGCGGCTTCAGCCAGGCCACGCGCCTGCTGAAGCTGAGCACGCCGCTGGGCCAGGATGTGCTGCTGGCCGAGTGCGTGCGCGGCGAGGAAGGCCTGGGACTGGGCTATGTCTTCCACATCGCCGCCCTGTCGCTCGACGCGGCCAACGCGGGCAGCGCCAGCCTGGGCAGCCACACCGTGGTCATCGCCGACCACAACGGCAGTTTCCAGCCTAACGCCCAGGCCAGCATCGCCGACAGCCGGCCAGGCGCCGTCATGCCGCAAGACACCATGGACCGCTGGCGCATGCAGCTGCGCCAGCAAACCAGCGGCATCGAACTGTGCCGCTGGGATTACCGCACGCTGGGCGCACGGCCCATCAGCGCCGCTGGCGCGAAAGACGGCACGCTGGCCGACGGCATCCGCCCGCCAACATGGGGCTTTTTGCTATCGGATACGTTGCGCAAAAAATTGGACCTCCGTCGCGACCAGATAAAACTCAGCCTCCAGCATCCGCGAATCCGGATCGACGAGCTCGACTCCGGCCTATGGAGCGAACTGGGCAAGGAACCGTCGGTCCACCTGGTTGAAGACGGTGTGCCGGAATTGCCGGCGCTACTTAACAAACTGCTCAAGCCGATCCGCAACGACCACATGGCGCTGCCGGGCTTTGGCCAATGGGACGGCAATCCCAACGAAAGCTTCAACGACGCCGACAGCGACTGGCAAAGCGCCGAACTGCGCCAGCGATCAGCAAAAACGACGGAAAAACCATGATGTCCGCACCGTTCGACGTGCGGCGCCGGCAGAAATTTCTCTACGAAGATCTTTACCATAAAACGCGGGAAAATCAACTCGCGATAATCGATGTTGAACTCGAAAATAAAAGAATAGCCGACTCACTGCAGGGAAATGCTTCCGTCCATCATTTTTTGTATTTGGAAGCGTTCTGGATCTGGATGCTCGACTATACGGCTGGCGAACCGATCGCTGCTCTGGCGCCGCGCATTGCAGGCATCGTAGATAAATTTGAAGAATGGAACGACGTCGATCAACTCTATCAACAGGAAGCGGCGCTCGAGTTTCCAGAAGATGGGCCATATGAATTCCAGGGTGCCCCGCAGTTTTCCATCCTTTCCGATTATGAAGACACACTACAACTGCTCAGCATCGCCATCCTGCTGCGCGATCAACGATCAGCCCTACGCATCGTCCACGTGCTGCGCAGCCACCGTGGCAGCGATGGGCTGTTCGAGCAATTGATTGGCGCGTATGTCGAGGACAGTCAAGACCTGGACACCTGCATTATCAGCAAGCCCTACAACACCCTGCTGCAAGTATTCTATGAAGAAGACGACAACGCTGCCTTGGCCCTGCTCCAGAAGTATTTGAAACAGTGGTATCCGGCCATGAAAAATCATCCACGCTGGCACGATGAGCATCTCAACATCAGCGACGAAGGCTATGCCGCGTATTACGGTTACTGGGCCTTTGAGGCGGGTGCGACCGTCTTTATACTCGACCTGGACGATAGCCAGATCGACCATCTGGTCTACCCCAAAGACCTGGTCGACTATGCGCGAACATTATGGGAAGAAGGCCGCTATACCAGTCTGGCTGCGGAACCGCCGAAACATAACGGGCGTGTCGAAGCGGGACATTCCTCATCCGACACGGCTCTGCGGGAGTAACGATGCAGACGCTGGACGAACACACTTTTTTATCCAGGCGCAGGGAACCGCTGTTGTCATACGCGATCTACCTTGAAAGCAAGCATGGTATCGAAGAAGACATCGGCATGGTGGCCGCCGGCTTGTCGCAGCCGGCGGAAGTGCTGCGCGCTATTGCGCCAGAAAACTTCATGACGGCCACGCGCCAGCGGGCATGGGACGGCATCGACCTGCTCAGTCTGGCTTACAGCGCTGGCCACACGACAGCCGATCTGCGCGCGCTGTACCCCACGGTACTGGAATACTGGGAAGAGTTTGCCAGCTATGACAGGGCTTTTGACGTGCAGGCCGGCGCCGCGGAACAGGGATTTCCCCACTTCGCCCTGCCTGGTGACGGCTACGAGCAGGTCAACTGGATGATCTGCCTTGGCATTCTCCTGGGTTGGGGCAATTGGCTGCCCCGCCTGGCACCCGTCATCGATTTCAACAACCATGAAAAAGATGGGCTGGTCGAACGCCTGCTGGCCTTTTCCGTCGCTGGCAGGGACACCGCCTGGCCAACATGCACGCGCCGCCAGCCCTATGTCAAGACACTCAAGATATTTGCGGCAGAAAAACAGGCGCGTCCGGCGCTGATGCAGGACTACCTGGCAAAATGGTACGATGCCAGCCGCCGCGAACCCTACTATGGCAGCTACGCGCGTGACACCTCATTTTCAGGCTACTGGTCATGGGAAGCGGCCGCCATCACATGCCTGCTCGACATCGACGACAGCTGCTATCGCGATGCCGCATTCTATCCCGCCGACCTGACGGCACTCCACCGTCAGTCACTCTCTACATGATTGGAGCCCGCATGCGCAGCAAACCCGCCGTGATCGCCGCCTGCCTCATCTTCGCCACGCCCGCGCTGTCGCTCGCCGCCGACACACCTTTCCCGGGCATTTATTCCGTCATCGATCCCGTCACGGGCATGACACAGGATGTGCTGAAGATCGAACCCTTCATCGATGGCGAATTCAACGTCTTTCCCCGTTTCGCGGGCGAACGGGCATGGGCCGGCGTGCTCTCCGCCAAGGTCATGGGCGCCGGGGACCGCTACCTGGCGGAACCATTATTCCCTCAGGACGGCAAGGTGCGCGCACTGGCGATAGAGGACGTCGGCTACCTCTACTACACGCCCGGCGGAAGTTATTCGCACGACGGCCGCTCGGATACGGGCTACCTGAGCCATATCTTTGCCATCGGCATCAAGTCCATGCAGCGCCGTCCGCTGCTGGCAGGCCATGCCGAACGGGGCGAGCGCGACCAGCATGACTACCAGCCCGGGGCCGATGAGGCAAAGATAGCGGTCAGCACCTTGAACTACAGCGCCCGCCCCATCCAGGTCGGCGTCAGCGATGCCGGCCATCCGGCCAACGCCGTCGATACCGATCCCCTGAACCCTTATATGGGCAGCGCCGCCAATTGCTGCTTCTACCTGCCAGGCGCCCCACACAAGCCGGGACGGGTCAACATCGAATACCGCTGGCTGCCGGACGGCAAGCCGGAAACGCGCACCTTGCCGCTGCCGGCCGGCACTGCCACCGAGGAACTGCTGGTCATCGTGCAAGCCGATGGCCAACTGGCGCTGGAATTTCGCGTCCCGCAGGCGTCGTTGTCGATGACGGAGGATGGCGGTGTGAATGCCGGCAATGGCCGGCTGTATCCGGCCCTGCCCGCCGCCGAGCGCAAAGCCGTGCTGGCTGCGGAACTGGCGCGTCAAAAGAATTCGCTACAAGACGTCGGCAAAAAACTGGAGAAACTGCCCCCGACGACTCCGTTGCAGCTCAAGCAGCGGGTGGCAGAACAGGTCGCAGCGCGGCAGACCGCCGTGACCTATCTGGAAGCGTTTTCCGCATGCAAAGCGACGGTGCGCGAGTGCGACAAGCAAGCCAGGGCGGCGGCAGGCATGCAATGATGGGGACCGGGTCGTATCAGGCAGTGGCCTCTTCCGTCGGATGGAGATTGCTCGATATCAGCACGCTGTCGTCGCCGCTGTACACCTTACCCCGCCTTGCCGGACAGGCCATAGCTGGCCCAGCTTGAATCGACCGGTTCGCGCCCTTCCGTCTTCGTGCGCGGGATCTTTTGGCTCTGTCGGCGCTGGTGCAGGCAGAGCGCAGTGGCGGTCATGCGGATACGCCCGACAGGAAAAATTGTCGCTGCGCCGCAGACATCAACAGATGGGACCAGCGGGACCAGCGATGCTTTTTCCTGAGCCGAGATCAACACCGAAATCGCACTGATAGCCGTCAGGGGGTATCTGGCAAGCATTAGTGGTGAAGGCTGAGATGTATCAAGCTTGAGGCCAGGTGCGGCTGAATCGGCAGCAGACGGCGCTCGCCGCTACAGCCTGAGATGAGGCGACGGCGCTGGCCGCTGCGCGGCCAACGTGCCGCGCGCAGCGCGGTGGCTGGGCGATTCGGATAGCCTCGCGCCCCTCAGGGCGCTGCGTCTTCGAATCCCACCGTTCCGTCCAGACAAACAAAAAAGCCTCCCGCAGGGGAGGCTTTTTTGTTTGATTCTGGCGGAGACGGTGGGATTCGAACCCACGATACAGGTATAAGCCGTATGCATCCTTAGCAGGGATGTGCCTTCGGCCACTCGGCCACGTCTCCTAGCTGATTACTCAACTATGTCTCTGTAGCTAACTGCGCTGCAGCGACGAACGTCATAATATCGATTGCCCCCCCTTTGGTCAAGGGCGTGGGGCAATATTTTTACATTTTTAAGCTTTTTCCAGCTCGAACGCTTTATGCAGCGCGCGCACGGCCAGTTCCATGTACTTTTCATCGATCAGCACGGAGATCTTGATCTCGGACGTCGAAATCATCATGATGTTGATGCCCTCTTCCGACAGGGTACGGAACATTTGCGATGCGACACCGACGTGGCTGCGCATGCCGACGCCGACGACGGACAGTTTCGACACTTTCGCGTCGCCCGTGATGCTGGCCGCGCCCAGTGCTTCGCGGTTCGCTTCCAGCACGGCCAGGGCGCGCGCATATTCGCCGCGCGAGACGGTGAAGGTGAAGTCCGTTTTACCGTCGACCGACTGATTCTGTATGATCATGTCGACTTCGATATTTGCGTCCGCCACCGGCCCCAGGATGTGGTACGCCACGCCTGGACGGTCGGGCACGCCGAGCACGGTGATTTTGGCTTCATCGCGGTTGAAGGCGATGCCGGAGATGACTGCTTGTTCCATGTTTGTATCTTCCTCAAACGAAATCAGGGTGCCTGAATTGGCTTCTATTTCCAGCGGCAACATCGGGTCGGTCAGCGACGACAGCACGCGCGTGGGCACGCGGTAGTTGCCGGCAAATTCCACCGAGCGCGTTTGCAGCACTTTGGAGCCCAGCGAAGCCAGTTCCAGCATTTCTTCAAAGGTGATGGTCTTCAGGCGGCGCGCCTCGGAGACCACGCGCGGGTCGGTCGTGTAGACGCCGTCGACATCCGTGAAGATCAGGCACTCGGCCGCCTTCATGGCGGCGGCGATGGCCACGGCCGACGTGTCGGAACCACCGCGGCCCAGGGTCGCGATATTGTCGTTCTCGTCGACGCCCTGGAAACCGGTAATGATGACAATCTTGCCCGCATCGAGGTCGCGTTTGACTTTCTCGTCATCGATCGACTGGATGCGTGCCTTGGTAAAGGCGGAATCGGTCTTGATCGCGACTTGCCAGCCAGCATAGGATACGGCTTGTTTGCCGATCGCCAGCAGTGCCATCGACAATAGGCCGACGGACACTTGTTCGCCTGTCGAGGCGATCATGTCAAGTTCACGGGGATCGGGTTGATCCATGATTTCCTTGGCCAGTCCAATCAGGCGGTTGGTTTCGCCCGACATGGCGGATGGCACCACCACGATTTGATGCCCGGCGTCGTGCCACTTGGCAACGCGCTTGGCGACATTCTTGATACGGTCAGTCGAGCCCATCGACGTACCGCCATATTTGTGGACGATTAAAGCCATAAGAGTGAAGTTTCCGCTCAAGAAGAATAAAAAAGGAGGGCTTTACTCTACATGCCGCAATGCAAAATAACAAGCTAAAAAGCGCATTAGCTCATACCAATTACATATATGGAAATAACCAATTCATGCAGTCCAGCTGGCTTGGGCAGCCACTTGCCGGCCACCTTGCAAGTGGCCGTGGTGGCCGCTCCCACGCTCAGCAGGACTGCCAGCGCAAGGTGATGCGTGGACGATCTAACAAGCTCAGGCAATGACAGTCGAGGCCAATACCAGCCGCATACAGCAATTGTTGCGCCGCACAGACAAGGGGCAGGCGTTGACGTTCCCAGGCAGGCACATCGAATGCCTGGTAATGGTATTTCAAGCTCTTGGTGGGACGGTTCAAGGCCAGCTTCAGGCGCTCGCCGCCCTGGCGGAAATCGATGCTCAGGGTCTGTGTTTGCAGCCAGGCAATATCGATGCCCTGCCCGCCCGCTGCCACCGCATCGAAATGCAGCACGCCGCCGTACGCGGGAAACGCCAGGCTGGCCTCGCCTTTCCAGGTGAATGCCTGGCTGACCTTTTCCAGGCCGGGAATGCCGGCGTCGTCACGCTCGCGCATGCCGGCCAGGTCATCGAGTTTCGGCGTCAGGTACAGGCGGTCGCGGTGGCGCCGCACGTGGCAGTCGGGATGCGTCACCAGCAATTGCGCGTCGGGCCGCGCTTCGAGCAGCTGCGCCAGCATTTCCACCAGCCACGCCGTCGACGGCATGCGCAAGCCGCGCGTGCCGAACCAGTGGCGCAGCAGGTTGTAGCAGCGGTCCGCGCTCAGCGCGCGCAATTTCGCCAGCTCGATGCAGTCGCCATCGAGGCACGCCGCCAGATCCTGCACCGCCAGTTCCGTCAGCAGACGCTGCGCCGACTGCGCATGCTGGGCGCTGCGGGCAAAGCGTTCCTGGAAACCGGGAAACGCCTGCGCCAGCACGGGCATCACCTGGTGCCGCAGGGCATTGCGGGCAAAGCGGGGATCGTCGTTCGATTCGTCGTGGATGTGCGCGATCGCATGGCTCGCCACGTACGCTTCCAGCTGTTTGCGCGACACGGGCAGCAGCGGGCGCGCCATTACCAGGTCCGGATTGCCCAGCAGCTCGGGCGCGCTGTTGGCGCCATCCATGCCGGACAAGCCCGCCGTGCCGGAACCGCGCAGCAATTGCAGCAGCACCGTTTCAGCCTGGTCATCCTGGTGGTGGGCCGTGAGCAGCAGGCGCACGCCATGCGCGGCGCACAGCTGGCCCAGGGCCGCGTAACGGCGCTTGCGGGCCGCCTCTTCCGTGCCCGTCTTCGCATTCTTTTCCACGGCGACCTTGCGCGCTTCAAAGGCGATGCCCATGCCGGCGCACAATTGCTCGCAGTGCGCCAGCCACGCATCCGCGTTCGGACTCAGGCCGTGGTGCACGTGGAACGCATGCAGGGCCACGCCATGCTCTTGCGCCCAGGCATGCGCCAGGTGCAACAGGGCCGAGGAATCGAGGCCGCCGCTGAGGGCGATGCCTATCGTCCCGCCGGCTTGCGGTTCGCAGGTTTCCAACGCGCGGGCGAAGATGTCGGGCACGGTGGCGATTTGTTGCTTTTTCAATGTGGACTCCGGGAATGCAAAGAGGGACAGGCGGCTAAACGGATGGTGTCGTTTAGCGGACTGTCCCTGGAAATACTTATTCATTGCAGGCGAAAATCAGGGGTCAGACCCGACGGGACTCGGCGTCCCCGTCTAACCCTAGCATTTTGCTGCGTAGCCAATAACGCTTACTCGCTCGGCGTGGTTTCCTTGAACTTGCCGTAGCTCAGCAGTTTTTCGTGGCGCGCGGCCAGCAGGTCCTTGGTTTTCATGCCGTGGAACTGGCGCAGGGTGTCGGCCAGTGCGCGTTTCAGCAAGGTCGCCATCTGTTTCGGATCGCGGTGGGCGCCGCCCAGCGGTTCGTTGATGATCTTGTCGATCAGGCCCATGGCTTTCAGGCGGTGCGCCGTCAGGCCCAGCGCTTCGGCCGCGTCGGAGGCACGCTCGGCGCTCTTCCACAGGATGGAGGCGCAGCCTTCCGGCGAGATCACGGCATAGGTCGAGTATTGCAGCATCAGCACGGCATCGCCCACGGCAATGGCCAGCGCACCGCCGGAACCGCCTTCACCGATGATGGTGGCGATCAGCGGTACTTTCAGTTCCGCCATCACATACAGGTTGTGGCCGATGGCTTCCGACTGGCCGCGCTCTTCCGCGTCGATGCCGGGGAAGGCGCCTGGCGTGTCGACGAACGTAAAGATAGGCAAGTTGAATTTTTCAGCCACTTTCATCAGGCGCATGGCCTTGCGGTAGCCTTCCGGCTTCGGCATGCCGAAATTGCGCATGGCGCGCTCTTTCGTGTCGCGGCCTTTCTGGTGGCCGATGACCATGCACGGCTGGCCGTTGAAGCGGGCCAGGCCGCCGACGACGGACAGATCGTCCGCATAGCTGCGGTCGCCATGCAGTTCGTGGAAATCGGTAAAGATTTCATTCACGTAATCCATGGTGTACGGGCGCTGCGGGTGGCGCGCGATCTGCGCCACTTGCCAAGGGGTCAGCTTGGCGTAGATATCCTTGGTCAGTTGCTGGCTCTTCTTGGCCAGGCGGTCGATCTCTTCCGAGATGTCGACGGCCGAATCGTCTTGCACGAAGCGCAACTCTTCGATCTTGGAATCGAGTTCCGCGATCGGCTGTTCAAAATTGAGGAAAGTCGTTTTAGTCATTGTACCTCCAGGTTTTACCGGCCACGGCGCCAGGGCGCGCGGCGTCATCTATGTTTATTTTACCGTACCGGCTGGTGCGCCGGGGGCTGCATCGGGTGCGGCAGGGGCGGCTGCAGGGTCGAGACTGCGCCACAAATACCACGTCGCCACGGTGCGCCACGGTTCCCAGTTGGCGGAAACTTCGCGCGCATCGCTGCGGGAAACAGGTTCGCCGGAGAAGTAATTGACGCTGATGCCCTGGATCAGGCCAGGGTCGTCGAGCGGCAAGACGTTCGGCCGCAGCAGATTAAATATCAAAAACATCTCGGCTGTCCAGCGGCCGATGCCGCGGATCTGCACCAGCTCCGCGATCACGGCTTCGTCATCCATCTGGTCCCACTGGCTGGCGTGCACGCGCTTGGCCTTGAAATGGTCGGCCAGGTCGAGGATGTATTCGGTCTTGCGTTTGGACAAGCCACAGGCGGCCAATTGCTCGGCGCCCGCCTTCAATACTTGCGATGGCGTGCATTTCGGGCAGGCCAGCAGCAGCTTTTTCCAGGCAGCATCGGCCGCCTTGGGCGTGATCTGCTGTCCCACCAGCGAACGGGCCAGGGTGGTAAACGGGTCGCTATGGCCGACCAGGTGCAGGTCGCCAAATTGCGGGATGAGCTTTTTCATGATGCGGTCGCGCTTCATCAGCTCGATCTTCGCCTCTTCCCAGTAGTGCGGCACCTGGATCACTTGCGCCGCCACCGGCGCTTCCCCGTTTTCCCTGGACGTCGCCATCATGCGCGGCGCCAGTTGGTCGTGCCGTCAGGCTTGTCTTCGAGAATGATGCCAGCGGCCAGCAATTCGGCGCGGATCTTGTCGGACTGGGCAAAGTCGCGCGCTTTTTTCGCCGCGCTGCGCGCCGCGATGGCCTGCTCGATGCCCGCCGCCTCATCCTGGCCGCCGGCGGCGGCGCCGACAGTAGCTTGCAGGAATTGCTGCGGCGTGCGTTCCAGCAAGCCAAACACGCCCGCCAGGCCCTTCAACTGACGCGCCAGGGCGGGCGACTTGCTCTTGTTGACTTCCGTTGCCAAGTCGAACAGGGCGGCCACGGCCAGCGGCGTGTTGAAATCGTCATCCATGGCGTCGCGCACGCGCACGGCGTGGGCTTCGTTCCAGTCGATGGCGCCCTCTTCCACGGCCACGTCGGCCAGCGCCGTGTACAGACGCGTCAGCGACAGGCGCGCGTCGTCCAGGTGCACGTCGGAGTAATTCAGGGGGCTGCGGTAGTGCGCGCGCAGGATGAAGAAGCGGATCACTTCGGCATCGAACTTTTGCAGCACTTCGCGGATGGTGAAGAAGTTGCCAAGCGACTTGGACATTTTTTCATTGTCCAGGCGTACGAAGCCGTTATGGATCCAGTAATTCACGCTGGTATGGCCGAACGCGCCTTCGGATTGGGCGATCTCGTTTTCGTGGTGCGGGAATTGCAGGTCCGCGCCGCCGCCATGGATGTCGAACTGTTCGCCGAGCAAGGCGCACGACATGGCCGAGCACTCGATATGCCAGCCCGGGCGGCCCTTGCCCCACTTCGAATCCCATTTGACTTCTTCCGGCTCGGCATCCTTCGACGACTTCCACAGCACGAAGTCGAGCGGATCGCGCTTGCCCGTATTCACGTCGACACGTTCGCCCGCGCGCAGGTCGTCGAGCGACTTGCCCGACAGCTTGCCGTAGTGGGGGAAATTGCGCACGGCATAGTTCACGTCACCATCCGCGCCCTGGTAAGCCAGGTCTTTCGCTTCCAGCTGCTCGATCAGGCGCAGCATCTGCGGCACGTATTCGGTGGCGCGCGGCGTATGGTCGGGCGTCAGGATGCCCAGCGCGGCCGTGTCTTCATCCATGTACTGCGTGAAACGCGTCGTCAGCTGGGAAATCGTCTCGCCGTTTTCCACGGCGCGGCGGATGATCTTGTCGTCGATGTCCGTAATGTTGCGCACATACGTGACATCGAAACCGCTAGCCTTCAGCCAGCGGTAGATGACGTCGAAGGCCATCATCATGCGGGCATGGCCGATATGGCAATAATCGTAGATGGTCATGCCGCACACGTACATGCGTACCTTGCCGGCTTCCATCGGGACGAATACCTGCTTCTCGCGCGCCAGGGTGTTGTAAATCTTTAGATTGCTCATCGTACTTTGCAAGTGGAGCGGCCACCAGCCAGGCAAAACGACAGACAGGCGCGGACACCGGGGGTGCCGCGCCACTGAACTACCGTGTGCGCCGAGACTGGACGACCAGCTATATTGTTGTTCTTGTTTGTTAGAATTAGGGCGTTAGCGGTCAAGTATAACATTGATAAAAACCATACTGGCCCGATATGAATCAGGTTTTTACGATGTTCAACCGAATTTTCACTTCTTTACAATTAAAGCAAGTTTAGAGAAAAATAACGATTAAGGACGCCTCCATGCAAGAAACCAAACCGCAGCGCCTGTCTTTCCTGGCCCGCTTCTGCACCCTGTTTGCCAGCCTGACCCTGGGTGGCGCCGTCGTTGCCGCGCCTGCCGCCCCCACCGCCACCCTCGATCCCACGCCGCATGTGGCCCTGAAAACGAATATGGGCGAGATCGTGCTGGAACTGAACCAGGAAAAAGCACCGAAAAGCGTCGCCAATTTCTTGCAGTACGTGAAAAGCGGCTACTACAAGGGCACCGTGTTTCACCGCGTCATCGATGGCTTCATGATACAGGGCGGCGGCTTCGACAAGAAGATCAAGCAGAAAGCCACCAAGGCACCGGTCAGGAACGAGGCGCAAAACGGCTTGCAGAACGTCACCTACAGCATCGCCATGGCGCGCACGGGCGACCCGCATTCGGCCACCGCGCAGTTCTTCATCAACGTCAATGACAATGGCGCGCTCGACTACCCTGGCCGCGACGGTTTCGGCTACACGGTATTCGGCAAGGTCGTCAGCGGCATGGACGTGGTCGACAAGATCAAGGCCGTGCCCGTCGCCGACAAGGGACCGCACCAGAACGTGCCCGTCACGCCCGTGGTGATCGAATCGGCGACTTTACTCAAGTCCGCGCCCGCAAAACTGTAAAATAGCGTTTTTACGGCCCTGTCGCACGGGGCCGTTGAATCATTCTTCATCCAATTTATTAAGGATCATCATGACCTCCGTCATCATCACCACCAATCTGGGCAAGATCACCGCTGAACTGGACGCCGAAAAAGCGCCGAAAACGGTTGCCAACTTCCTCGCCTACATGCAAGCCGGCCACTACGACAACACGATTTTCCACCGCGTCATCGACGGTTTCATGATCCAGGGCGGCGGTTTCGAGCCAGGCATGAAACAAAAGCCAGCGGATGCCACCGTGGAAAACGAAGCCAAGAACGGCCTGAAAAACGATACCTACACCCTGGCCATGGCCCGCACGTCGGATCCGCACTCGGCATCGGCACAGTTCTTCATCAACATCAAGAACAACAGCTTCCTCGACTATCCAGGCCAGGACGGCTGGGGCTACGCCGTGTTCGGTAAAGTGACGGACGGCAAAGAAGTCGTCGACGCCATCCGCGCCGTGAAAACCTCGCGCGCCGGCATGTTCGCCGACGTGCCAGTGACGGACGTCATCATCGAGAAGGTAGAAGCCGCGTAATCAGGCTACCGCATCATGCATAACAGGCATTGCAGCGTTTGCGCTTTTCCATGTACATCACTTTTTGGGAGCGTTGAACGATGACAATGCCTGCCGCACTCTTTATTTCCGACCTGCATCTGCAGAGCTCGCACCCGCGCACCAGCGCGGCGTTTCTATCGTTCCTGGAACACCATGCGCAATATGCGCAAGCGCTGTATCTATTAGGCGACCTGTTCGAATACTGGGCCGGCGACGATGACCTGGAAGACCCGTTCAATGCGCGCATGACGGCCGCCATCCGCGCCGTCAGCGATGCGGGCGTGCATGTCTACTGGATCGCCGGCAACCGCGACTTTCTCGTCGGCTCCGGCTTTGCCGCCGCCGCCGGCGCCACCCTGCTCAGCGAACCGCACGTGGCCACCATTGCCGGCCGGCGCATCGTCTTGCTGCATGGCGACGCCGAATGCACGAAAGACGTGCAATACATGGAGTTTCGCGCCATGGTGCGCCAGCCCGCCTGGCAAAAACAGTTCCTGTCCATGCCGCTGGCGCAGCGCAAGGCCATCATCGACGGCTTGCGCAAAAGCAGCCGCGAACACAATGGCGAAAAATCCATGGACATCATGGATGTCACGCCCGATGCCGTGGCGCAAGTATTCGCCGAACACGCCAGCACCATCATGATCCACGGCCACACGCACCGCCCTGCCCTGCACCAGGTCGACGACACCTTGCGCTATGTCTTGCCGGACTGGGAATGCGACGTGACGCCGCCGCAACAGCCGCGCGGCGGCTGGATCGCCATCGATGCGCGCGGCAACATCACGCGTCACGACCTGAACGGCGACATCATCGACTAGGCGTGCGCCGACCGCCGCACGGGCGTTTGTCCGATAGCCGTGCCCGCCTGGCCTTGCTGTAATGGCGGCATGCGCACGCCCCCTTCCCCACCCTATATCGGCACGGCCGGCTGGAGCATTTCCAGCGCCGCCGCCAGCCATTTTCCACACGCCGGCAGCCATCTTCAGCGCTATGCCCAGGTGCTGGGCTGCGTGGAAATCAACAGCTCGTTCTATCGCCCGCACCAGCCCGCCACGTATGCGCGCTGGGCCGCCAGCGTGCCCGACACGTTCCGCTTCAGCGTGAAACTGCCGCGCAGCATCACGCACGAACGGCGCCTGCGCGACTGTGCCGCTGAACTCGATCGCTTTGCGGGAGAGGTTATGCAACTGGGGAATAAACTGGGCTGCGTGCTGGTGCAGCTGCCGCCCAGCCTGCGTTTCGAGGCGGACGTGGCCGCCGAATTTTTCAATACGCTGCGCCAGCGCTTCGATGGCATGCTGGCCTGTGAAGCGCGCCATCCCAGCTGGTTTGCGGCGGGCGCGACCGAACTATTGACGATGCAAGGCATCACGCGCGTGCGGGCCGATCCGCCCGCCGGCCAGCCCGGCCCCCATGTGCCGACGACGGCGGTGGCATATTTCCGCCTGCACGGCAGCCCACGCATCTACTATTCGGACTACAGCACTGAGTACCTGGCGGCACTGGCAACGCAGCTCGCCCAATCCGCACACCCGGACAGCTGGTGCATCTTCGACAATACCGCGGCTGGCGCCGCCCTGTTCAATGCGCTGGAACTGCAATGCCAGCTGGGCGGAAATAGCGTTTGATTTTTTAGATCTTAGTGTTATAGTTAACTACAACACCAACTCAACAAGACAGCAAGGAGCTCCGATGTCCCCAGCACCGCTTGCGCGCCATCCCGCCCTCCCCTTGTGGGAGCGCATCCCATGAGCGCCGAATGGCATGACAATAGCCCCATCTACCGCCAGCTCAAGGCCAAGGTGGTGGGCATGATGCTCGATGGCGTGCTGCAGTCTGGCGACGCCCTGCCGTCGGTACGCCAGGTGGCGGCCGACTACCAACTCAACCCGATCACCGTGTCGCGCGCCTATCAGGAACTGGTCGACGATGCCCTGGTGGAAAAACGCAGAGGACTTGGCATGTACGTCTTGGAAGGGGCCCGCGACAAATTGCTGGCCAGTGAACGCGAGCGCTTCCTGCGCGAGGAATGGCCGGCCGTGCTGGAACGCATCACGCGCCTGGGCCTGGATATGCAACAACTGCTGCTGGCCAGCCGCCAGGACGACGCCGAGGGAGAAAACGCATGAGTGAATTGAACAAGGACAGCGTCATCAGCGCGCGCGGCCTGCGCAAGCACTATGGCAAGCAGGCGGCCATCGACAACATCAGCTTTGATATCGCGCCGGGGCGCATCGTCGGCCTGATCGGCCCGAATGGCTCGGGCAAGACCACCACCCTGAAAGCCATCCTGGGCCTGACGGGTTTCGAAGGCGATCTGTCGGTGCTGGGGCGCGACCCGCGCACGCAGCGCGACGCGCTGATGGATGACGTGTGCTTCATCGCCGACGTGGCGATTTTGCCGGGCTGGCTGCGTGTGCGCGACGCCATCGATTTCGTCGCTGGCGTGCATCCGCGTTTCGACCGCAGCAAGGCCGAGCGCTACCTGGCGCACACCAAGCTGGCGCCGAAGATGAAAGTCAAGGCCATGTCGAAAGGCATGATCGTGCAGCTGCACCTGGCGCTGGTGATGGCCATCGATGCGCGCCTGCTGGTGCTCGACGAACCGACCCTGGGCCTGGACATCCTGTACCGCAAGCAGTTCTACCAGAACTTACTGGAAGACTATTTCGATGAAAACAAGACCATCGTCATCACCACGCACCAGATCGAGGAAGTCGAACACATCCTCAGTGACCTGATGTTCATTCGCGACGGCAAGATCGTGCTGGCCTCGACAATGGAAGAAGTGGGCGAACGCTATATCGAGGTGATGGTGGGCCCGCAACATGTGAATCCTGCGCGCGCCCTGCTGCCGATCAGCGAACGCAGCGTATTCGGCAAGTCGGTGATGCTGTTCGACGGCGTCGCCCGCACCCAGCTGGCCGCCCTGGGAGAGCTGCGCACGCCCAGCCTGGCTGACCTGTTTGTCGCGACCATGAAAGGATCGTACCAATGAGCATTTCCCCCATCAACAAAATGAAATGGCTGATCCGCCGCGAACTGTGGGAACACAAGGGCATGCTGCTGTGGACGCCTGCAATCATCGGCATCGCCATGACAGTGCTGGCCACCCTGATCATGATCGGCACCATCGCCCAGACCAAGGTGCGCACGGCGATGACCGTGAATGGCGAGGCCATCACCTGGAGCGCCATCCTCGGCACCCGTTCGTTCGCCCCGCGCCGCATGGAAATCATCGAGACCGTGGCCAACAATTACACCTACACGGCCACGCCCCTGTACCTGGCGCTGGGTTTCCTGGTGTTTTTCTATTGCCTGAGCGCCCTGCATGACGAGCGCCGCGACCGCAGCGTACTGTTCTGGAAATCGCTGCCCATCTCGGATGCGCAAACCGTGCTGTCGAAAGCGGCCATCGCGCTGCTGGTCGCGCCGCTGATCGTGGTGGCGGCGGCCAGCCTCACCTCGCTGCTGCTGTTGCTGATACTCGGCAGCGTGCTGGCAGCGAACGGCATCTTCGTGTTTTCCGAGCTGCTCGCTTCGCCCGGCCTGTATCTGGGACCGCTGCGCGTGTTCGGCCTGCTGCCCGTGTATTGCCTGTGGGCCCTGCCAACCGTGGGCTGGCTGCTGATGGTATCGAGCTGGGCCAGGTCCAAGGTATTCCTGTGGGCCGTCGGCGTGCCCCTGCTGCTGCTGATCCTGACGGTCTGGCTGGGCAAGCTGACGCTGACGGAAAACGACATCAACTGGATACAGATGAATGTCATCGGGCGCGCTCTGCTGGGCACCATCCCCGGCAGCTGGTATTTGTTCGAACCGGAACTGCTGCCGCAGGTACAGGCGATGGCACAGGGTGCGCCATTGCCGCGCGTCGACATTTTCAGCAACTCCTGGTCCAGCCTGGCCTTGCCCGCCACCTGGCTGGGCGCGGCGGCTGGCGCGGCACTGCTGTACGCCGCCATCCGCCTGCGCAGCTGGCGCGAGGAAAACTGACCGCCCTTCCCCGCACCGCCCACAAAAAGAACGCCCCGCCCGCCGGGGCGTTTTCCATTCCAGCGCCATTTCACTCCAGGCGAATATTCACTATCGCCCTGATAGTTAATATCGGCATTCCCCTTGAATCATCAAGACTATTCATTCGATAGTTTTTTATTGATATATAAATTACAAATAATTATTTCTATCGCATTTTATTACCAATCAAATTTTATAATCGTCGCATCAAAAAGCAACAACTACCAATTTGATAGCGAAACGCTTTTTGGAGGAAAGTCGCAGAAATACTGGAACCCGACAGCGAATTCAGCAGAAAAGCACGATTTCGTGACAATTCGTGATTATTGATTTGCGTAAACCTTGACAGAATAGAGGTGTGGCTAGTGGTCAAAATGAAATTGAATGTTTCAAAATTGAAACTATCCTCAGAGTGATAGCAGGGAAAGACGCAAAGTAAACAACGGTTAGTAACATGCCATGGCGCCCGTCCCTGCAATTTGCACGTGATTTTTTCTGAGTAACAGGAAAGAAAAATAGTGCAGTAGATAACAAATATAAAAATAACATTTTAAATATTTTCAGCGCAGCACTTTTTTGCACCTGCGATTTTTATACAAATATGTTTTACTTGCCACTGTAAACACAGCAGGCAATCAAGAGCGATCACGGCCCAAGCCACGCCGGAGAAACCATGGAAACGTATCTATATTTATTAATTTTTTAACTCATTAAAAAATTGACCGAACGCATAACCTCTTCCGGAGACTTTCAAATGGCCACCCCACAAAACCCAGCACAACCTTCCGTCAATGCCGATGCCGCCGGTGCCAAGAGCACTTCAAGCAATAAAAAAGCCGCCGTTACCAGGCATGGCGAGCGCAAGCAGTATGACGAAGACGAACTGGCGCAAGGCGCCGTAGCCGATCAAACCATGCCAGCGGAAAACGTCGTCGAAGTCACGGGCAGTGCCGAAACAGGCAATGCCGGCGTGCTTGGCGCCGCAGCCGCCGCAGCGGCGCTGGCGGCAGGGGCTGGCGGTGGTAGCGGCGCGGCGGCAGGCCAGGCTGGTACGGGCAATGCCGATCTGGGCACGCCACAAAGCGACAGCAATGGCGGTGCGGCCGCGCCAGCAGGCGCAGGGGCAGGCGCCGGTGCGGCGGGCATACCGAGTGGCAGCATCGTTGACGTCGCCGGCGCCTCGGCTGGCGCAGGAACTGGCGCCGGTGCTGCCGGTGCCGCCGGCGGCTTCGGCGGACTCGGCGCCCTGGGCGCGATCGGCGGCATTGGGCTGGTCGCCGCCGCGGCTGGCGGCGGTGGCGGCGGCGGCGCTGCCGCCGGCGGTTCCGGCACGGGCGGCTCGGGCACCGGAGGCACGGGTGGTGGCACGGGTGGTACCGGAGGTGGTACCGGAGGCACAGGCGGTGGCACGGGCGGTACCGGAGGTGGCACCGGAGGCACAGGCGGTGGCACGGGCGGTACCGGAGGCGGCACGGGCGGTGGTACCGGAGGCACTGGAGGTGGCACGGGCGGCCAGGTCGATCCCAACAATCCCTCTCTCACCATTACGGTTGGCGACACCATCCTGCTGGCCGCCGCTGCCGCCTTGAATGCCGCCAACAGCGCGCTGGCCGACGACGCCAGCGCCGCCGCAGCGGCAGCCACGGCCGCCGCCTCGCAGGCAGCCGCGAATGCCGCCACGCTGGCCGACCAGCTGGCCGCGCAAGCCGCCGCCGCGGCAGCCGCAGCCCTGGCCGCCGCGAATAGCGCCGACAGCGACGATGCGCTGGCCATCAGCACGGCCGCCGTCGTGCCCGGCGCGCAGGCAGCCGCCACGCTCGCCACAAATGACGACAACGCTGCCGCTGCTGCCGCGGCCACGGCCGCCGCCTCGCTGGCCGCCACGACCGCGGCGCAAAATGCCGATGCGGCTGCCGTCACGGCCGCCGCCAACGCCGCCGCCGCGCAAGCGGCCGCCGATGCGGCGCAAACGCAGGCTGACCAGACCGATGCACCTGCGCTGCAACTGATCGCCGACGCGGCCGATGTCGTCGCCGCCGCCGCCATTGCGCAGGCAAACCTGACCGATGCCGCCGCACTGGGCGTCATCGCGGCCAACGACGCCGCTGCCGCTGCCGCCGCCACGGCGCTGGCCAATGCCACGGATGCCGCCGCGCTGGACCTGGCGGCAACGGCCGCCGCCAACGCCGCCGTCACCGCCGGCATCCAGGCCAGCTTTACCGATGCCGACGTCCTGGCGCTGGTGTCGGATGCTGACGCAGCCGCGTCTGCCGCCGCGACCGAACTGGCCGATGTCACCGATGCCACCGCCCTGGCCGCCGCGTCGAACGCCGCCGCCACCGCTGCGGCGAATGCCGCCGCAGCGGCCAATGCCACCGATGCGGCAGCCCTGGGCGTGGCTGCCAGCAATGCCGCCACGGCAGCCACGACAGCAGCCAACCAGGCTGCGCTGACCGACGCCGTCGCCCTGACGATGGCCGCCGACGCCGCCGCCGGCGTGGCCGCCTGGGATGCCTCGCTCGCCAACGCCACCGACGCCGTCGCCCTGCAAGCGGCCGCCAATGCCGCCGCGACGGCTGCCGCGAACGCGCAGACGCAAGCGAACCAGACGGATGCGCCTACCCTGGGCCTGATCGCCGATGCGGCCACCCTGGCGTCGGACGCGGCGCAAGTGCAGGCCGGCCTGACCGACGCGGCCGCCCTGGCCGTCATTTCCAACGCCGATGCCAGCACGGCGGCCACTGCCGCCGCCGTGGCCAATGCCACGGATGCCGCCGCGCTTGATATCGCGGCCGCCGCTGCCGCGACCGCCGCTGCCAATGCCGTGATCACCGCCAACCAGAGCGATGCCGCCGCGCTGCAAATTTCTGCTGACGCGGCCGCCGCCACGGCCGCCAGCGCCGCCACGCAAGCCGCGCTGACGGATGCCGCCGCCCTGCAAGTGATTTCCGACGCGGACGCCGCCGCCGCGCTGGCCGCGCAAACCACGGCCAACCAGACGGATGCCGCCGCCCTGGCAGCCGCCGACGCGGCCGCCGCGAACGACGCCGCCAATGCCCAGGCAGTGGCTGACCAGACCGATGTCGTCGCCTTGCAGCAAGCGGCAGACCAGGCCGACGCCGATGCGGCTGCCGCCAATGCCCAGGCCAGCCTGCTGGATGTCAACGTGGCGCTCAACGCCTTCAATCTCGCCAACCTCGCCTCCCTGGCCGCCAACGTCACGGCCGGCCAGACCAGCGTGCTCGACCTGACGGCCACCGTCAATGCCTTGCAGGGCGATGCCGACAGCGCCGACCTCACCGCCAGCCTGACGGATGCCATCAGCCTTGCCGCCACCGCCACGCTCGATGCGGCAGCGGCAACCGCCCTGCAAGTGACGGCCAACCTGACCGACGCAGCGGCGCTGGCCGCCACGGCAGCTTCCGCCGTCTCGGCGGCGGAAGCTGCCGCCGCCCTCGGCGGGATCGATATCTCGGCCGTCAGCGCCGCCGCTGCCGCACAGGCTGCCGCCACCGCTGCCGCCGCCACGGCGGCACTGACCGATGCCGGCGCGCTGGGGCTGATCTCCACCACCGATGCCGCCGCCCAGCTGGCCGCCCAGACCACCGTCAACGCGCTGAGCTCTGCCAATACGCTGGCGCAATTGGCCGCCACGGCGGCGCAAAACACGGCCAACCTGACCGATGCCGTCGCCCTGGGCCTGGTATCGGCAGCTGCCGACGCCGCCGCGGCAGCCGCCGCGACGACAGCGGGCCAGACCGACGCCGTCACACTGAGCCTCATCTCGAACGCCGATGCGCTGGTCGCCTCCTCGGCCGCCAGCCTGGCGGCGTTGA
This sequence comes from Janthinobacterium amylolyticum, assembly GCF_051380655.1. Lineage (NCBI taxonomy): Bacteria > Pseudomonadati > Pseudomonadota > Betaproteobacteria > Burkholderiales > Oxalobacteraceae > Janthinobacterium > Janthinobacterium amylolyticum. Next base: position 373,223 of record NZ_JBNYXL010000004.1, read on the forward strand.
CGGACGCCACCGCCCTGGGCCTGATCTCCACGGCCGACGCCACCGTGGCCGCGACCCTGCAGGCGACAGCCAACCTGACGGACGCCGCCGCCCTTGGCCTGGTGGCAAGTCTCGCCAACACGGCCGCCAGCACGGCTGCCAATGTTGCCAACCTGACCGATGCGGTGGCACTGGGCACCGTATCGGCTGCCGCGACGGCCGCCGCCAACACGGCTGCCAGCGCCGCTGCCGCCACCGACGCCACGGCCCTGGGCCTGGTCGCCACGGCTGACGCGGCCGCCGCCGCCGCCCTGCAAACGACGGCCAACCTGACCGATGCCGTGGCCCTGGGCCTGGTGTCGACGGCCGCCAACACGGCTGCCAGCGCCGCTGCCGCCGTCGCTAACCTGACCGATGCCGTGGCCCTGGGAACCGTCTCGACGGCCGCCACCGCCGCCGCCAACACGGCTGCCGCCACGGCCGCGCTGACCGACGCCGTGGCCCTGGGCCTGGTGTCCACCGTTGACGCTGCCGCCGCCACCGCCGCGCAAACGACAGCCAACCTGACGGATGCCGTGGCCCTGAACCTGGCCGCCACCGTAAACGCCACGGCCGCCACGGCCGCCGCCGCCCTGGCCGGCCTGACGGATGCCGTTGTACTGGGTACCCAGCACACCTTGAACGTGACAGCGGCCACCGTGGCCGCCACCAAGGCCGCGCTGACGGATGCGGCGGCACTCACCACCATCGCCAACAACGACGCCGCCAACGCCACGGCACTGGCGGCCTATTCGGCCGCCCACCCGCTCGACCTGGTGGCGGCGCTGGCCGCCACCACGGCCGCCACCACGGCGAACCTGTCGCGCGCCGTCGCGCTGTCGGCACAGGCTGACGATGCGACAGCCGCCTCGACGGCAGCCACGGCAGCGGCGTCGCTGACGGCGCTGAACAATGCGCTCAACGCCGACAATGCCGCCACCGCCGCCGCCACCCTGGCACTGACCTCGCAGGCGGCCGCCACGGCGGCAGCGCTGGACGACACGCTTGCGGCCACCGCCGCCGGCGTGGCGGCCACCTCGCTGGCCGCCACGCAAGCGGCGCAAGCGGCCGACACGGCAGCCGCCTCGACGGCAGCCACGGCCGCCAACGCCCTGGCCGCCCTGAATGCGGCACTGGCTGCTGACGCGAATGCGGCAGCCACGGCCGCTGCCGCCGTGCTGGCCAACGCCGCCACAGCCGCCGCCATCGCCGACGATGTGGCCGCCGCTGCCGCCGCTACCGTGGCCACCGCCTCGCAAGCGGCTGCCCAGGCGGCGCAAACGCTGGACAACACGGCCGCCAGCGCCGCCACCATCGCCGCCAACGCCCTGGCCGCGTTGAACCAGGCACTGGCCGACGATGCCGCCGCCGCTGCCGCTGCAATCAACGCCACGAATGCCACGGCCGCAGCAGCCGCGGCCACGGCCGCCGACACGGCAGCTACCGCAGCCGCCGCCATCGCCGCCATCTCGGCCGCCGCCACACAGCACGCGCAGGCGGATGATATCGCCGCCGCCGCCGCCGCCCTCACGGCATCCATCTCGCTGGCTGCCACACAGGCGGCGCAAGCGGCCGATCTCGCCGTCGGCACGACCGCGGCGACGGCGGCCAGCGCGCTGGCCGCGCTGAACCAGGCCCTGAACGACGACAGCCTTGCCGCTACCGCCGCCACAGCCGCAAGCAGTGCCCAGGCAGCCCTGAATGCGGCCACGACAACACTGAACGCGGCCATCGCGACAGCCAGCGCCTCGCTCGCCGCCACCACGGCGGCGCAGAACGACGACACCGCGGCGGCCACCACGGCAGCCACCGCGGCAGCCGCGCAATTGCTTGCCAACGCCGCCCTGCTGGCAGATGCCGCCCTGGCAACCCTCGCCACGGTAGCCAACAACGCACTGGCAGCGGCCAGCGCAGCGCTGGCCGCCGACGATGCCGCCGCCAATGCCGCCCACACGGCGGCGCTCTCGGCCGCCGCCACCCTGGCGGCGCAGCTGGCCGACACGGCAGCGGCGAACGCTCATATCGCGCTCAATGCGGCCATCGCCAACCTGACTGCCGCCGTGACAGCCGATATCAACGCCACGGATGCCGACAACGACAAGACCCTGAAACTGAACCTCCTGCTGGCCGCCCAGAGCGCGTCGGATGATGCGGCCCAGGCTAACGCCAATGCGGCGGCGGCCCACGCGGCGCTGGCAGCGGCCCAGGCCGACGATGCGGCGGCAGCCACGGCCGCCACCAATGCGGCAGCGGCGCATGCGGCGGCGGTCGCGGCACAGAACGCCGATGCGGCAGCAGCAGCGGCGGCAGCGCAAGCGGCAATCTCGCTGGCCGCCACGCTCAATGCCCAGGCCGACGACGCCACGGCAGCGGCCGCCGCAACAGCCGCCGCCAACGCTCAAGCGGCGCTGAATGCGGCCATTGCCGCCGATGCCGACGTGGCCGCCACGGCAGCGGCAGCCGCCGCCGCCCAGCTGGCCGCGCAAAACGCGCACGACGCCGATGTTGCCGCCGCAGCGGCAGCGGCAGCGGCTGCCATTACCCTGGCCGCCACCCAGGCGGCGCAGGCGGACGACGCGGCAGCGGCCTTGGCAGCGAGCAATGCCGCCAATGCACAGGCCGCGCATGACGCTGCCGTCGCCGACGACCAGGCGGCAGCCGACGCCGCCGCGGCAGCAGCGCTGGCGCAAGCGGCTGCCACGGCCGCCGCCGCGGCCGACGCCACGGCCGCAGCCAGCGCAGCGGCAGCGGCGGCAGCACTGCTTGCCGCGCAAGCGGCGCAAGCCGACGATACGGCCGCCAACCAGGCGGCAGCCAATGCCACCGCCGCGGCCGGCGCCCAAGCGGCAGCCATCGCCGCCGATGCCCTGGCCGTCAGCACGGCAACGGCCGCAGCCAGCGCCCTGGCGGCAGCCACGGCGGCGCAGAACGACGACGATGCGGCAGCGGCAGCCGCCGCGCAAGCGGCCGCCTCGCTGGCCACCACGCAGCAGGCGCAGGCGGACGACGCGGCCGCCGCGGCGGCCACCGTCAACGCCAATAACGCCATTGCCGCGGCGGCCGCCGCGCATGCAGCCGATGCGGCCGCGCCGCTGGCGCAGGCACAGGCCGCTGCCTCGCTGGCGGCCCTGCAAGCGGCGCAAGCGGACGATGCGGTAGCCGCCAGCGCAGCGGCAGCGGCGGCGCAGGCACATGCCAATGCCAACGCGGCCTTTGCCGACGATGCGGCAGCGGCCCAGGCGCAGGCGGACGCGCAGGCGGCCGATGCGGCGCTGGTGCAAGCCAATGCCCTCGCTGCCCTGACCGACGCCAGCGCCCTGGCCCTGATTTCGGATGCGGACGCCGCCAATGCCGCCGCCGTGCAAGCCATCGCCGACCAGACCGACGCCGTGGCACTCACGCTGGCCGCCAACGCGGCGGCGGCGGCGGCACTGGCCGCGTCGCAGAGCGCCGACCTGACGGACGCCAACGCCCTGCACCTGGCAGCTGATGCGGCCGCGGCCGCGGCACTGCAGGCGCAGGCGCAAGCGGACCTGACGGATGCTGCCTCGCTGACGGTGGCGGCGAATGCCGATGCCGCCGTGGCCGCCGCCGCCCAGGCCCAGGCCGACCTGACGGACGCGAGCCAGCTCCTCGTGCTGAGCCAGCAAGCGCTGCACAACCCGCTGACGGTGGCCAGCTTCGATGCGGGCCCGACAGCGACTGGCGGCGATGTGATCGACATGTCGGCCATTGCCGACCTGACGGCATCGGTGGCAATCGGCGTCAACCTGGGCACGGACTTTGGCAACGACAACCTGTTCATCTTCGACGGCACGGCCGTCTCGATCCAGGCTGCCGCCAGTGCCATCGCGGCCGACAGCAGCGTGTTGTCGGGACAAGGCTATATCGTGATCGCCGATGCGCAGAACAACGGCGCCGTCACGGTCTACCACTCGAGTGACCTGAGCAACGCCAACGCCATCGACACGGCGCTGGTGCTGCTGAGCGGCGTCAACATCACGCAGCTGACGGCGGCCAACTTCGTCGTCTGACGGCGGCGTGACGGCAAAGAAGTTGCAAGGTGCGGGAGGAGCGCGGCCAGCATGGCTGCAGTCACTGGCAGGGTCCGCGCTCCCCCTGCGATAGCCGCGCAAGCGGCGGTATTGCATGCATACCTTCAGGCCGCGAGGCCGGAAAAACACGGGATGAGATTACGCGGTTTCCCAGCAATGCATCTGCGCCGGCGCCCCTGGGCCGGCATCCTGCCCTGTCTCGCGGCCGTGCTGGCGGCCGTGGCCATGGCCAGCGCCAGCGCCGTTGTCCACGCCCAGGGCGCCACTGCCTGGACCTTCGACCAGGTCTTGCAGCAGGCGCTGCAAAGCCACCCCGCCGTGCAGGGCAAACGCTCGGCGCAGGCCGCCGCGCGGGCCGACCTCGATGGCGCGCAATGGCAGCGCTATCCCAGCCTGTCGGCGGAAGTGCCCACGGGTTCGCGGGAAACGGGCGGCGTGGTGCGCATCGACCAGCCGCTGTGGAGCGGCGGGCGCATCGACGCCGGCATCGATGCGGCGGGCAGCCGGGTCGACGCGGCCGGCGCCGCCATCGAGGAAGAACGCCTGACCCTCTCGCTGCGCGTGATCAGCGCCTATACGGAAGCGCTGCGCCAGACGGCGCGCGTGCGTTCGGCCGAGGAAGGGCTGGCCGAACACCAGCGCCTGCTGGAAATGATCAGGCGCCGCGTGGTGCAGTCGGTCAGCTCGCAGACGGACCAGCGCCTGGCCGAATCGCGCGCCTACCAGGCGGCCAACGACGTGTCGAACGCGCGCCAGGCGCTGGAAAACGCGCTGGCGCAGCTGTCGCAGCTGGCCGGCAAGCCGGTGCGCGTGGTCAGCAGCACCGGCGTCGGCGTCGGCGAGCCGCTGCCCGACGCCAGCCTGGATCGGGTCATGCGCCAGGCCATCAGCTATTCGCCCACCCTGCAGCGGCTCGACTACGAGGCGCAGGCGGCCGATTCGGAAATCACCCTGCAACGCTCGGCCTACCTGCCGAAGGTCGTGCTGCGCGTGGAAAAACCCACGGGCGGCATCAATGCCGACAACCGCACGCGCGCCATGCTGGTGCTGCAGGCGCAGCCGGGCGCCGGCCTGTCGGCCAAGGCCGGCGTGGATGCGGCCGTGGCCCGGCGCGAAGGCGCGCGCGCGGCGCACGATGCGGCCGAACGCGACGTGCGCGAGCGTTTCACCCTGGACTGGAACGAGGCAGAAGCCAGCCGCCAGCGCCTGGGCAACGCGGGCGAGGCCAGCACCACATCGACGCAGGTATTCGAATCGTATGCGCGCCAGTATGTGATCGGGCGCAAGAGCTGGAACGATGTGCTCAACGCCGTGCGCGAAGCCACCCAGGCGCAGTTCGCGCTGGAAGACACGCGCGCGCAAGCCATCGCGGCCAGCCTGCGCCTGGCCGCGCAGACGGGCACCCTGGCCGGACGCACGGCGCCCGCGGCATCGGCGCGCGCCAACTGACCGCCACAGAATCTAACCGGGAGACAGCGTGGACACCTCCATCAAACACGGCTTGCTGACACTCATCGACAGGGCCGCGCGGCTCACGGGCCAGCACCTGGCCGCCGCCCGCCTGGCCGACCTGCAGCGCCAGCTCGATGACATCGACGACAACGGCGCGCCAGGCGTGGTGCTGACTACCGTCTGGCAGGCGGCCGGGCTGGAAGGTGCGGCGCGCCTGCTGCACGAGCCGACGCCGGGCGAACTGCCGTTCGCCGTCTACAGCCCCAGCACGGGCTGGGGCTTGCTGCAGTCGCGCGGCGCCGACGGCGCCTGGCATGGCGAAGGCAGCGATGGCCGTCCCTTGCTGCTGGCGACGCTGGCCGGCCTGGCCTGCGTGGGCCTGCCGCGCCGCAGCGAGAAAAGCGCGGCGCGTCCCGGCGCCCTTGGCCTGGTGCGCAATGCCCTGTGGCTGAAGAAAAGCGTGTTTGTCGACGCCGTGCTGGCCACCGCGCTGGTAACCCTGCTGACCATGGCCACCTCGCTGTTTTCCATGCAGGTGTACGACCGCGTGATCCCCAACCAGAGCTTCAGCACCCTGTGGGTGCTGGTGGTGGGCGTGGCCCTGTCGATCGGCCTGGAATTCATCCTCAAGCAGGTGCGCAGCCGCATCGTCGACCATTCGTGCAATGACGTCGACCATGAGCTGTCCGAGTGGTTTTTCCAGCGCATGCTGGGCATCCGCATGGAAGCACGCCCTGCCTCCGTCGGCACCCTGGCGGCGCAGGTGAAGGGCTTCGAGATGGTGCGCGGCGTGCTTACCTCGACGTCCCTGTTCGTGCTCACCGACGTGCCTTTCGCCCTGATCTTCCTGGCCATGATCACCATCATCGGCGGCTGGCTGGTGGTGGTGCCGCTGGTGGCCCTGCCCCTGGCCCTGTTGTGCGGCCTGATGTTCCAGCGCGCCATCCAGGCCCACACGCGCAAGAACCTCAATGCCAGCAACCGCAAGGCCGGCTTGCTGGTGGAAGCCGTCGACGGCGTCGAAACCCTCAAGGGCAGCAGCGCCGAATGGATGATGCAGGCGCGCTGGGCCGAACTGGTGGCCGAGACCAGCTATGCCGAGCAGAATATCCGCGACTATGCGGCCCTGTCGCAGAACATCACGGCCGCCTTCCAGCAGCTGACCAACGTGGCGCTGATCTCCATGGGCGCCTGGTTCGTGGCGGAGAACCAGATGACCATGGGCGCCCTGATGGCCTGCACCATCATCAGCAACCGCGCCCTGATGCCCATCGTGCAGCTGCCCGCCGTGATGGTGCAATGGGCCCATGCGCGCGCCTCGATCGATGGCCTGGAGCAGGTCATCAGCCTGCCCAACGAGGCGGACAATGCGCAATTCGCGCTGACGCCGCGCAGCCTGGACAAGGGCCTGCGCTTCGAGCGCATCCGCTTTACGTATGGCGGCGCGCAAAAGGTGGCGCTGGAAGTCGAAGCGCTGGCCATCCGTCCGGGCGAACGGGTCGGCCTGGTGGGCGCCATCGGCTCGGGCAAGAGCACCCTGCTGAAACTGGCCTCGGGCCTGTACCAGCCGGCCGAGGGCAAGGTCTACCTGGGCGACGTCGACATGGCCCTGCTGGCGCCGCCCGTGATGCGCGAAATGATCGGCTACCTGCCGCAGGAAACGCGCTTGTTCAGCGGCACCCTGCGCGACAACCTGCTGCTGGGCCTGGCCGACCCGGGCGAGGAAGCGATCCTCGCGGCGGCCAGGCGCACCGGCCTGATCGAACTGATACTGGGCCAGCCGCGCGGACTGGCGCTGGCCATCACCGAAGGCGGACGCGGCGTCTCCGGCGGCCAGCGCCAGCTGATCGCCGTCACGCGCCTGCTGCTGGCGAAACCGAAAATCTGGCTGCTGGACGAACCGACGGGCGCCATGGATGCGAAGACGGAAGCGCGCATCGTCGGCTTGCTGGGTGAACTGGCGGCCGAAGGCGTGACCATGGTCGCCACCACGCACAAGAACGCCCTATTGCCCCTGCTCGACCGGCTGGTGGTGCTGCAGGCGGGCCGGGTGCTGCTCGACGGCCCGCGCGACGTCGTGCTGGCCAAGCTGTCGGGCAAGCCGCAGGCCGTGCCAGCTCCAGCTCCAGCGCCGGTGGCGCAAGGAGCCGTCGCATGAAACTGGCCAAGGTGGAAGCAAAAGAAGAAGCCAAACGGGGCCGCGTGCTGATCTGGAGCTGCACGGCGGCGCTGGCGGGCGTCATCGCCTGGGCTTCGTGGGCGGAGCTGGACCAGGTGACGCGCGCCAACGGCCAGGTGATCGCCAGTTCGCGCAACCAGATCATCCAGGTGGCCGACGGCGGCGTGCTGGCCGAATTGCGCGTACACGAAGGCAGCATCGTGAAAAAGGGCGAACTGCTGGCGCGCTTCGACCGCACGCGCGCCGAGACGAGCTACCTGGAAAGCACGGCCAAGGCGGCCGGCCTGAAGGCGGCCGTGGCGCGCCTGCAGGCAGAGGTGTTTGGCGGCACGCCGAAATTCCCGCCCGAACTGCAGGCGTTTCCCGAATTCCGCGCCAACCAGCTGGCCCTGTTCAGCAAGCGCCAAGGCGCCGTGCAGGCGGAAGTGGGCGCGCTGGAAAGCGCCATGAAGCTGATCAAGGAAGAACTCGAAATGAACTTGCCGCTGCTGGAAACGGGTGATGTCAGCCGCGCCGAAGTGCTGAAACTGCGGCGCCAAGTGGTCGACATCCAGGCGCAGATCACCAACCGGCGCAACAAATACCTGCAGGACAGCCAGACGGACATGGTGAAAGCCCAGGAAGACCTGGCCGGCGTGCTGCAGACGGTGACGCAGCGCAAGGAGCAGCTGGGTTCGACGGATATCTACGCGCCCACGGACGGCATCGTGCGCAACGTGCGCCTCACAACGCTGGGCGGCGTGGCCAAGCCGGGCGAGGAAATCCTGCAGATCGTGCCCACCGACGATGACCTGATCATCGAAGCGAAGGTCAAGCCGGCCGACATCGCCTTCATCAAGCCGGGCCTGCCCACGGCCGTGAAACTCGACGCCTACGACTACGGCATCTACGGCCGCCTGCGCGGCACCGTCAGCTACATCAGCGCCGATACCCTGAGCGAAGACAACAAGGGCAATGAACAGCCCTACTACCGCGTGCAGATCAAGACCAGCGGGCGCAATCTGATCGGCAAGAACGGCGAACCAATCCTCATCCAGCCCGGCATGACGGCCACGGTGGAAATCAACACGGGCCGCAAGACGGTCTTGCGCTACCTGACGAAACCGATCACCAAGACGTTTTCGGAGTCGATGGGGGAACGGTGATGTATCGCCGATAGACTCCCCGACAAAACGGTCCGGACAATGTGCGGGCTTGCCTCGCACTGCCGGGGAGGATGGCTTTCGCGGCGCAGCGCCCATCGCCTGGAATGATTATTTTGACGTCTTCTCTGGCACGGCGCCCCCATTTCCCCATGCGCGAATGCACCGTGGAGGTATCAAATATCACTACGCTGCAAGCATTGATCGAGGCGTTCAAATGCGATTTTTTGCGCATATGTCGGTGGCCACCGGAATGGCACCTGGAATGCCATGCATGACTATCTCTCACGGCCAGATGAGAACAGTTTTGGCTTGCGCCTGTCAGGCTGGCATGGCTGCCTTGCCTTGGCACCGCAGAGCAGAGCAGAGCAGAGCAGAGCAGAGCAGGCAGATCATGTCCGGAGAATTTCGCCGGCCATTACCACGTTTGTGTTGTTTATACATGACACTATGTACCAATCCGGGCTCACCCGCGTGGTGCCTGCCGCAAGGGTCCACACAACCTCATAATCGCCGGGCACACCAAAGCAGCCACCGACGCGGGCGCAAGGCAGCGCGGCCTGCGCCCCGTGATCCGGCGCCTTGCGCCATGGCCACGCGGCAGCGTCGATCGGCCGCTGACTGTTGGCGGCAGCACATATTTGATACTTGTGGTCAACAAAGACAGGCCAAACCTGGCCTGGAGAGCGCTAAAATAGCGAACTACCCTTCCTCGCTTTATCTGCGCAAGCTCACGCCCTCCCGAATCATGGCACTCGATCCTTCCACCATCCTCATCCTCACTACGGCGCTGGCCGCGGCCGCCGCACTGTACCTGGCGGTGGAATGGCGCAGCGTGCGCGAAAAATCGCTGCTGTTCTGGAGTGCGGGGTTCGCCGTCATTACGGTGGGCTGCGTCCTGGCCCTGCTGCGCACCAGCGGTTTTCTGCTGATCGGCATCTGGTTTGCCAACGGCTTGCTGATCGCCGCCCACTGGCTGTTCCTGGCGGGCGTGGCCAGGTTCATGGACATGCGCCTGTCGCGTGCGTGGTATTTGCTTCCCCTCGCCTGGCTGGCCATGCTGCTGGTGCCCGGTGCCCCCTGGTGGTCGAAGGTGATGTTCGTGGTGCAGTCGCTGCTCATCGCCGGCATCTGCCTGCGCGCCAGCTACCTGCTGCGCCCGCATGGCGTTTCCCTCAGCGTGGGCGCGGTGCAGCTGCGCTACGTGCTGCTGCTGCATGGCCTTTTTTATTTTGCCAAGGCCGCTTCCATCGTTGCGCTCAATACCTTCGTCGATCTGGCCGGCTTCCGTGGCGAAGTCATCCAGATTTCGCTGGTGGAAGGGGCCATGGCGATCATGCTGATCGCCTTGTCCATGACGGGCACGGAACGCCACCGCCGCGAGGAACGCATCGAGCAGCTGGCCGCGCGCGACCCGCTCACGGCGCTGTACAACCGCCGCGCCCTGGACGAACGGGCGCCCGCGCTGCTGGAGCAGGCCTCGCCGCACAGCCCCGGCGCCCTGCTGCTGATCGATATCGACAATTTCAAGCAGGTCAATGACTTGCACGGCCACAGCGCGGGCGACAAATTGCTGGTGGCCCTCAGTGAAATGCTGTGCAACACCCTGCCGCAGGGTGCCCTGGCGGCCAGGCTGGGAGGCGACGAGTTCGTGATTTTGCTGCATGGGGCCAGCAGCGACAGCGTGGTGGCGCTGGGAAATGCCTTGCGCGGCATGTTCGGCCAGATGGCGCAGCAGGCATTCGCCACGCCCAAGGCGGTGACCCTGAGCGTGGGCGCCACCTTGTTCGAGCGGCCACCGGCAAGCCTGGCGGCACTGCTCGAACTGGGCGACGCCGCCTTGTACTCGTCCAAGCGCGAGGGCCGCGATAGCGTGCGGGTGGTGCGGGCCGCCTGACGCCGGCCGGCGCTGCGCAATCAGCCTGACGCTGAAAAAGCCGAAGAACTGGCGCTATCGCTCGCCGCCGTGGGCGCGCTGCGCCTCGGCGGCCCCGCTCATCCGGCCTGCCCTGTCACTCGAACTGCTTGCGGAAGGCCTCGAACTGCGCCGCCAGGCCATCGAAATCGCTGCGCAATTGCAGCACTTCCTGTTCCAGCTGGGCCACACGGCTGACCTGCTGCGGCGCGCTGACGGCGCCGGCAAAACCGGCTGCCGTCTCGCTCTGCGCCAGCGCTTCCTCGCCACCCAGCAAGTGGCCGTAGCGCGGTTCCTTGGCGCCCGGCGCGACGGCCAGCCTGGCCACCAGCGGCGGGTATTTGTCGATCAAAAATTGCAGGCCGGATTCCACTTCCGCCACCGACTTGAAGTCATGCACCCGGCCGCTGCGGCTGCGGATCTCGCCCGCCGTCTGCAAGCCGCGCAGCATCAATATCGTCAGGATGGCCAGCTTGTCCTGTTCCAGCGACCACTTGATGCGCATGCGGTGTTCGTACTTGGCGACACGCGCGCCCGCCTGCGTGATGCCGTTGACGAACTTGCGCTGCATCAGGCGCTGCAGCACGTCGTACACGGTTTCCTCGGACAGCGCCATCACGGGGTCGCGGCTGGACAGCTGATTGCAGCCATTGGTCAGGGCGTTGAGCGAAAGCGGATAGCTGTCCGGCGTCAGCGCTTCCTTTTCGGCCAGCACGGCCAGCACGCGGATCTCGAACGGGTCGAGCAGATTGGGATTGTCAGTGCTTTTTTCGCCTGCCGTCACATCAGTATTCATGCGTCTATCCTTAATCAACCAGCTTGTTCATTTGTTCCGAATCCAATTTATCACATTCAGGCACAGCCTGGCAGCAAATGCCCGCCGCCTTCAGAGTGGCGAGGATGGTTTCGATGCGCTGCTCCTGCGCCACGGCGTGCGTGATCAGGCCCTGCAGGGCTTTCGACAGCGGATCGTCGCCGTTCGGCGTGACGCCGTAGGCGGCGAACAGATGGGCCGTGCTGCCTTCGCGCAGGGCATTGAGATCCTTTTGCACGATGTGCGCGGGGTTGCCGACGGCCGTGGCGCCGGCCGGCACGGGTTTGAGCAGCACGGCGTTCGAACCCACCTTGGCGTACTCGCCCACCGTGAAGTTGCCCAGCACTTGCGCGCCGGCGCCGACGATGACGCCGCGTTCCAGGGTCGGATGGCGTTTGCTGCCGCTGTGCAGCGAGGTGCCGCCCAGGGTCACGCCCTGGTAGATGGTGCAGTCGTCGCCGACGACGGCCGTCTCGCCGATCACCACGCCGAAACCATGGTCGATGAAGACGCGCCGGCCGATGCTGGCGCCAGGATGGATCTCGATGCCCGTGATGATGCGGCCGAGATACGAAATGAAGCGCCCCACCCACTTCAGGCGCCGCGTCCAGCACCAGTGCGCCCAGCCATGCATGACGATGGCGTGCAAGCCCGGATAACAGGTCAGCACCTCCCAGCCATTGCGGGCGGCGGGGTCACGTTCGATGATGCTGTTGATGTCTTCGCGCAAGTGGTGGAACATAAGACGGATTTCTGAATAGGTAAGAGACAAGACGCAAATGGTAGCGTATTCGGCGGGGTGCTGCCGGAGAGGCAGATAAACAAGCGCCGCCTCAAGGGCGGCGGCTGATCAAAGAAGCGCTACAAAATGTTCAGGGCAAGGCGCATTGCCGAAGACAGTACGCAAGTACGGCGAGGCAATGCAACGCCGCCCTGGACGTTTTTTAGCCTTCTTTCGCGATGCGCTGGCGGCGGGCTTCGTACAGACACACGCCGGAAGCCACGGACACGTTCAAGCTCTCGACGGAGCCGAACATCGGGATGCTGACCAGCATGTCGCAGGTGTCGCGCGTCAAACGGCGCATGCCTTCGCCTTCGGAACCCATGACGAGGGCCGTCGGGCCCGTGAAATCGGCTTCGTACAAGCCTTTTTCGCCGTCGTCCGAAGTGCCGATCAGCCAGATGCCGCGGTCCTTCAGTTCACGCATGGTGCGCGCCAGATTCGTCACGGTGATGTACGGGACGGTTTCGGCGGCGCCGCTGGCAACCTTGGCGGCCGTGGCGTTGAGGCCCACAGCGCGGTCCTTCGGCACGATGACGGCATGTGCGCCGACGCCGTCGGCCACGCGCAGGCAGGCGCCCAGGTTGTGCGGGTCGGTGATGCCGTCGAGGATCAGCAGCAGCGGCGGGCCGTCGATGGCGTCCAGCAATTCGTCCAGATTGCGTGCCAGCGACAGCTGCGACGCGAAGGCGATCACGCCCTGGTGGCGGCGCGTGCCGACGATCTTGTCCAGACGCGAGGAATCGACAGGCATGACACGCACGCCGGCCGACTTGGCGGCGGCGATCATGTCCTTCATGCGGCCGTCGACACGGCTGGCATCGACGAAAATTTCTTCCACGGACGACGCTTCATGACGCAAACGCGAGGTGACGGCGTGGAAGCCGAAAATCATTTTATTCTTCATTTGTTATCGCTTCTTCTTGCTTGTCTTTGATACAGTTTTTGCTGCTCGTGGTGCCGCCGCAGCGGGCGCCGCGGCTGGGGTTTTGCTGCGCTTCGGCGCGGCCTTCGGGGCTGCCGCCTTGGCTGCCGGCTTCGAGGCTGCCTTGGGTGCCGCCTTGCTTGCCACATTGGCTACGGGGGCGGCTACCGGCCTGGCGGCCGCCGGCTTGCTGGATGGCTTGCCGCCGCCCTTGCCGCCGCTCTTGATCTCATGACGCTGCTCGGTCGCTGGACCAGGCTTGACCATGGATTTCTTTTCGCCCTTGCGCTTGCCGCTGCCGTTGGACTTGGCCGGCGCGTCTTCGCCCGCCAGTTCCGCATCGGTCACCAGGCGCAGGTCGATCTTGCGCGTTTCCAGGTCGACACGTGCCACTTGCACCGTCAGACGGTCGGTCAGCTGGTAGCGCTTGCCCGTGCGTTCGCCGCGCAGTTCATGGCGCGCATCGTCGTACTGGAAGTAGTCGGTGCCCAGCTCGGTGACGTGCACCAGGCCTTCAACAAACAGGGTGTCGAGCTGCACGAACACGCCGAAGGTGGTCACGCCGGTGATCGTGCCGGTAAACTCTTCGCCCAGCTTGTCCTGCATGAAGTAGCACTTCAGCCAGGCTTCGACGTCGCGCGACGCTTCGTCGGCGCGGCGCTCGTTTGCCGAGCAGTGCACGCCCAGCGCGTCCCAGATCGTCAGGTCGGTTTTCTTCGGCTTGCCGTCGGCCTTGTCCTTCGCCTGCTGCTTGCGCGTGGCGTTCGACACATTGGTGTTCAGCACAACCTTGTCGGACAGTTTCGGCTCGTATTTCTTGCCTTGCAAGATGGCCTTGATGGCGCGGTGCGTCAGCAGGTCGGGATAGCGGCGGATCGGGCTGGTGAAGTGGGCATATGCCTCGTACGCCAGGCCGAAGTGGCCGATATTGTCCGGGCTGTAGACGGCTTGCTGCATCGAGCGCAGCAGCATCGTTTGCAGCAGGGCCGCATCGGGACGCTGCTTGATCTGCTGCATCAGGGTCTGGTAATCGGAGGCCGATGGCGTATCGCCGCCCGTCAGGTTCAGGCCAACCTGTTTCAGGAAGGTGCGCACTTGCGTGAGCTTTTCCTTGGTCGGGCTGGCGTGGATGCGGTAGGTGCCCGGGTGCTTGTTACGCAGCAGCAAATCGGCGGCGCAAACGTTGGCCGCCAGCATGCACTCTTCGATGATCTTGTGCGCTTCGTTGCGCGTGCGGGGAACGATCTTCTCGATCTTGCCGGCGCTATTACAGACGATATACGTTTCCGTCGTCTCGAAGTCGATGGCGCCACGCTCCATGCGCGCTTTCAGCAAGGCGCGGTAGACGGCTTCCAGGTTCTGCAGGTGCGGCAGGATGTCCGCGCGGCGTGCCGCCTCTGGTCCCTTGGTGTTGCCCAGCACGGCGGCGACTTCGTCATACGTCAGGCGCGCGGCCGAATGGATGACGGCCGGGTAGAACTGGTAAGCCTTCAGTTCGCCCTTGTCGCTGACGACGGCGTCGCAGACGAGGGTCAAACGGTCGACGGCAGGGTTCAGCGAACACAGGCCATTCGACAGTTTCTCCGGCAGCATCGGGATCACGCGGCGCGGGAAATACACGGAGGTGCTGCGTTCGAGCGCATCGGTATCGAGCGCGTCGTTCGGCTTCACGTAATGGCTGACGTCGGCAATGGCGACGATCAGGCGGAAGCAGTTGGCGCGGCCCACCTTGACGGGTTCGCAATACACGGCATCGTCGAAGTCGCGCGCATCTTCACCGTCAATGGTGACGAGCGGCACGTCGCGCAGGTCGACACGGTCTTTCAGGTCGGCGGCACGCACTTCGAACGGCAGTTTTTCAGCTTGCTTCAAGGCGGCGGCGGAAAAGATGTGCGGCACGTTGAATTTACGCACGGCAATTTCGATTTCCATGCCGGGATCATCGAGCGCACCGAGCACTTCGACGATCTTGCCGACAGGCTGCTTGAAGCGCATGGGCTGCTCGGTCAGCTCGACGCTGACGATCTGGCCGGCTTTCGCCTTGCCCACCGAACCGGTAACTAAAATGTCCTGGCCGATGCGCTGGTCTTCCGGCGCCACCACCCAGTTGCCGTTTTCCTGGATCAGGCGGCCGATGACGTGGGTATTGGCGCGCTGCGTGACTTCCACGATCGTGCCTTCCGGGCGGCCACGGCGGTCCGTGCCGACGATGCGGGCCATGACCTTGTCGCCATGCAGCACTTTCTGCATTTCTTTCTCAGGCAGGAACAGGTCGGCGCTGGCGTCGTCAGGAATGACGAAGCCGAATCCATCGCGGTGACTGGTGACGCGGCCGGCGACGAGCGCGCTCTGGTCGGCCAGCGAGAAAACACCGCTGGCATCCGACTTGAGCTGGCCGTCGCGCTCCATCGCCTTCAGGCGACGAACGAGCACATCCATGGAATCGGCATGCACTTGCAGCGTTTTCCCGAGTGTTTGCGGATCGAGAGGCGCGTTGACGCTGCGGAAAATGCCGAGAATGTCCTCCCGGCTGGGAATGGTGTGGGTATTTTGGCTCAAAAGTATTTCTATAGTTGTTATTGACAGTGATCAAACGGAGAACAAAGACCGATGACATCACCGTCAATATTGACACGGTGATGTCCGGTAGTGTACCGGACGACGCCTAGGTTTACCTAACGGACAGCGTATCGGAAACAGTACAAGTACCCCGCCGATGAAAAAAAGGAGAAAAGCTGCGCAATGCATTTGACTTCGGCAAATATTGCTCTATAATCTCGGTCTCTTGCAGCGACAAACCTTCACGGGAATGCAGTTGCAGGAAAGCGGTACAGGGTTGATGTGCAGTATGGAGCGAAAGCTCATCTGGCGCAAAACTCTTCAAGCCGCTATAATAGCAGAATTGTTGCAGTAAGTTGTTTTGCAACAAATACTCGAGCAGTAAAAAGTAAGAAGGCATCAGCAATAAGCAGCATCAGTGCCCACGTGGCGGAATTGGTAGACGCGCATGGTTCAGGTCCATGTGCCTTCGGGTGTAGGGGTTCGAGTCCCTTCGTGGGCACCATTACCTAATTCGCAAAAGAGCCGCAAACTTTCACGAGTTTGCGGCTTTTTTCATTTCCGCAGCATTCTCCCCTCCCTTCGCCAGCACTCCCGCCATTCGCGGCTTGCGCACTCTGCGCGCAGCGCCACAGCTTTTCGCCCGCGCCTGATGCAAGCGCCCCGCATGCATCGGCAAAAGCGCTGAAAAAAGAGGCAAATCTACCCTTTTCTCATAGGGAAAAGCCCTTTTTGAAAGAAAAACCATGTTTCTTGAAGAAAAGTGCGAAATGTTGATTGACCGAATGCGCGCCAGCCCTTATGATTTTGTCCTCGCTGCAGAACATGCAGCGACAAGCAGCAAGCAGTAACAATGCCCACGTGGCGGAATTGGTAGACGCGCATGGTTCAGGTCCATGTGCCTTCGGGTGTAGGGGTTCGAGTCCCTTCGTGGGCACCACCAGCAACGAGTCGTTTTCGTTGTTGTCCGCAGTAAAAAGTAGTAAGGTAGCACAGCAGTTAGCAGCACAATGCCCACGTGGCGGAATTGGTAGACGCGCATGGTTCAGGTCCATGTGCCTTCGGGTGTAGGGGTTCGAGTCCCTTCGTGGGCACCACCAGCAACGAGTTGTCGATCGTTGTAATCCGCAGTACAGCAGTATAGTAGTGAGACATAGCAACAAGCAGCAGCAAGCAGCATCAGTGCCCACGTGGCGGAATTGGTAGACGCGCATGGTTCAGGTCCATGTGCCTTCGGGTGTAGGGGTTCGAGTCCCTTCGTGGGCACCATTACCAAATTCGCAAAAAAGCCGCAAACTTTCACGAGTTTGCGGCTTTTTTCATTCCCGGTTGCAAACGTCAACAATGCCGCGCAGCTTTCCGCCTGCGGCATCCCCTCCCCTTATTTCGCCAGCGCCGCCTTCACGGCGTCAAACAGGGTCGTCGTCGGACGGCCAATCAGCGCGCTCAACTGCTTGCCATGGTCTTCCAGGCCGCCCTTGGCCGCGCCCGCATCGGAATCGGCCAGCAGATCGGCAAAGCCTTCCGGCACGCCCACGCTTACCAGCGCTGCCTTGAAGTCCGCCTGCGGCAAGTCTTTATACACAATCGGCTTGCCCGACTGGCGCGCCACTTCGGCCGCATATTGCGCCAGGGTGAAGCCCTGGTCGCCCGCCAGTTCATAAATGGCTTGCGGCTGGGCCGCCGTCAGCACGGCAGCGGCCGCGGCCGCGTAATCGGCGCGCGCGGCCGACGAGAAACGCCCATCCTGCGCCGCGCCCAGCACGACGCCATGCTCGAGCACGGGCGCCAGGTGTTCCGTATGGTTTTCCAGGTACCAGCCGTTGCGCAAGAAACTGTAAGGCAGGCTTGATGCGCGGATGGCCGCTTCCGTGATCACGTGCTCGGCGGCCAGGCCCAGCGGCGAGGTGTCGGCGCGCAAGACGCTGGTATAAGCCAGCAGGGATACGCCGGCGCGCTTGGCCGCATCGATGACGTTCTGGTGCTGCTGCGCGCGCTGGCCCACTTCGCTTGACGAGATCAGCAGGATTTTCGTCGCGCCCTGGAAAGCCGCGTCGAGGCTGGCGCCATCGTTGTAATCGGCCTGGCGCACTTGCACGCCCTTGGCGGCCTGGTCGGCAGCCTTGGCCGGGTTGCGCACGGCGGCGATGATGTGGCCTGCGGGAACGGATGCGAGCAGGCTGGCGATGACGTGCTGGCCCAGATTGCCTGTGGCGCCGGTGATGACGATCATGATTTCTCCTTGGTACGTGGGTGGTAAAACCCTATAATAGGACTATTACTTACTTATTGTAAGTACGTACCTTTTGGTAAGTATAAGTAAAATTTTAATTAACAAGGCCAACTATCATGTCCACAGACACTCCCGGCGCCAGCCTGCGCGCCGCCCTCGCCCGCCAGAACCAGGACGCGCACCTGCTGGCGGCCGCCTGCCCGTCGCGGGTCGTGCTCAGCCACCTGACCAGCCGCTGGGCCGTGCTGGTACTGGTTCTGCTGCTGAGCGGCACCCGCCGCTTCAGCGAACTGCGCCGCGAAGTGGGCGGGGTCAGTGAAAAAATGCTGGCGCAAACCCTGGAAGCGCTGGCCGGCGACGGCTTCGTGCTGCGCCAGGCCTATATGGTGATCCCGCCGAAAGTGGAGTACAGCCTGACGCCGATGGGACGCGAGGCGGCCGAACGGCTGGCCGTGCTGGTCGACTGGATCGAGGATAATTATGCGCGCATCGAACAGGCGCGCGCCGGCCTGGCAGCGGCGGCGGCGAAAAACGCCGCCTGATGAAGGCCTGCGCCGGGCGGCCAATTGCATTGCTTTTGGCCATCAAGAATTATCGTTTACTCCTACTTGCCTTGATGTAATACTAGCCCCATGAACCGCGTAAGGGCGCGACACCATGAATCAGTTGATTTCCAACATCGCCGACCGGGCCAATGTGCTGCTGGTCAGCAATTCGCCAAACGATGTGCGCGAACTGCTGTATGTGCTGGACCGGCATAACCTGGGCACGGGACTGGCGGGCGATGTCGACGAGGGCGTGGAACTGGCGGCGGGCGGCACGGACCTGATCCTGCTCGACGCGGCCCTGGCCGGCACGAATATCGGCGCGGCCTGCATGCGCCTGCGCAATGCGGGCGGGCGCCATGGCGTGCCGCTGCTGCTGATGTCGGCCACCCCCAGCGCCGAGGAACAGGGCCGCAGCGTGGGCGCCGGCGCCTCCGACTACATCAAGATGCCCTTCAATGCGCGCGACGTGGCGGAAAAAATCCTCATGGAACTGGCGCTGCACAAGGCCGACGCGCCCGTGCCGCATGCGGCCACGGCGCCGCGCCCCTTGCATCCGCAAACGCTGGAAGTCAATTACCACTCCATCCTGGCCGGCTCGCCCGACGCCGTCCTGCTGTTCGACATCGACAACAAGCTGCTGATCGACGCCAACCACCTGGCGGAAAGCCTGTTCGGCATGCCGCTGGCCGACCTGCTGCAAGGCGGCATGGAACGGCTGTTTCCCAGGACACAGGACGATGGCCGCGCCTCGCCGCAACTGCTGGAAGAGAAAATACGCGCCACCCTGCAAGGCAGGATCGTCGTCTTCCGCGCCACCTGCTGCCATCGCGACAGCCACCCGATCGCCTGCGAAATCCGGCTGATGCGTTTGTCCGTGCCGGGCCGCCAGCTGGTGCA
This sequence comes from Janthinobacterium amylolyticum, assembly GCF_051380655.1. NCBI lineage: Bacteria > Pseudomonadati > Pseudomonadota > Betaproteobacteria > Burkholderiales > Oxalobacteraceae > Janthinobacterium > Janthinobacterium amylolyticum. The sequence goes on from NZ_JBNYXL010000004.1 coordinate 392,741, forward strand.
TGCGCGCATCATCGACTTGACGGAGCGCATCCTGGCCGAAGCCATGCGTGCGGGCCAGAGCGCGCTGCTGGAAATGGTCGCCAAGGGCGCGCCCCTGATTCCCACCCTGAACCATCTGCTGCTGCTGATCGAGGGCCAGGCGCGTGGCGTGTTGTGTTCCATCATGCTGCTCGACGATGACGGCATCCACATGCACAGCGCGGCCGGTCCCAGCCTGCCGCCCGCCTACATGGCCCTGCTCGAAGGCGTGGCCATCGGTCCCGGCGTGGGCTCCTGCGGCACGGCCATGTTCCGGCGCGAAGCCGTGGTGGTCAGCGATATCATGCACGATCCGCTGTGGGCGCCCTACCGCGAGTTGGCCGCGCCGTTCGGCTTGCGCGCCTGCTGGTCGCGCCCCATCTTCGGCCAGGATGGCGCCGTGCTGGGCTCGTTTGCCATGTATTACCGCGACGTGCGCAGCCCTGATGCGCACGACCTGGGCCTGATCGACACGGCCACCGACCTGGCCGGCATCGCGATCGGCCGCATGCGCCATGAACGCGAACTGCAGCGCCACCGCACCCACCTGGAAGAACTGGTGGACGAACGCACGGCCGCCCTGACGCAGGCCAAGGAACAATCGGAACAGGCGAACCGCGAATTGGCCGCGGCGCTGGAAAACCTGTCCATCACGCAAGAGGAACTGGTGCGGCGCGACAAGCTGGCCGCCCTGGGCGCGCTGGTGGCGGGCATCGCGCATGAACTCAATACGCCGATCGGCAACGGCCTGGTGGTGGCCACCACCATGGCCGAGCGCACGCGCGAGATCCAGGCCAGCTTCCTCGACGGCTTGCGCCGTTCCGAGCTGGAAACCTATCTGACCCAGGCCAGCGAGGCGGACGCCATCATGCTGCGCAACCTGCAGCGCGCGGCCGACCTGGTGTCCAGCTTCAAGCAGATCGCCGTCGACCGCGCTAGCTCGCAGCGGCGCCACTTCCTGCTGCGCCAGTTCGTGGCAGAACTGATGCTGCCCATGTCCACTCCGCTCAAGGCGGCCGGCGTGAGCCTGACGCAGGATGTGCCGGACGAACTGGCCATGGACAGCTATCCCGGCCCGCTGGGCCAGGTGCTCAGCAACCTGCTGGAAAACTGCTTGCGCCACGCGTTCGAAGGACGCAGCGGCGGCAGCATCGCCATCACCGCGCGCGGCAGCGACGATGGCCGGAACATCCGCCTGTCCATCGCCGACACGGGCGTGGGCATTGCCGCCGACGACCTCACGCATATCTACGACCCCTTCTTCACGACCAAGCTCGGCTCGGGCGGCTCGGGCCTGGGCCTGCACGTGGCGCACAATATCGTCACGGGCGTGCTGGGCGGCCATATCGACGCCAGCAGCAGTCCCGCCGGCACCACCTTCACCTTGCTGCTGCCCGTCGCCGCGCCCCAGTCGGGTGCCGCCTGAGGCACAGGCGCGCTACAATGTCGCCATCGCATTCTGATGGAGCAAGACCATGAAATACCTGCTCGCCACGGTCCTGCTGGCCATGTGCGCCGGCGCCTGGGCCGAACCGGCCCCCTGGTACAAATGGCGCAGCAAGGTCGACGGCACCCTGTCGTGCGCCCAGTCCACCCTGGGATTTGGCTGGGAACTGGCCTCGGGACCGTACAAAGATAGCCGTTGCGAAAAACCGGCGCTTGCTAAATAATGGGGCCATGACCACACGGGGAACCGGCTTGAGATCAAGCGATGGCAATGCGGCATCGAAAGAGTATGGAACGATAAGAACGTATCTATTCAAACCGAGGAGACCACATGTTTACGAATCCGGAACAATTCGCATCGGCCACCAAGGCCCTGTTTGAATTCCAGCTGATGACCTTCAACACCCTCACCACCAAGGCCGTGCAAGGCGTGGAACAGGTGCTGGCATTGAACATGGCCACCGCCAAGAGCGGCATCGAGGATGGCCTTGCCGCCAGCAAGGAAATCAGCCAGGCCAAGGATCCGAAGGCCGCCATGGCCGCCGCTGCCGCCCAGCTGCAACCGGGCGTGGCCGGCGCGAAAGCGTACAAGCAGCAGCTCGACGACATCATCAAGGAAATCCACACGGAATTCACCACGGCCGCCGAAGCCCATGTGGCTGAAGCGAAAAGCAACTTGAGCGCCCTGATCTACGACGTCACGAAAAACGTGCCGCCCGGCTCGGAAAACGCCGTCGCCATCGTCAAGGCCGCCATCGACAACGCCTTCCTCGGCTACGAGCAAGTGACCAAGGCCACGAAACAGGCCGTGAAAACGGTGGAAGAGCAGATCGCCAAGGCCAGCGCGCAAGTGGCGCAGGCCACGGAAAAAGCCACGAGCGGCGCCAGCACTGCACCTGAAAAGGCAGCGCCTGCGGCCAAGCCGAAGGCAGCGAAAAAATAAGGTGACTCAATGTGGGGTCAGATCCGCCGGGTCTGACCCCAGCCTTTGCTGGGGTTCATCTCACCGGCAAAATCCGGTACACGCAGCGCCTTCCGCCCTCCAGCAGATATTCGCTGCGCTCCACCGTGCAATCGTCGCCCAGCACGCGTTGAAAGATGGCCAGCTCCGAGCGGCAAAAATTCTGGCACGCCGTGGCCGCCGCGCAGATCGGGCAATGGTTTTCCACCAGCAAGACACTGCCATCGTCCTGCGGCTCGGCATGGGCCATGTAGCCTTCGCCATCGCGCGCCCGCGCCAGGCTGTCCACCCGTTGTACCAAGTCAAGCCGAGGGTCGACCAGCTTGCCGTAGGCAGCTTCGCTGCTGCGTTCGCGCGCGCCGATCAGTTTATCGAGTCCTTCGTCGCCGAACAGGGTTTTCACTTGCGCGATCAATTCCAGGGTCAGGTCGGCATGCCGGTCGGGAAAGCGCGCATGGCCCGCCTGCGTCAGCCGCCAGCGCCGCGACGGGCGCCCCACCTTGTCGGCCACGTCCTCGAAAGCCACCAGGCCACGCTCGTGCGCCGCCTCCAGCTGGCGCCGCGCGCCCATGGACGTGATATCGAGCAAGGCCGCCAGCTGCTGCGCCGTCTGCGGCCCGCGCATCTTCAGCAGGAACAGCGTCTGCTCCGACGTGCTGGCGTTCATGCCACCGCCTTCGCGTCAACGGCGCCGTCCAGCTGGCGCCGCCAGGCCGCCATGCGCCAGGCGGCCCAGGCGGCAGAACAGGCGCCGGCGATGAGGATCAAGCGCGTGTCGATCAGGGTCAGCACGGAGCCGCTCAGGGCGACGACGATGTTGGCGATGCAAAAGGTGGTGGCCAGCAAGCCCATCACGGCACCCTGACCGTGCGCGCTGAAGCGCTCGGCGCACCAGCCCTGGATCACCGTGTTGTACAGCGCGTTCGGAATGCCGAACAGAACGATGGCGGCGATGCCCACCCAGATATTGCCCATGGCCAGCACGCCCACGGCCAGCGCCACGCCGCAGGCATACCAGCAGGCGCGCAGCAAGGGCGCATGGCGGCTGGGTCCGCCCGCCAGCAGCGAAGTGATGGTCATGGTGCCGCACAGGCCCACATTCACCCAGGCAATCGCCTGCGCATTGTAGTTGGCCGTCTCGACCAGCCACAGCGGATAGAATTCGTAAAAGCTGGCCACGCCGCAAGTGAGCGCCAGCTGCACGATGAACAGGGTGCGCAGCTCGTCGTGGCGCAGCAGGTTCAGCGAATGCTGGTCGCGCGCCACCTGCCACCACGAGGTCGTCAGCAACGATGGCGTTTCGCGCGGCAAGCCTGCGGCCACCAGCACGGCGACCAGCATCAGCGCGGCGGCGGCGATCCAGAACGGCACCGTCACGCCCCATACCAGGGTGGCGCCCGCGAGGATCGGCCCCACCAGCCAGCCCAGGTAAAACGCGCCGTTCAGCCACGACATGGCACGCAGGCGCAGCGCTCCCGTCAGCTGGTCGGCCAGCATGGCGCGCGCCACGGCGCCATTTCCTTCCAGCAAACCGGTAATGAAACGGGCGACGATGAACAAGGGATAGGACTGGATCACCAGCGCCCAGGCCGTGATGGCGTGGCCGATGGCGGCGCCCACGGCCGTGCGCATCAGCAGCGGACGGCGGCCATAGCGGTCGGACAGGGGACCAAGCAAGGCCGAACCGATCAGCAGGCCCAGCGGATTGATGGTCAGCGCCAGGCCGAACAGCAGCTTGGAGGGCAAGCCGAGGAAATTATTGAAGGCATTCGGCGCCTCGGCCGCGAACAGCGGCGGCAGGATCGGGTAAGGCAGGGACGCGCCGATGGTCGACAGCAGCGCCAGCAAACAGGCGGCGGAAATCAGGATGATATTTTTCATGCAGCCTCAGCGGGTGTCTTGATTATATTGGTATGGCAAGAATAGCCGGGGCCATTAGATAAGTAAACTAAATTGTTTATTAATTGATGCCACACCGTGGCAAGCGTCGCGCCCACGGTCAAAGCCCCGTGCTACAGTGCGCGGCATTGCCACGACACCAGACACCTCATGACCTTGTCCGACATCGAACGACACTACGGCTTCACTTATCCGCCACTCTACAAGCAGCTTGAACACGACGGCATGCTGAACGTGGGCGAGTACGGGCCCGCCTGGTACCAGCAGGTCTACCCCACCTTGAAGGATCGCTCCACCCTGCTGCTGCACGCCGACGATTTCGAGTTGCTGAGCGTCACGGCTGTCGCGCAGGCTCTCGACGAGCTTGCCGATCCCGACGATTACCGGCAGATCGATCCTGCCTTGCGCTTCATTCCGTTCGCGCAGACGGGCGCGGGCGACCACTACTGCTTTTTCGCTTCCGGCCAGCAAGGCGGCGACCTGCCCGTCGTGCTGCTGTGGCACGACCAGGAGGAAGCGCAGCACCTGGCGCGCAACCTGGCCGACTTCCTGTTCCTGATGCTGCTCCAAAGCATGGCGGATCAGGACACGTACAACGAAGTCAGCGACGAGGAATTCAGGGAACAGCTGGAAAAAACCATGGGCACGCATGCGCGCTACCTGACGGCACGTCAGGCGGAAGTGCTGCAGGCGCTGCTGGCCAGGGACATCATCGATTACGACGTGGCGCTGCCGAAAGGACGCACGGAAGCGCACCGGGGCTTGCTGACCGATATGGAACTGGCCAGCCTGCGCGCGGAACTGATTGCCTACGATAAATACGACGACTGTTTTGCCTACGGCGCGGCTGGCTGAACACAAAATCGCTGGGCAAGCGGCGGATGAAGGTTTAAACTGTATATAAACACAGTAAAACCCGTCACCTTGCATCTTGCCCTATTGATATTCCCATGCTGAGAGTCCTGGAAAATCCCCTGTACTATCTGGACAATTTCCAGGATGTGCTGAGCTGGATAGCCACACGCTATGCCGACCTGCTGAGCGTTGAAGAAACGCAATTCATCGCCCAGTTCGGCGCATTGCCGCTGCCCTCGCGCGCCCTGTTCGTGCGCCTCGTCATGCGCAAGGGCTGTTTGTTTCGCGCCAGCAAACTCAATTACCCTGAAATCGGCGACACGCGCGCCGCCGCCCTGCCCCTGCTGGCGACGGGCTGGGTGGTGGCCGATCCCGTCATCTCGCTCGAAGAACTGTTCGACCTGCTGCTGAAGGCGGAAATCGCCCAGGCCTTCGACCTCGCCGCGCCCTTGAGGGTGGCGCGCAAGGCCGAGCAGCTGGAGGCATTGCGCGAACAGCATGCGGACGATCAAGCGTTCTCCGCGTGGTATCCGGCCTGCACCGACGTGCTGTACCGCATCGGCATGCAGCCCCTGTGCGACCGCCTGCGCCTGATTTACTTTGGCAACTATCACCAGGACTGGTCGGAATTCGTGCTGTCAGACCTGGGCGTGTACCAATACGAAAAAGTGGAATTCTCGCCGCAGTCGCGCGGTTTTCGCACGCGCCAGGATATCGAGCACTATGAAGTGCTGCACCAGTGCCGCGAACGCTACAACGACAGCGCGCCGGCCGACGAAGTGTTGCGGGAACTGGCCGCGCTGCCTTTGCCGCCCGAGAATACCTGGCTGGCCAGCCGGCGCGACAAGCTGACCTTCCAGATCGCCCAGCACCTGGAAAAATGCCAGGACTGGCCCGCCGCCTACCGCGCCTATGCCGACTGCCGCTATCCGGGCGCGCGCGGCCGCGCCATCCGCGTGCTGGAAAAAGATGAGCAGCCGCAAGCGGCCTACGACAGGCTGACCATCGCCCTGGCGGCGCCGGAAAGCGAGGCGGAACAGCAATTGCTGCTGCGCATGGCGCCCCGTCTGCGACGCAAGCTGGGCCATGCCAAGCAGGCGGCCAGCGCGGCGGCAAGCGTGGAACGCATCGACCTGCTGCTGCCGCATCCGGAACAGGCCTGCTATGTGGAAGGCGTCGTGAGGCAGTACCTGAGCCACGACGAGGCGCCCGTGTATTACGTGGAAAACACCTTGATCAATTCGCTGTTCGGCCTGCTGTGCTGGCCCGCCATCTTCAAGGCCATCCCCGGTGCCTTCTTCCACCCGTTCCACCGTGGCCCCGCCGACTTGCACAGCGCCGACTTTTACCTGCGCCGCAGCGGCGATTTTTCCGCCTGCCTGGCGCGGCTGGACGACGGCAGCTACCAGGCAAGCATCCGCGCCACCCTGGCCGCCAAGCATGGCATCGCCTCGCCCTTCGTCAGCTGGGAGGTGCTGGGCGATGGCTTGCTGGACCTGGCGCTGGCCTGCATCCCGGCCGCGCACCTGAAAAAAGCGTTTGAACGCATCTTGCTCGACATCAAAAGCAACCGCAGCGGCTTCCCCGACCTGATCCAGTTCTGGCCGCAGGAGCAGCGCTACCGCATGATCGAAGTCAAGGGGCCGGGCGACCGCCTGCAAGACAACCAGCTGCGCTGGATCGCCTATTGCGCCCGGCACGCCATGCCCGTCAGCGTGTGCTACCTGCAATGGCAGGCGGCGGCATGAGCGGCAACACGTACACGATCGCCGTGCGCGCCCTGTGCGAGTTTACGGCCAAGGTGGGCGACCTGGACTTGCGCTTCACGCCTTCGCCCACGGCGCAGGAAGGCATGGCGGGCCACGCCACCGTCACGGGCCGACGCGACGATGATTACCAGCGCGAAATCAGCCTGTCCGGCAACTTCGGACCCTTGCACGTGCGGGGCCGCGCCGATGGCTACGACCCGGCGCGGCGCCAGCTGGAAGAAATCAAGACATACCGGGGCGACCTGGACGCCATGCCTGCCAACCACCGCCAGCTGCACTGGGCGCAGGCGCGCATCTATGGCCACTTGCTGTGCCAGCAGCTGAACCTGCCCATGCTGCGCGTGGCGCTCGTGTATTTCGATATCGCGAGCCAGAAGGAAACGCTCATGCACGAGGAATGCACGGCCGGGGCGCTGCGTACCTTCTTCGAGCAGCATTGCGCGCTGTTCCTCGACTGGGCCGAACAGGAAATGGCGCACCGCGCCAGCCGCGACGCGCAGCTCACCAGCATGGCCTTCCCCCATGCGCACTTTCGCCCGGGACAGCGCCAGCTGGCCGAGGCCATGTACAAGGCCAGCAGCCGTGGCTGCGGCTTGCTGGCGCAGGCGCCGACCGGTATCGGCAAGACGGTGGGCAGCCTGTTCCCGATGCTGAAAGCGACGGCCGCGCATGGCCTGGATAAACTGTTTTTCCTGGCCGCCAAGGTTCCGGGCCGCCAGATGGCGCTCGACGCCTGCGCCATCCTGAAGGATAGCGCCCCGCTGCTGCCCTTGCGCGTGCTGGAACTGAGCGCCAAGAGCAGCGCCTGCGAGCATCCTGACAAGGCCTGCCACGGCGAAGCGTGTCCGCTGGCCAAGGGTTTTTACAACCGTTTGCCGCTGGCGCGCGAAGTGGCGCTGGCCAGCGGTTTGATACTCGACAAGGAAGCCGTGCGCGCCATCGCCTTGCAGCAGGGCATCTGCCCGTATTACCTGGGCATGGAACTGGCGCGCTGGAGCGATGTCGTGATCGGCGACTACAACTATTATTTCGACCTCAGCGCCATGCTGTACGGCATGACCCTGGCCCACGACTGGAAGGTCAACGTGCTGGTCGACGAGGCGCACAATATGGTCTCTCGCGCACGCAGCATGTACTCGGCCGAGCTGCAGCAGATCAATCTGAAAATACTGCGCAAGTTCGCGCCCGAGGCACTGAAAAAGCCGCTGGACCGCCTCGCGCGCCAGTGGACGGCTTTGCTGAAAGAACAGGACGGCGACTACCACGTGCATGCGGCCTTGCCCGAGAAATTCTTTGGCGCCCTGCAAGGCGTGGCCACGGCCATCGGCGACTACATGGCCGAGCACGCCACTTCCCTGGACGAAGACTTGCAGCGCTTCTATTTCGACGTGCTGCTGATCAACCGCCTGGCGGAAAGCTTCGCCGAACATTCGCTGTTCGATGTCAGCAAAACGGAGACGGGTTCCACCGTCTGCATCCGCAACATCGTCCCCGCGCCGTTCCTGAAGGAACGCTTCGCGGCCAGCCACAGCACGGCCCTGTTTTCCGCCACCCTGAGTCCGTGGAATTACTACAGCGATACCCTGGGCATGCCGGCCGACACGGCCTGGGTCGACGTGGAATCGCCGTTCCAGGCGGAACAATTGTCCGTGCGCGTGGCCGATAATATTTCCACGCGCTACCAGCATCGGGCCGCCTCGCTGCTGCCCATCGCCCAGCTGATGGCGCGCCAGTACGGGGAAACGCCGGGCAATTACCTGGCCTTTTTCAGCAGCTTCGACTACATGGAAAAGACGGCCCACTTGTTCGCCCAACATTATCCGGACGTGCCCCTCTGGCAGCAGCCGCGCCGTATGGATGACGCTGCGCGCAGCCAGTTCCTCGGGCGCTTCGGCCTGGAGACGCGCGGCATCGGCTTTGCCGTGCTCGGTGGCGCGTTTGGCGAAGGCATCGACTTGCCGGGCGCGCGCCTGATCGGCGCCTTCATCGCCACCCTCGGTTTGCCGCAGATCAACCCCGTCAACGAACAGATCCGCCAGCGCATGGGCGACATCTTCGGCGCCGGCTACGACTACACGTATCTGTACCCGGGCATGCAGAAAGTGGTGCAGGCGGCCGGCCGGGTCATCCGCACGCAGTCGGACAAGGGCGTCGTCTACCTGATCGACGACCGCTTTTCGCGCCCGGAAATCCGGCAACTCTTGCCCACGTGGTGGGATGTGCAGCTAGCCAACTAAAACCTTGAGCTTCTGGTAGCCCGCCTTGCTCACGGGTATCCTCGTATCGTCGCGCAGGATGGCCACGTGGCTGTCTTTCGTTGCCGCCTCGATGCGGCGGATGCCGTCGATGTTGAGCAGATACGACCGGTGCACGCGCAGGAACTTGGCGGGATCGAGCTGGGTTTCCAGCTCCGACAGTCGCTGGCTTTTCAGGTAGGACTTGCCTTCCGAACGGATGCTGATGTAATCGTCCTGCGCTTCGATGTAGTCGATGCGCGCGCTGGCGATGACGTGGACTTTGGCACCGTCGCGTATCAGCACGCGGTCGAGCGGCGCGGCGCGCGTGGCCGCCTCGCGCGCCGCCGCCTGCACAGCTTCAGGCGCACTGCGGTGGGCGCGGGCATGGGCCAGCGCCTGCTCGAAGCGCTGCTCGCTGAACGGTTTCAGCAGGTAATCGAGCGCATGGCATTCGAAGGCCTTCAAGGCGTACTGGTCGTAGGCCGTGACAAAGATCAGGCGCGTCTTTGCGCCTATCAGTTCCGCCACTTCGAAGCCGTCCAGGCGCGGCATCTGGATGTCGAGGAACACCAGCTCCGGCTCCAGTTCCGCGATGGCCTTGACGGCCTCGAAGCCGTTGGCGCATTCGGCCACGACCTCGATATCGTCGTGGCGCGCCAGGTATTCGCGCAGCACGCCGCGCGCCAGCAGTTCATCGTCGACGATGGCTACGCGCATTTTTGCCTGCATCATTCTTCCTCCATATCGCCGGTCTGCGCCGGCATCGATATCGTCACGTCAAACGTCGCGCCGCGCCGCGCCCAGTGCACGCCGGCTTCGTGGCCATAGGCGCCGGCCAGGCGCTGTCGCACGTTTTCCAGGCCCACGCCATTGCCGCGCGCCGGTGCCTGATCCGCCTCCACCGGATTGCTCACGCGAATGTGCAGCAGGCTGCCCGCGCGCCGCGCCTCGATGGTGATGAGGCCGCCCTCCGTCAAGTCGCAAATGCCATGCTTGACAGCATTTTCCACCAGCGGCTGTATCAGCATGGGCGGCAGCAGGCACGCCAGCGCGGCGGCATCGATGCTTTCCGCCACTTGCAGGCGCGCGCCAAAGCGCACCTGCTCGATGGCGAGGAAGTGCCGGATCAGCACCAGCTCTTCCTGCAAGGCGATTTTCTTGTGCGCTTCCAGGCTCAGGCTCTGGCGAAAGAAGCTGGCCAGTTGCAAGGTCATCTGGCGCGCGCCCGCCGCATTGATCGACGTCAAGGCACTGATGGAATTCAAGCTGTTGAACAGGAAATGCGGGTCGATCTGCGTGCGCAGCATGCGCAATTGGGCTTCCTGGGCCATCAGTTGCGCTTCCAGTCCCCGTTGCTCGGCCGTCTTGGCGCGCACGAATTCCAGCAGCAGATAATGCACGGCAGCCACCAGGCAATACAGCAGCACGCCCACGCCAAAGAACAGGGCCAGCAGCGACTGGCTCAGGTTCACGCCCAACCAGCGTACGTCCAGCAACAGGCTGACGCTGTTCAGGAACTGCAGCAGGGTTGCCCACAGCAAGCCAGCGAACAGGGCCGCCACGCCCATCACGCCGGCGATGGCGGCCGGATGGCGGGCATTCAGGGGATAGGCGCGGCACAGGTAAAAGGCGGAAAAGCCCGTGCCGATCGCATACACGAGCGTGGCGGGCACGACCAGCAGGGCCGCATTCAGCCACGGCGCCTGTGCCACCCTGGCGAGCATGACCGCCAGGGCCAGGCCCAGCGCCAGACAGACGAGGAACAGCGCCACGGCGCCGCGCCGCTTCGACAATGGCCCGGACATGCGCGCCTAGTTGCGGATTTCCAGGCCGCCCATGATGGCGTAGCCCGTCACATACAAACGCTTGTCCTTGTTCGGCGGCACGATGGTCTTTTCTTCGAAACCGCCGAGGATGGGCGTGCCCTGCAGCACGACGCTCCAGTCAGGCGGAATCTTGATGGTGATGCCGCCGCACAGGGCAAACACGTTGAGCACGGCTTCACCCTCGATCGAGGCCTGGCGCAAATCGATTTCGCAGCCCGCCATAATGACGTTGATGTCGCCCCCCTTGAAGCGCTGCGACGACACGCGCCGCACATAGCCGCCCAGGATGGCCGTCACCTCGATGATGCTGTCGTCGTCGGCATGTCCCTCAGCGCCAGCACCGGGCGCTGCCGTATCGGCTTGCTTGTCGAGCGAAACGGCGCCATTCCTGGCCTGGCCAAACGCATCGCCCGGCGCCGTGCCGTCCTGTTGCGCGCCAAAGCGCCGGCGGCGCAGCCGCTGCTGCGAACCGGGCAAGGACTTCGAAACCACGGCCACACCCACGCCGATGATCAGCAAGGGCCACAGCACGTCCCAGTTCATGTAGAAGATGCCCATGTGCTTGAGGGTCCAGGCCACGCCCAGGAAAACCAGCATGCCGCCAAGCAAATAGCCATTCGCGCTGCGGCTTTGCGACAGCTTCAGCAGGCCGAAGACGATGAATGCCGTGGGCCAGAAGCGGAAGGTGTAGCGGACATTGATGAAGCCCAGGTTATCGAGCAGGAACAGCAGGCCCAGCCCGATGACGATGACGCCCAGCACGATCTGCGATGGCGAATGCAGCGGCGGTTTATTTTTCATGCTCGGACTCCCGGTAGGCAATAAAGTGTTTGTTCAGCAGCGGTTCCAGCACCAGCCCCACGCCCCAGGCAATCAGCAGGGCTGGCCAGCTATTGTAGAAATTCAAGTTCCACAGCTCTTCATACGAGACATACCACCAGGCGGCAAAGAAGATCAGCCACAGGCCGCTCAACACCTGCTTGGCGGACACGGGCGCGACCAGCTTGTTGAGGCCGAAGGCAACCATGATCAATGGCCAATAATGCCATAGTGAATAGTAATCGTGGAGGATGATCACATCGAGCCGGTCCAGCAGGATGACGGCGCCGATGGCGATCAGCAGCACGCCCCACAGCAGCTGGGTACGCCGGCAATACGCTTGTTCTGGTTTCACGATATCCCCTTGTTGTTGGTTAATCGTAAAGATACGCGCCATGGGCGCACGGCGACAGCCTTGTTCGGCGAATGGCGGATACGGGGAGGTGGATGGCGAAACGGCACGCAACAAAACGACGGGCGAAAAAAAAGACCGGCAAGCGCCGGCCTTGAAGGGGTTGATGCAGTACACGACTTACGGCGCCGATGGGCATTCCCTGGCGGGGCGGCCCATGCAAGGCAAAATCTGGTGCCGATCCTTGAGGCGACCGGCTGACCTGCAGGAAGATCGAACATGCCGCCAACTTCACGGCAGTGCGTCTCAACCAGGCAAAGTCATCATACCCCTGTTCACGCAAATGCACCGTTCGCTAGCGCACACAGCATCTGTCTTGCTGAGTTGCATCAATCCTGCCGGCAATCAGTGGGGCGGATTCAGCATGTCATGCTTGATCCACTCCAGCACGCCTGGCCCCTGCGGCTGCCAGCCCAGCAGCTTGCGCGCCCGTTCGCCGCGCACGCGGCTGTTCGAGCCGAGGCCATAGGAAGCCATCTCGTAGCCCCATTCGGCGATCGCTTCCGGCAGCGGCCAGTCCTGCGCAGGTCCCAGTTGCAATGCACCGGCGATGGCGGCCGTCATGTCGCGGAAGGCCGCTTCGCCCGACTCGACAAAGTAAAAGGTGCCGGCAGGCGATTTTTCGAGCGCCAGCAAGTACAGGCTGACAACGTCGTCGATGTGCACATTGGACCAGATATTGTGGCCCGGCCCCACGTGGCGCACGATGCCGCTCTTGCGCGCCTGTTTCAGCAAACGCGGCAGCTGCACGCTGTCGCGCGGCAAGGCGCCGTGGCCATAGATCAGGGTATTGCACAGTACGCTGGCACGCACGCCCTTGTCGGCGCTGGCCAATACCAGGTCGTCGATGGCGACCCTGGCCGCCTTGTCGGCCGTCGGCGCCGGCAGCTTGTCTTCATAATAAATCTGCTCCGTGCCCTCGCCGCCCGAGGCATCGCCCACGATGGACGAGCCGCTGGTGTGCAGGAAAGGCTTGTTGCTGCCGGCCAGCGCTTCAATGATGGCTTCCACGGCCCCCTTGTGGTCGCTGCTGGCCGCATTGATGACGGCGTCGGCCGCCCTCGCCTGCCCGATGATGAGTTCACGGTTGTCCAGGGTACCGACGATACCCTCCACCCCGATGCTGGCCAGCTCGGCCACCTGCTCCGGTTTACGCACGAGGCCCGTGACCTGGTGGCCGGCGCGCACCAGGCCCGCCGCGATGGAACTGCCGATGAAACCTGCCGCGCCTGTCAAGAAAATCTTCATGCCGTGGACGCCAAACAAAACCTGCTGCGCGTCGCGCTTTGCGGCCTGCGATGCTCACCGTGCTCTAGCACGGTTGCGCTTCTTAGCCACAAATCATCGCCGCTCGCTACGGTTTTGTTAGGCGTCGTTCCTCCTTTGTAAGTTCAGATCGATTGTGATCAGTCCGACAAAGTATGCGCCGTTTCCGCCTTCGCAAAAAGCAGCTGCGCAGCAAAAGATCTATGACTTCGACGCAACAATCTTCTGGTTGAGCTGCAGGGCGGCGATGTAGCGGCTCTGGTAGGCGGGATCTTCCGGCGTCAGCAAGGTCAGCCTGTCGCGCGCGCGCGTGGCGGCCACATAGAAGCGGTTTTCCTCTTCCAGCGGGTCGGTCTTGCTGCGTGGGAATTCATCGACGGCCAGGTAAGGCAAGATCACGTGGCTGTATTCCAGGCCTTTGATCTGATCGATGCAGGCGATGACCAGCTGCGCCTTGCCGCTGGTGATGGCAACGGCCTCTTCCATCTCGCCCAGCCAGCCGGCAAAACCGCCCAGCGCCACACCCGCCTCGCGGCAGACATCGATGAAACCGTGCAGGGAACGGGCCACGACCCGCGCCTGGGCCGGGTCGACATAAATGCGGCGCGCCGTCTGTTCCAGCTGCATCAGGCCAAAGATATGCTGCAGGGCGTCACCGGCCAGCGCGTCGGGCGGCAACGCGCGCAGGTAGTCGACGGCCGCCTGCGTCAGGGCCGCCTTGGCCTGGTTGTGGGACTTGGCCAGCTGGTTGGTCAGGAAGCCTTCCAGCAAGTCCGGGTAATTGGCGACGTCGGCCTTGGCTTGCTGCAGCTCCGTGCGGGTAAACGGGATTTCCGCGAAGGCCACCAGGGCTTCGAGGATGTCGCCGCGGCGCGGGCCGCTCTTGATCGCGTGCAAATCCTTGCGGGCGATGGCGACCATGCCGCGCAGCATCAGCACTTCCTGGCTCAGCAGATAGCTGTTCATGTCCACCAGGCCATACGCGATACCGCTCTGGAACAGCGCCGTTTCCACGCGGATAGCCTGGTCACGGTCGCGCAGCAAAATCGCCGTGGTGCCCGCATGCGCGTGCTCAAGGGCGGCGATCAGCTGTGCGCTGCAGGCCTGCGCCTGCGTATGCGCGTATTGCAGCACCTCGATGTGGGTGGCGCGCGACAGGGCCGAGACGCTGGCCTTGTTCTTCAGCACGCCGACGGCGTGCGCCAGTTGCGGACCATAGCGGTAGGACGCCGTCAGCGGCAGGCGCTGCAAGGTGGGGAATTCCTGCTCGAAACGCTGGCGCAAAAAGCGGTGATCGGCGCCCGACCACGTGTAGATGACCTGATCCTTGTCGCCGGCGCCACAGAAAAAGGCGTTGCCACGGCGGATCAGCATGGTCAGCAGGCGGAACGACGCTTCGTTCAAATCGTGCAATTCATCGGCCACGATGATCTGGAAGGCGGGCAACTGCTGGCGCAGCGGTTCGTCGCCGTCAAGCATGCGCACCAGGTCGTAGGTGGCGTCGAACGGCGCACGGAACTGGATATCGCCCGTGTCGGCGCCGCGCAAGCCTTCGTATTCGCGCAGCCACAGATAATGCGTGCGCGACATGCCCAGCAACTCAAGATTATCTTCCAGGGAATTGCTTTCGAAGTCCGGATGCTGGAAATCCATGCGCGCCTTGGTGCGCAGTTGCAACTTCAGGAATTCGGCGATCGCCGCATTCGTCGTATTGATTTCCAGCGCATAGCGGTGTGCATATTTCTCGGACACGACTTCGAGCGCTTCCCACGCCACGGGACGCAGTTCTTCGTCGCTGCGCATGGCGGCCACCTGCACGCGCTCCATCTGCAGCAGCACCTTGGCGGCAAAGGCGTCGAAGGTGTCGATCGTCAGGCGCTTGACGACACCGAGCGGCACGCCCACTTCCAGCAGGCGCTGGCGCAGGGCCACGCGTGCCGCTTCCGTAAACACCAGCGCCAGCATGCGTTCGGGCGCGCGGCCCCGGTGCAGGGCTTCGGCCAGGCGCAGGGCCAGGGTCGTCGTCTTGGCGGCGCCGGCATTGGCGTCGATCAGCACCACCTTCTTTTGCGCCGTCTGGATGGCGACCTGTTCCGGCGTGGGCGTGATGCGTTTGGGAATGAACTGCGGGGCGTTATCTGTACTCAAAAGTATTCCTGAAATGATGGGCGAATGCCTGGTCCCCGGGCATTACCAGGCGCAGGTGCGCATGCCCGTGAAGCCATCGACCCGCTGCGGCGCCTGGAAGGCGCGCATGCGCGCCGAGCGCAAGCGCAGCGGCGTGGCGAACGCGGCGCCGCGCAGCGCCTGGTGCTGCATGAAATACGGCGCCGAATATTCACGCCAGGCATCGGGGGCAAAGCCCGGATACGGCTCGAACGGCGTCGCCGTCCATTCCCATACGTGTCCCCACTGGAACACCGGATGCCCGGACAGCGCAGCATACTCCCATTCCGCCTCGCTCGCCAGGCGGCGCCCGGCCCAGGCGCAATACGCCTGCGCTTCATACAGGTTGATGTGCCGCACGGCTTCGTGCAGCGGCAAGGTCATGCGCTGGCCAAAGCGCATGGTGCGCCACTGCATGCCGTCGCGCAGCCAGTACAGCGGCGACGAACGCTCCTGCTGCATCAGCCAGGCGCTGCCGGCCGCGCTCCAGAACTGGCGGTTCTGGTAGCCGCCGTCCGACACGAAATCGGCGAACTGGGCATTCGACACGGGCACGGCATCGATGGTAAACGGCGGCACATAACACGCGTGTGGCGGGCATTCATTGTCGAAGGCAAAACCCCCGTCGCGGCGCGAACCCAGCTCGATGCTACCGCCCGGAAAGGAAATCTCGCCTGCCGCCAGCGGCAAGGAAGGGCTTGCCGGCTGCGCCTCGGGGCCTTTCAGGCCCAGCCATTGCAGGCCGGCCAGCAACTGCTCGCCGCACAGGTCTTCATGCGCCAGCGCCAGCCGGTACGGCGCCAGGGCGCTGTCGACATTGGCTTCGCGCGACAGCTTGTCCAGCACCCGGTCCAGGACTTCGTGGCAATACGTCTTGACGGCGCCGGGGCTGGGCAAGTCCAGCGACCAGCGCGCACGGTGATCGACCATGTTCGCATCGAACAAATCGTCGCCGCGCGTCAGCAGCGAATTGTAGACGGCGTCCGCCGGGTGGCTGGAGGGAGCTTCGCGCAGGATGTACCACTCGGCAAACCAGGCGATATTGCCCAGTTGCCACAGCGGCGGGCTGAGTTGAGGATGGTGCGGCATGCCGGCCACCACGTCGAGGCCCGCATACGTGTAGCAGTCGAACAGGGACAGGGTGGCCTGGCGCGCGGCCAGCAGCGATTGCGCCAGTTGCTGCGCGCCTGCATGGCGAAAGGAAGCGTTGATTAAAGTCATGGCCTGATTGTAACGACTTTTGCCAACATTGCACTAGTCGCTGTGGCACACAGGGGACGCTTCCCCTGTGCCATTTACTTGACCAGCAATTCGCCTTGCAGCGGCGTGATGACGGATTTGGGCAGGCTGGCGATGAAGCTGCTGCCCTTGTCGGCAACGGACTGGATGGCCAGGGTCCCGCCGTGGCGCAGCAGCACGTGCTTGACGATGGCCAGGCCCAGGCCCGTGCCCTGGGTTTCGCGCGAACGGCTCTTGTCGACGCGGTAAAAGCGTTCCGTCAGGCGGGCGATATGCTCGGGGCTGATGCCGATGCCCGTATCCTGCGCGATGAATTGCGGACCGGCCGCGCCATCCTGCCAGCGCAGGGTGATGGCGCCGCCAGCCGGCGTGTAGCGCACGGCATTCGACGCCAGGTTGCCAAACGCACTGTAGAGCTCATCGTAGCTGCCCAGCACGTCGGGGCCATTGCATTCCATGGTCACTTCGTGCTTGCCGGCCGACAGCCCCTTGGCATCGCGCAAGACCTGCTGCATGAGCTTTTTGACATCCACCGGTTCGGGGCGCAGCGGATAGTCGACCGATTCCAGGCGCGACAGGGTCAGCATGTCTTCGATCAGGTGCTGCATGCGGTGGCCCTGCTCCGTCATCAGCTTGAGGTGGGCGGCGCGCGTGGCGGCGTCCAGGTCCAGCTCGGCGGAAGCGATTTCCAGGAAGCCGACGATCACCGTCAGCGGCGTGCGCAGCTCGTGCGAGGCATTGGCGATGAAGTCGCGGCGCATCATCTCGATGCGTTCCGTTTCCGTCACGTCGTGCGTGACGAGAATCTGGCGGCGGTTCTCGAACGGGATGATCTGCACGATCAGCTTGCGGTTGCGGAAGGTGATCGTCAAGGGCTGGTCGTAGCGGCCCAGGATGATGTAATCCATGAACTCGGGACTGCGGATCAGGTTGGTAACGCGCATGCCCTTGTCGCGTTCGTGCGTCAGGCCCAGGTGTTTCTCGGCGGCCGGATTGCACCATTCGAGGAACAGTACGTCATCCATGATGACGACGCCGTCTGGGAGCAGGTGCATGGCCTGGCGGAAACGCGCCAGCCACTCCGTCAGCTCGGCCTGGTTTTTCTCGTCGTCGCGGCGCATGCGGTACAGGCGCGCGAAAATGCTGGTCCAGGCCCCCCAGCCATCGGGCAGCTTGGCGCTTTGCGGATTGTCCAGCCAGTTACTCAGCTGGAACAGATACGACAGCTGCACGAACACCATCATGGCCATCAGCACGAAGGCAATGCCCAGCGCGTACGTGGCGCCCAGCAGATACCAGACGACACCCACGCCCAGCAGCGCCAGCACCATGCGCAAGGCGGCCGGTACCCAGAACAGCAATTTCGGATTCATAATGGACAGCTTTACTTTTCAGACAACATGTAGCCGACGCTGCGCACCGTCTTGATCAGGCTTTCCGCCTCTTTCAAGGCTTTGCGCAAGCGCAATACGTGGACATCGACCGTGCGTTCCTCGATCACCACATGGTCGCCCCACACCTTGTCGAGCAGCTGGCTGCGCGAAAACACGCGTTCCGGATGGGCCAGCAGGAATTTCAGCAGCTTGTATTCGGCATGGCCGATATCGATCTTCTGTTCATCCATCATGACGGTGCAGCTGACGGGGTCCAGGGCCACGTTGCCGGCGCGCATGGGCGCCTGCGCGTGTTCCGGACTCTTGCGTCGCAACAGGGCCTTGGCACGGGCCAGCAGCTCGCGCGGCGAGAACGGCTTGGTGACATAATCGTCAGCCCCGCTGTTCAGGCCGGCTAGCTTGTCTTCTTCCATGCTCTTGGCGGTGAGCATGATGACGGGGATGGCGGCGAAATTGCGGTCGGCGCGGATGCGTGACAGCAGGCGCAAGCCCGTCTGATCCGGCAGCATCCAGTCCAGCAGGATCAAGTGCGGCGTGCGGTGCTGGATGAATTCCCAGGCATCGGCGACGTTTTGTACAGAACAGCAATTCCAGCCGGATTCGCGCAGCGAATAGGTCACCAGTTCAACGATGGCCGGCTCATCTTCAACAATCAATACCGTGGTTTTATCAGATGCCATAAAGCTTACTCAGGGAGCTCCTCGGAAATGGCGGGAGCAGCCACCTTGGTGTGGCGGATGTCCTTGCCTTCAACCACGTAGATCACGTATTCGGCGATGTTTTTCGCATGATCGCCGATCCGTTCGATGGCCTTGGCCACCCACAGGGTATCGAGCGCCGCCGAAATCGTGCGCGGGTCTTCCATCATAAAAGTAATCAAGTTGCGCATGATAGACCGAAACTCATGGTCGATGATGGCATCTTGTGCAATTAATTGTAATGCCTGCTTGCCATCATTGCGCGCAAACGCGTCCAGCGCGTCGTGCAGCATGTCGGTGGCCGTGTTGGCGATGCCGCGCACCATTTCGTAATGGTTGACGACGGCGTTGCCGCGCTTGTGCAGATTCTTCGCCACGCGGGCGATTTTCGTCGCCTCGTCGCCCACGCGTTCCAGGTCCGTGATCACCTTGATGGTGGCCATGATGGTGCGCAAGTCGTTGGCGGCCGGCTGGCGGCGCACGATCAGATGGCTGCAGGCATCATCGAGCGACACTTCCAGCTGGTTGACGACGTCGTCTTCGCGCATCACGCGGTCGGCGCGCTCCGGGTTGCCAATGCGAAAGCAGGTCATCGCGTCAAGGAACTGGGTTTCAACGATGCCGCCCATGAGCAGCACTTTCGAGCGGATCGCTTCGAGTTCGTTGTCGTATTGCTTGGATGAATGTTCGCCTATCATGCTGTCTCTCCGTATTCAGTTGTCTTGTATGTCGTTATGCGGGGCGGATCAGCCGAAGCGGCCGGTGATGTAATCCTGTGTTTCCTTGCGGGCCGGATTCATGAAGATCTGGTCCGTTTCGCCGAATTCCACCAGTTCGCCCAGGTACATATACGCCGTATAGTCGGAGCAGCGTGCCGCCTGCTGCATATTGTGCGTCACGATGGCGATCGTGTAATCCTGTTTCAGTTCGCTGATCAGCTCTTCCACTTTCGAGGTCGAGATCGGGTCCAGCGCCGACGTTGGCTCGTCCAGCAGCAGCACGTCCGGCTTCACGGCCACGCCGCGCGCGATGCACAAACGCTGCTGCTGGCCGCCCGACAGCGACAGGCCGCTCTTGCTCAGCTTATCCTTCACTTCGCCCCACAGCGCGGCTTTTTTCAGCGCCCATTCGACGCGCTCGTCCATCTCGCCCTTCGACAGGTCTTCATACAGGCGCACGCCGAAGGCGATGTTGTCGTACACGGACATGGGGAATGGCGTCGGCTTCTGGAACACCATGCCGACCTTGGCGCGCAGCATGTTGACGTCCTGGTCGGCGTCGAGCACGTTGCGGCCGCGGTACAGGATCGAGCCTTCCGCGCGCTGGCCCGGATACAGGTCGTACATGCGGTTCAGGGTGCGCAGCAGGGTCGACTTGCCGCAGCCGGACGGGCCGATGAAGGCCGTGACCTTCTTCTCGTGGATGTCCAGGTTGACGTTATGCAGGCTTTGCGTTTTGCCGTAAAAAAAGTTCAGGCCCGAAATCTCGATGGTTTTCTTCTTTGGTGCCAGGTCTTGTGCTGGATTCATTTGCGTATTCATATGGGTTCGCTTCGCTCGGTATCTGTTTAATTAGGGACTTTTTGGCTGAACACGGTGCGCGACAGGATATTCAAGGCAAGCACGCTGAAGGTGATCAGCAGTGCGCCGCCCCAGGCCAGCGAGCGCCAGTTGTCGTACGGGCTCATCGCAAACGAAGCGATGACGGACGGCAAGTTGGCCATCGGTGCATTCATGTTGAAGCTTTGGAACTGGTTATTCAGGGCCGTGAACAGCAGCGGTGCCGTTTCACCGGCGATGCGGGCCAGGGCCAGCAGGACACCGGTGATCACGCCCGCCTTGACGGCGCGCAAGCGCACCAGGGTGGCGACCTTCCAGCGCGGCGCGCCGAGGGCAAACGCGGCTTCCAGCAGACTGTTCGGTACCAAGCGCAGCATATTGTCCGTCGTGCGCACCACCACCGGCACGGCGATCAGCGACAGGGCGATGGCGCCGGCGTAACCGGAGAAGTGTTTCACATGGGCTACGTACAGCGCATACACGAACAGGCCGATGACGATCGATGGCGCCGACAGCATGATGTCCGTCACAAAGCGCGTCACTTGCGCCAGCTTGTTTTCTTCGCCGTATTCGGCCAGGTAGATGCCGGCCAGGATGCCGATCGGGGTGCTGACCACGGTGGCCAGGCCCACCATCAGGGCGCTGCCGACGATGGCGTTGATCAAGCCGCCGCCTTCGCTGCCGGGAGCCGGCGTGGTTTGCGTGAACAGGTCGACCGACAGGGCGCCGAAGCCTTTTACTACCAGGGTGAACAGAATCCACACCAGCACGGCCAGGCCCAGGGCCATGGCGGCTACCGACAGGGCGATGCCGATGCGGTGCATCAGCAGCCGCTTGCGGTAGACAGGATTCATGGCCGGCTTGGCCGGTACGTCGGTGCTGCTAACTTGGCTGAGCTGGCTCATTTCGTGCCTTCCTTGCGGGACATGCCAGCCAGCATCAGCTTGGCGGCGGATAAGACGATAAAGGTGATGACAAACAGGATCAGTGCCAGCGAGAACAGCGACGCCACGTGCAGTTCGGACTGCGCTTCGCCGAATTCATTCGCCAGCAGCGAGGTGATGCTGTTACCGGCGGCGAACAGCGACCACGACAGTTTATTTGCGTTGCCGATGACGAAAGTCACGGCCATGGTCTCGCCCAGCGCGCGGCCCAGGCCGAGCATGACGCCGCCGACGACGCCGGTCTTGGTGTAAGGCAAAACGATCTTGCGCACCACTTCCCAACGCGTGCAGCCCAGGCCGTAGGCCGATTCCTTCAGCACGGCAGGGACGATCTCGAACACGTCGCGCATCACCGAAGCGATGAAGGGGATGATCATGATGGCCAGCACCAGGCCGGCCGTCAGCAGGCCGATGCCCATCATGGGGCCGCTGAACAGCTGGCCGATGACAGGCACGTTGCCCAGGGTGGCTTTCAGGATGGGCTGGACGTGGTCGGCGAACAGGGGCGCGAAAACGAACAGGCCCCAGATGCCGTAGATGATCGATGGCACGCCGGCCAGCAGTTCGACAGCCGTGCCCAGCGGGCGGCGCAGCCAGGCCGGGCAGATTTCTGTCAGGAACAGGGCGATGCCGAAGCTGACGGGAAAGGCGATCAGCAGGGCAATCACAGACGTCACCAGGGTGCCGATGATGGGGATCAGGGCGCCGTACTGGTCATTGACGGGATCCCACTCGGCCGAAACGATGAAATGCAGGCCGAAGGTCTTGAAGGCCGGTATGGATTCCATGATCAGCGAAATGATGATGCCGACCAGCACGATCAGCACCGACAGGGCGAACAGCATCGTCACCTTGTGGAACATGAAGTCCTGGAAGCGCTGCTTGCGCATGGTGGAAAGCATCTGTGCGTGACTGATGGAATCGGTCATGGTGCCGCCTGGCATGGGGATCGTGGAAGAGGTAGATTGTGCGCTCATAGTGTGCCAGATGTGGGTGGTACTGCCGGTGTCGCTGTTTGCAGGTACTGCTGTTGTGAACTCTTGTTTTATTTTTGCTTCTTTAGCCAGGACCGTCTGCAAGGGCTTGCGGGCGGTCCTGGCTAACTCCCTGCCCCGCCGTGCTGCTGGCGGAGGGGCAAGGATTGGTACTTACATGGTCAAGCTATCAGATTAGTAGATGGCTTTGCCCGATGCATCTTTCAGGTTGGCTTTCCACGAGTCCTGCACCAGTTTGATGACCGATGCCGGCATTGGCACGTAGTCCAGTTCAACGGCGGCGGCGCCACCGTTCTTGTAGGCCCAGTCGAAGAATTTCAGGACTTCTTTGGCCTTGGCTGCGTCAGCCTGGACTTTGTGCATCAGGATGAACGACACGCCGGTGATCGGCCAGCTGTTCTTGCCAGCCTGGTCGGTCAGGACCACGCCGAAGCCTGGGGTTTGCGTCCAAGGTGCCGAAGCGGCTGCTGCCTTGAAGTTTTCGTCGTCAGGCTGCAGGAAGTTGCCGTCCTTGTTTTGCAGCTGGGTGTGCGACATATTGTTTTTCTTGGCGTAAGCCCACTCGACGTAGCCGATCGAACCCTTGATACGCTGCACGTTGGCGGCGACGCCTTCGTTACCCTTGCCGCCTACGCCCACGGCCCATTTCACAGCCGAGCCAGCACCGATTTTCGATTTGAATTCCGGGTTGGTTTTCGACAGGAAGTCGGTGAACAGGAAGGACGTGCCCGAACCGTCGGCGCGGTGCACCACGGTGATTTCCGTGTCCGGCAGCTTGACGCCCGTGTTCAGCGCGGCGATCTCTGGCGCGCTCCACTTGGTGATCTTGCCCAGGTAGATATCGGCAACGACCTTGCCCGTCATCTTCAGCTGGCCAGGCTTGACGCCGTCCAGGTTGACGATGGTGACCACGCCGCCCATGATGGCCGGGAATTGCATCAGGCCTGCTTCTTCCAGCTCTTCTGCCTTCAACGGCATGTCCGAGGCGCCGAATTCAACAGTCTTGGCCTTGATTTGCTTGATGCCAGCGCCGGAACCCACGGACTGGTAGTTCAGGCCGTTGCCCGTGTTGGCTTTGTACGTCTCAGCCCATTTGGCGTAGATCGGGTACGGGAAGGTTGCGCCAGCACCTGTCATATCTGCCGCCATGACGGAAGCGGAAGAAAATGCCATCGCTGCCGAAGCACCCACGACGATAAATTTGAACATTTGCTTCATTTGCATATCAAGTCCTCAGGGTTGTTAGGGCACAAAGTCCCGGTTGAATGCTGCGCAGTCTAGCAAGCGAATATGACAGCTTTATGACATGCGCAAAATTTCCTGAAATATTTGCCTACGCCCGGGGAATCGCCATTTGCGGCCTGAAAAATGACAGGGCGGGCGACGCTTTATGACAGCTTATGTCACGCTTACGTCATATTTCATGATTACACTCACAACGCGTCATACATGCTGAAATACGGCTAGAATTAACTATCTGAAAAGACAAAAGAATATGAAACCTGAACTGCACATGGAAGTGACCAAGTCGGGCATCCTGCTGGACCGCGAGCTGTCGCAACTGACTTTCAACCGACGCGTGATGGCCCAGGCGGAAGACCCGAACATTCCACTGCTCGAGCGCCTGCGCTACCTGTGCATCGTCAGCAGCAATATGGATGAATTCTTTGAAGTGCGCGTGGCCAGCCTGCTGGCGGCCGGCAGCATCGGCGGCTCCCTGGCCGGCCACCCTGCCCTGGCGGCCAACCTGGAGCGCATCGGCAAGGAATGCCATGCGCTGGTGGAACGCCAGTACGAGATATTAAATAGCGAAGTCTTGCCGGCCCTGCGCGAAGCGGGCGTGCATTTGCTGCGCGACAGCGACCGCAACGAGGCGCAGCGCGCGTGGGTCAAGCAGTATTTCGACCGCGAAGTGCGGCCTTTGCTGACGCCGATCGGCCTGGACCCGGCCCACCCGTTCCCGCAAGTGGTGAATAAAAGCCTCAATTTCATCGTTTCGCTGAGCGGCAAGGATGCGTTTGGCCGCGGCACGGCGATCGCCATCGTCAAGGCGCCCCGTGTCTTGCCGCGCGTCATCAAGCTGCCGGACGAGATTTCCGGCGATGGCGTGTCCTTCTGTTTATTATCGTCCGTCATCCATGCACACATTTCCGACCTGTTTGCCGGACGCGAAGTCATTGCCTATTCGCAGTTCCGCGTCACGCGCGACAGCGACCTGTGGGTCGACGAGGATGAAGTCAAGAACCTGCGCCAGGCCCTGAAAGGCGAGCTGGTGGGACGCCAGTTCGGCACCTCGGTGCGCCTGGAAGTGGCGCGCAATTGTCCGCCGGAACTGTCGCAGTTCCTGCTCGACCAGTTCAGCCTGGATCAAAGCCGCCTCTACCGCGTCAACGGCCCCGTCAATCTGGTGCGCCTGTCGGAAATGATCGACCACGTCAAGCAGCCGGAACTGCGCTTCCCGCCTTTCTTCCCCGGCCTCGCGCACAAAGCCATCGGCAACGATATCTTTGCCGCGCTGAACAAGCACGACATCCTGCTGCACCACCCCTACCAGTCGTTCCAGACGGTGATCGACTTCGTGCGCAGCGCCGCCTACGATCCGTCCGTCGTCGCCATCAAGCAGACCATCTACCGCACCGGCATGAATTCGGACCTGATGGAATCGTTGATCACGGCGGCGAAGGCTGGCAAGGAAGTGACCGTTATCGTGGAACTGATGGCGCGCTTCGACGAAGAAGCCAATATCAACTGGGCAGACAAGCTGGAGCAGGCGGGCGCGCAAGTCGTGTACGGCGTGGTGGGCTTGAAGACGCACGCCAAGGTCGCGCTCGTCATCCGCCGCGAAGAAGGCGCGCTGCGTTTCTACGCCCACCTGGGCACCGGCAACTATCACCCCACCACAACCAAGCTGTACACGGATTTCGGCTTGCTGACGGCCAACCAGGACCTGGCCGTGGAAGTGAACGAAGTGTTCATCCACCTGACCAGCCTGACCAAGCCGCATAATCTGAACCATCTGTGGCTGGCGCCGTTCGGCCTGCAAAGCGAGATCATCAAGGCTATCCGCAACGAGGCGAAGATCGCCCGCGCGGGCCGGCGCGGGCGCATCATCGTGAAGGTCAATGCGCTGGTGGATGAATCCGTGATCCGCGCCCTGTATGCGGCCTCGACCGATGGCGTGAAGATCGACCTGATCGTGCGCGGCGCCTGCACCCTGAAGCCGGGCGTGCCGGGCTTGTCGGAAAACATCAAGGTGCGCTCCGTGATCGGGCGTTTCCTCGAACACAGCCGCATTTACTACTTCCGCAACGACCTGGCGCACGATGTTTACCTGGCCAGCGCCGACTGGATGAGCCGCAACCTGTTCCGCCGGGTGGAAGTGGCCTTCCCTGTGCTTGACCGGGCGCTGAAACGGCGCGTGATCGCCGAGGGCCTGAATCCGTATTTGAAGGATAATACAAATGCATGGGAACTGGAGCCGACGGGCCATTACGCGCGCCGCAAGCCGCGCGGCAAGCAAAGTCCGTTCAGCGCCCAGCAATACCTGATGCAGACCTTGGGCACGCCGGGCGCGGAGGTCGGCGAATAAGGCTATTTCACACTCAACACAGAGGAGTACAGCATGGATCTCATCTTGTGGCGACACGCAGAAGCCGAGCCGGGCGTTCCCGACCTCGAACGCGCACTGACCGTCAAAGGGCAAAAGCAGGCGCGCCGCATGGGTGAGTGGCTCGCCTCGCAACTCCCGGAGAACTGCCGCATCCTCGTCAGCCCCGCCCTGCGCACCCTGCAGACGGCCGAGGCGCTGGGGCGCAAGTTCAAGCTGATGACGGAACTGGCGCCCGGCGCCGAAGCGGAAGACATCCTCAAGGCGGCGAACTGGCCCGCCGGCAAGGAAACCGTCCTCATCGTCGGCCACCAGCCCACCCTGGGCCAGGCGGCCGCCCTGCTGCTGACGGGCGAGGAACAGGACTGGGAAATGCGCAAGGCCAGCGCATGGTGGTTTTCCCAGCGCGAGCCAGGCGACCCTGTCAGCGTCTATTTAAAAGCCGTGATGGCGCATGATCTGGTGGTGAAATAAGGGAATGCGCAAGGCCAGCGCAGAATGGACAGGTTCTCCCAGCGCGAGCCAGGCGACCCTGTCAGCGTCTATTTAAAAGCCGTGATGGCGCATGATCTGGTGGTGAAATAAGGAAATGCGCAAGGCCAGCGCAGAATGGACAGGTTCTCCCAGCGCGAGCCAGGCGACGCCGTCAGCGTCTATTTAAAGGCCGTGATGGCGCATGATCTGGTGGTGAAATAAGGAAATGCGTAGTCCATGGGGTCAGACCCGGCGGGTCTGACCCCGGATTGCAACGCGAATCAGGCGCCCCGTGAGCGCCTATGTAAAGGCATGGATTGCGCATGATCTGGTGGTGAAATAAGGTTATGCCCAACATGGGATCACCCGCCGTGGAAATACCTCCCGATGGGACGTATTCCGATCGCGAAGCGACTGACCCCTGGATGCAAATGCGCGAATGATGCGCTGGGACAAATAATGGTGGAATTTACAACAATGCGGCCTTGTAAAGCGCTGCTGATCTGCTAGAGTTTAGTTGCATCAACTACGTGCGGGAGCGCCGCTCCGGCACATTGAGCAACCCAGCGGACAGCCGTCCAACGGCGGCTGAAAGACCATGTTAACCTTCCTCGTTTTCCTCTTCATCGCCATCTTCGCTGCCATCATCGGCTTCGTCGCCTTTGAACTGATCGAAGAAACGCGCGGCAGTCACCACAAGCTGATGGACCGCTACCACGAGTAGCGCTCACCTCGGCAATCTAGCATGGCGCCAGCGACGGCCTACAGGCCCGTCCCTCGCGCCATCCTTGTTTTTACATTCAGCGACTATCCCCTCTTACACTCCCGTCTTGAACTTGGTATAGATGCGCGTCATCAGGCGGCGGATATCGGCCGTGGTCGCTTCCGGCGCGGCCATGCGCTGCTTGTCGGCGTCCGACAGGAAGATCGCCTTGTTCTCGCCTATGTCCTTGCGCACATACTTGATGCTGGCCGGATTCGGATTCGCGTAGAAGACCTTGTTGCTCAGGCTGGCATGCACTTGCGGGCGCAGGATGTAGTTGATGAACAGGTGCGCATTGTTCGGATGCGGCGCGTCGGCGGGAATGGCCATGGTGTCGAACATCAGCGCGGCCGTCTTCGGCACCAGCACCTGGATCACGTTGCCATTCTTCGCATCGATGGCGCGCTGGCGCGCGATATTGATATCGCCCGACCAGCCCAGTGCCACGCAGACGGAACCGTTGGCCATGTCATTGATGTAGCCGGACGAGCTGAACAGCGTCACGTAGGGACGGATGGCTTGCAGCACCTTGCCCGCTTCCTGGTAATCGGCGGCGCTCTTCGAGTAGGCAGGCTTGCCCAGGTACTGCAGGGCGGCCGGCAGCACCTCCGACGGCGAGTCGAGGAAAGAAACGCCGCAGGACTTCAGCTTCGAGACGTATTTCGGGTCGAAGATCAGGTCCCACGCGTTTTCGGGCATGGGCAGGCCGCCCAGTGCCGCCTTGACTTTGTTGACGTTGATGCCCACCGTCGTGTAGCCCCACAGCCAGTCGACCAGGTAGTCGTTGTTCGGGTCGATTTTCGACAGCTTCGCTTGCAGGTTCTGGTCGAGGTTGCCCAAATTCGTCAGCTTGCTCTTGTCGAGTTTGCGCAGCAGGCCCGCATCGATCTGCAGGCGCGCCCACTGGGCCGTCGGCACCACGATGTCATAGCCGGACTTGCCCGCCACCAGTTTCGCATTGAGGATTTCGTTGTTGTCGAAAACGTCGTAGCGTACCTTGATGCCCGTTTCCTTTTCAAAATTCTTGATCGTATCGTCGCCGATATAATCCGACCAGTTATAGATATTCAGGACTTTTTCTTCCTGGGCGTGGGCAGGCAATGCCAGCACGGCCGCCGCCAACGTCAGTCCCGCTCCAATGCGCCGCCCTGCTTGCCATGTGTATGCCATCGTACCGCCTCCGGAAATAGTCAGAAAATAGTGACGATGATAGCAAGAAGGGCGGCATCAGGTCTAGCCTGATACCGCCCTGCGTGAGGACGTCTATCAAAACCTACTGCGCGTCGCGCTTTGCGGCCTGCGATGCTCACCGTACTTAAGTACGGTTGCGCTTCTCTGCCACAAATCACTGCCGCTCGCTACGGTTTTGCTAGACGTCGAAAATCTTCCTCACTGCAAATGCAGTGAAACTGGGGGCAGACCCTGCGGGAGAAGCTACCCCGACGGAGGGAGCTTCCAATCCCGCAGGGACTGACCTGCCAACATTACACCTTGTCCAGCCCCACCTGCGCACCCGTAAACACCAGGTTGCCGTTCTGGGCGTCGATGCGGATCTCGTCTTTCGGGCCGAACTTGCCTTCCAGGATCAGCTTCGACAGCGGATTTTCGATCTGCTGCTGGATCGCCCGTTTCAGCGGACGGGCGCCATACACCGGGTCGTAGCCCGCTTCGGCGATTTGCTGCAAGGCCGCGTCGGTCAGGCTCAGCGCCATGTCCATGCGCGCCAGGCGTTCTTCGAGGATCTTCAGCTGGATCTTCGCGATCGCGCCGATGTTCTTCTCGTCGAGGCCGTGGAACACGACGATTTCGTCGATACGGTTGACGAACTCGGGACGGAAGTGCGAACGTACCTCGGCCATCACGGCCAGCTTCACGACACCGGGATCATCGCTTTCCATGGCCTGGATCTTGTGCGAACCCAGGTTCGAGGTCATGATGATGACGGTATTCTTGAAGTCCACCGTACGGCCCTGGCCGTCCGTCATGCGTCCATCGTCGAGCACTTGCAGCAGCACGTTGAAGACGTCAGGGTGCGCCTTCTCGACTTCGTCGAGCAGGATCACGCTGTACGGCTTGCGGCGCACGGCTTCCGTCAGGTAGCCGCCTTCGTCGTAGCCGACATAGCCTGGCGGCGCACCGATCAGGCGCGCCACGGAATGCTTCTCCATGAACTCGCTCATGTCGATGCGGATCATCGATTCTTCCGTATCGAACAGGAAGGTCGCCAGCGCCTTGCTCAGCTCAGTCTTGCCGACACCCGTAGGCCCCAGGAACATGAAGGAACCATACGGACGGTTCGGGTCTGACAAGCCGGCGCGCGAGCGGCGGATGGCGTCGGCCACGGCCGTGATCGCTTCATCCTGGCCCACGACGCGCTCGTGCAGCTTCTCTTCGATGTGCAGCAGCTTGTCGCGTTCGCCCTGCATCATGCGCGACACGGGAATACCCGTCGCGCGCGACACCACTTCGGCGATTTCCTCGGCGCCCACTTCCGTGCGCAGCAGCTTGGGATGGTCGGGATCGACCTTCGGCATGCCGCTGTCGGCGTGCTTGAGCTGGGCTTCCAGCTGCGGCAGCTTGCCGTACTGCAGTTCCGACACCTTCTGCCAGTTGCTCTCGCGCGTGGCCTGCTCCATCTGCAGCTTGACGTTCTCGATCTCTTCCTTGATGTGCGTACTGCCTTGCACCACGGCTTTTTCCGCCTTCAGGATTTCCTCGAAGTCATTGTATTCGCGCTGCAGCTTGACGATCTCTTCCTCGATCAGGCCCAGGCGGCGCAACGATGCTTCGTCTTTCTCCTTCTTGACGGCTTCGCGCTCGATCTTCAGCTGGATCAAACGGCGCTCCAGCTTGTCCATCACTTCCGGCTTCGAATCAATCTCGATCTTGATCTTCGCCGCCGCTTCATCGATCAGGTCGATCGCCTTGTCAGGCAGGAAGCGGTCCGTGATGTAGCGGTGCGACAGTTCGGCCGCGGCAATGATGGCCGCATCCGTGATCTCCACCTTGTGGTGCAGCGCATATTTGTCCTGCAAGCCGCGCAGGATGGCGATGGTCGCCTCCACGGTCGGCTCGTCGACCAGCACTTTCTGGAAGCGGCGCTCCAGCGCGGCGTCCTTCTCGATGTACTTGCGGTACTCGTCCAGGGTGGTGGCGCCCACGCAATGGAGTTCGCCGCGCGCCAGCGCAGGCTTGAGCATATTGCCCGCATCCATCGCGCCTTCGGCCTTGCCCGCGCCCACCATGGTGTGCATCTCGTCGATGAAGACGATGGTCTGCCCTTCATCCATGGCCAGTTCCTTCAGCACGGATTTCAGGCGTTCCTCGAACTCGCCGCGGAATTTCGCGCCGGCCAGCAAGGCGGCCATGTCCAGCGACAGTACGCGCTTGCCCTTCAGGGACTCGGGTACTTCACCATTGACGATGCGCTGCGCCAGTCCTTCGACGATGGCCGTCTTGCCCACGCCAGGTTCGCCGATCAGCACGGGGTTGTTCTTGCTGCGGCGCTGCAGGATCTGGATGGTGCGGCGGATTTCATCATCGCGGCCGATCACAGGGTCGAGCTTGCCCTGGCGTGCGCGTTCCGTCACGTCCAGGGTGTATTTTTTCAAGGCTTCGCGCTGGCCTTCGGCTTCCTGAGAATCGACCTTGTTGCCACCGCGCACGGCGCCGATGGCGGCTTCCAGTGCCTTGCGGGTCAGGCCGTTTTCACGTGCCAGCTTGCCGCAGTCGGACTTGTCTTCCGTCATCGCCAGCAGCACCATTTCGCTGGAAACGAACTGGTCGCCCGCCTTCTGCGCTTCCTTGTCGGCCAGGTTCAACAGGGCCACGAATTCGCGGCTGACCTGCACGTCGCCGCCCGTGCCGGACACTTTCGGCAGGCGGTCGATCGACGAGGTCAGGGCCTTCGACAGGCCGCCCACGTTGACGCCTGCACGCTGCAACAGCGAGCGGGCGCCGCCGTCGTCCTGGTTCAACAGGGCCGTCAGCAAATGGACTGGTTCAATGTAAGGATTGTCGTTGCCCACGGCCAAGCTTTGCGCATCGGCCAGGGCTTCTTGTAGCTTGGTAGTCAGTTTATCTTGTCGCATGAAAAGCGCTCCCGGTTAATTAGTTGTTAACCAAATTGGGGTGAGGCAGTACTTTTCAAGCATACACAAAGCAGAAAACTGATGCACTTGGGCAAATGCTACGGTGCGGCGCGTGTTCGATTCAAATGGCGCTTGCTTTTGCGCTCCACTTGTTTAACGCCGTCTCGTCGCTGTCGCGCGCATCGACCCAGCGCGCGCCTTCAGGCGTGTCTTCCTTCTTCCAGAACGGTGCTTCCGTCTTCAGGTAGTCGATGATGAACTCGCAGGCTGCGAAGGCCTCGCCCCGGTGCGCGGACGACACGGCCACCAGCACGATCTGCTCCTGCGGCAGCAAGGGCCCCACGCGGTGGATCACCAGCGCCCCGGACAATGGCCAGCGCGCGCGCGCCTGCTCGACGATAGCCTCGATGGATTTCTCCGTCATGCCCGGATAATGCTCGAGCTCCATGGCCGCCACGTCCAGCCCCTCGTTCATGTCGCGCACGGTGCCGACGAAGCCGACGACGGCACCCACCTTGGGATTACCTGCACGCAATTGTGCAATTTCTTCACTCAAGTCAAAATCGGCTTGCTGGACGCGCACGCAGGTACTCATTTGGCCTGGCCTCCGATGCGGCGCAGCAGGGTTTCGATGCGGCTGGCCGTGCGCGCATCGGTGGCGGCGGGAATCGCGCACAGCTGCATCAGCTGCGACACTTGCGTGAGCGGCTTCTGGCCCGATTTGAGCGACGATTGCAGCACTTCCACCTGCATCTTCAGCCGGTCGCGGGCAAATTCGGCACCGCTGTCGACACCGGCGACGATTTCCAGGCGCAGCACTTCATCGAGCAGTCTGGCCTGGTTGGCCTGCAGTTGTTGCACGTAAGCGGCACTGCCCTCGCCCAGCGCGGCCTGCGCGCCGGCAAAACGCTGCTGCAGACTGCGTTCATATTGCATATCGAGCGGCGGCAAGGCGCTCCAGCGCTCGTTCCACGCTTGCGCGTCGGTGGCGGCGCCATCGGCCAGTGCCGCTTCCAGCGATTGCACCAGGCGCAGCTTGTCTCGCAGGGCATTGGCTTGCGCCGCACCGGCCCGTTCGGCGATGGCGTCGGCCTGCGCCTGCACGCCGGCCACGGCCGCCTGGTAGCGCTGTTCGATCTTCGCTTCGCTGGCGCGCGGCACGGGGCCCGTGGCGTTCCAGGCCGCGCGCGTGTCGCGCAGCAAGTGGTTGATGAAGGCGGTGCGGCTCTTGTCGTCGCCCTCGGGGATGACGGCCGTTTCCAGGCTGGCACACAGCGCTTCGCGCGCATGCAGGTGTTCGCGGCGCTCGTGGTCGGCCGCATGCGCCGTTTCCTTGCGCTTGGCGAAAATATCGTCGCAGGCGGCGCGGAAACGCTGCCACAGCGCCTGCTCGGCGCGGCGTTCCAGCGGCAGGGCCTTGGCCAGCTCCTGCCATTTGTCCTGCAAGGCTTTCAGCATGTCGATCGTGTTGCGCTCGGACGGTTTCAGCAGGCCCACTTCGACGATCAGCTGCTCGCGGCGCGCCGTCTCGATCTGGCGCTGCGTTTCCAGCGGCTTCGACAGGGCATCGAGCGCGGCGCCAAATTCCGTATCCAGGCGTTTCTTTTCCTTGCGGTCGATGGTGCCCAGGCGCGTCCAGGCCTGGCGCAGGCGCTGCGAGGCCGATGCCACGTGTTTCCAGTCCGTGCTTTCCTCGGCTGCCAGGGCCGCCGTTTCCGTGATCAGTTCCTGGGCCTTGGCCGCATTGCCATGGCGCTCTTCCGCCAGCTGCTTGAAATGCTGGGCCGCCGGCGCGTAGGCCACGCTGCAGGCGGCGTCGAAGCGCTCCCACAGCGATTTCGGCGCCGGGCCGGACAAGGTGTCGAGCGACTTCCAGCGTTCGCGCAGGCTGCCCACCTTCTTGGCCAGCTCGGCCATCGGGAGCTCTTGCGCCGGCAATTCCTCGCCCGCCTTGACCAGTTCCTCGCGCGAGACGTTGCCGCCCCAGCGGGCCCAGTCGGCCAATTGCTTGAATTGTGCGCGCACATGGGCCAGCCGGTCGGACTGGGCCGGCGTCAAGCGGCCATGTTTGGTGTCGCGCAAGGTCTTGTCGTGCTCGGATGCCACATGCAGCAAGCCTTCCTGCAGGGCCGCTTCCATGGCGTCGAGCGTCTTGAAGAACTGTTCCGTCGCTTCTTTCGAGACGGGGGCATGCTCCTGGCGCGGCTTGCGCGGCACTGGCTCGGCATGGGGTGGCGCCACCTCTGCTGTTGCGGCCTGCACGGGCGCTGGCGCGCTGGCCAGCAGGGCAACAAATTGCTGCTGCAAGCTGTCGGACAAGGGCGACTCCGGCAAGCGCGGCAAGCCTTGCCAGGCGCGCTTCAGGGTATCGGCGTCGAGCGTGGCGGCATCCTGCGCCTGCCACTCGGCCAGCGCGGCCTGGCGCGCGTCAAACACGGCCTGGTGCTGCTGCAGCGCCTGCAGGACGGACTGCGCCTGCTCGCGCGCCTGCGTGAAATCGGTTTCCAGGTGTTTCGGCAAGGAGGCGCGCTCGGGCGATTGCGCATGCTGCGCGTGCTGCGCATCGAGGCGGGCCAGCGTTTGCGCCAGCTCGGCGGCGGACTGGCCCCCGGCCGCCAGCGCGCGCATGGCGCCCACGGCATCGATCACGGCGCGCTGCAGCAGCACTTGCGCTTCCAGGCGGGCGGCCAGCGCGGCGCGCGCGGCGGCAAAAGCGCCGGCCAGCTCGGGCGTGGATTTGATGACTTGCCATTGACGGTCCAGCTCGGCCACCTGGTTGGGGCTCAGCTTTTCATCGCTCAACAGGCGCTGCGCCGTATCGATGCTGGCCTGGGCGCGCTGGGTCTCGGCCGCCTGGTGGCGGATCAGGTCGATACGGCCCTGCATCAGCTTGGCGACGCGGCGGTCCGTGTTGCGCATGGCCTGGTGGACTTTTTCCAGCAGGGGCAGGGAAAGGACGTGTTCGGCCGCGATCAAACGGGCATCGGCAAATTCGCTGGACAGGATGAAATCGGCGGCGGCGGTTTCGTCGCCAGCCACCGCATGGGCACGCGCGACCTGTTCGGCGCGGCGCGATGCGCTCTGCGCCGAGGCGGCGGCCTGTTCTGCCACGACAGGATCGGGTGCGGCAGTCTTGCTGGCAGAACGCTTGAAGAGAAATTCGAACATGACGGGTTTCGCGTGGATCAAAACCACCATCATAACAAAGCCCGGGGTATTGCATCGGACAGGGATGAACAAGTTATCAAATGAGTAAACTGAATCTTTTCCCTATGACAGCACCGCCGCCACGGCGGCAAAATCGCCACCGCCGCGCGCGCCTTGCAGGGGAGTGCGCTCGCTCACCGTTCAAGCCCGCGCACGCAGGGGCTGCGGCATGGCCAGCGGCCCGGGCGCGCTGCCTTGCGCGGCCGTTTCTGCGCCATCGGCAGGCGTGCCAGGCGCTGGCACAGGGCCTGGCAAGGATGCCGGCAAAGCGGCAGACAAAGAGGTAGGCAAAGGCGCAGGCAAAACAAAGGGCAGCACTTGCGCCTTGTCGCGGCGCGCTTCCTGCGCGCGCGCATCGTGGGCGAGGAATTGGTAGGCGATGGCGAACCAGGCTTCGCCGACGATGACCTTGCGCGCCAGGGCGAACAGTTCGCGTTCCTCTTTTTCCAGGCGCTCCAGCAGCGCCGCGCAAAAGCCGTCGATGGCCGCGCACAGCTGTTCGGCCTGCAATTCGGAATGGTCGATGGCGGCGCCGGCGCGCTGCTGCACCACGTTGATGCTTTCCAGCGCCGCGTGGTTCAAGCCATTGATCTCGTCGAGCAAGCCGTCCGCATGCGGCGTGGCCTGGCGAATGGCGGGAATCAGGTACATTTCCACCTTGCGCCAGTAGCCGCCCTGGTACAGGCGGTTCAGCCAGTCGCCCGCGTATTGCAGTTGGGCCAGGCTCAGCCGGCTTTGATGACGCAATTGCACATGCATGTATTTCTGAAAGGCGAGCAAGCTCATGCGGATGCTCGCCTGTTCCACCGACAAGGAAACCAATATATATGTAGCCGTAAGCATGCACTCACTCCCGAAAACGCGCCGGATGTATCATCCTGGAAGTGAAAGTGTAAAGAGTACCGACAGGGGCGGGCTTGATCCTGCACAAACCCAAGCGGGACGGCGGCCCGCTTTCTGCAGCCTCAGCGCAGGCCGATATGCAGGTTGACGACGCCCGGCTCCTCCGATGGCGTGACTTCCCCGCCGAAGCTTTTCACCAGCCGCTGCATGCCCTTGTTGCGCGCCATGGCCTCGCCCACCAGCGCTTCCGTGCCGCGGCTGCGGAAGTAGTCGACCAGCTTCTCGAACAGGATGTGGCCCAGACCCTTGCCCTTCA
Organism: Janthinobacterium amylolyticum; assembly: GCF_051380655.1. NCBI lineage: Bacteria > Pseudomonadati > Pseudomonadota > Betaproteobacteria > Burkholderiales > Oxalobacteraceae > Janthinobacterium > Janthinobacterium amylolyticum. The sequence continues at coordinate 428,545 of NZ_JBNYXL010000004.1, forward strand.
GCGCGGAGCGCACGGCGATGGCGAAATCGGCGTGGATATTGTCCGGGTCGGCCACGGCGCGCACCACGCCCAGCGTTTCCGGCTGGCCGTCCGGCCCCGTGCGCGTGGCAATGAAGGCCATGGCGCGGTCGTAATCGATCTGCGTCAGGCGCGCCAGCTGCGACACGGGCAGCTCGCGCATGGAGGTGAAAAAGCGCAGGCGCACGTCGTCCGGGTCCAGCGCGTGGAACAGGTCCATGTGCTGCGGCGCGTCTTCCGGGCGGATCGGGCGCAGCAGGATCGGCTGGTCCATCCACGTCACCTGCTCTTCCAGTTCCTGCGGATACGGGCGGATGGCCAGGCGATCGCTTTTCTGCCCAGGCTGCAGCCGGATGCGCGCGTCGAGGGCGATCACGCCGTCGGCATCGGCCACCAGCGGATTGATATCGAGTTCGGCCAGTTCGCCGATGTCGGCCACCAGTTCCGCCACCTGGATCAAGGTGTAGCAGATGGCATCGATGTCGGCCGGCGGCTGGTTGCGGTAGCCGGCCAGCAGTCTGGATACCCGCGTGCGCGCCAGCATGTCGCGCGCCAGCACCATGTTCAGCGGCGGCAGGCCGATGGCGTGATCGGCCGTCACTTCGACGGCGATGCCGCCCTGCCCCACCAGGATCACGGGGCCAAAGGCGGCGTCCGTCGTCACGCCGACGATCAGTTCATGCGACTGCGGCCGGCGCGCCATCTGCTGCACCGTGAAGCCGTCGATCAGCGCGTCGGGACGCATGCGGCGCACACGCTTGAGCATGGCGGCGGCGGCCGTGCGCAGGATGTCGGGCGTGTCGAGGTCGAGCGCCACCCCGCCCACGTCGGATTTATGCGCGATGTCGGGCGAGTGGATTTTCAGCGCGACGGGATAGCCGATATCGGCCGCCACGGCCAGCGCTTCTTCCACGTCGGCCGCCATGCGCGTGATGGCGACGGGAATGCCATAGGCGGCCAGGATTTCCTTCGAGCGGCATTCGCCCAGCACCGTCTGGCCGGCCGCCAGCGCGGCGGCGACGATTTCGCGCACGCGCGCGCGGCGCGGCGTGGCCGACATGGGCAGCTGCGCCGGCACCTGCATCAGGGTTTCCTGGTTGCGCCGGTACTGCACGATCTGCATGAAGCCATGCACGGCTTTTTCCGGCGTGTCGTAGGTGGGAATGCCGGCGCGGTTGAAGATCTGGCGCGCAGGCGCCACCGCCGTGCCGCCCAGAAGACACGACAGCACCGTGCGCGAAGTGGCCTTGATCAGCGGCGTGACGGCTTCGGCGATGTCGACCGACGAGACCATGGCCGTGGGCGCGTGCAGCAGCAGCAAAGCGTCCGCCTGCGGCTCGTCGAGCAAGGGCTTGATGGCGTCGGCATAGCGCTGCACGGCAGAATCGCCGGGCAGGCCCACCGGGTTGTCGTGCGACCAGCCGCGCGGCAGCGCCTTTTCCAGCGCGATGACGGTATCGGGCGACAGTTGCGCCAGCTTGCCGCCGCTGCCCACCAGCGCATCGGTGGCCATCACGCCCAGCCCCCCGCCATTGCATAAAATCGCCAGGCGCTCGCCGCGCTGCGAGCGGATATGCGTGAGCGTCTCCACGGCGTCGAACAATTCTTCGGCCGAGTACACGCGCAGCATGCCGGCGCGGCGGATGGCCGCATCATAGACGGCGTCGGAACCGGCCAGCGCGCCCGTATGCCAGGCCGCCATGGCCGCGCCTTCCGCCTCGCGCCCCGCCTTCAGCACGATGACCGGCTTGCTGCGCGCCGCCGCCCGCGCGGCCGACATGAATTTGCGCGCCGCGTGGATATCTTCCATGTACAGCAGGATGGCGGCCGTGTCGATGTCGCCGGCCAGGTAGTCGAGCAAGTCGCCGAAATCGATGTCGTAGCTGGCGCCCAGCGAAATGAACTTGGAAAAGCCCACGCCATGCGCATTGGCCCAGTCGAGCACGCCCGACACCAGCGCCCCCGATTGCGAGACAAAGGCGATCTTGCCGCTCGTCGCGCCCAGGTGCGCGAAGCTGGCGTTCAGGCCCAGCTTCGGCACCAATAACCCCATGCTGTTGGGGCCGAGGATGCGCAGCAGATGCGGCTTGGCCGCCTTCAGCATGGCCAGACGCAGCGACTGTTCGCGCGTGGGGTCCAGGCCAGAGGTCATGACGATGGCGGCGCGCGTGCCCAGCGCACCCAGTTCGCGGATCAGCGCCGTGATGGTGGCGGGCGGGGTGCAGATGATGGCCAGGTCCGGCGCTTTCGGCAGCTGCGCCAGCTTGCGGTAGCATTTGAGGCCCATCAGTTCGTCGTACTTGGGATTGACGGGCCAGATTTCGCCCTGGTAGCCGCCGCCCAGCAGGTTGTACAGGGCGATGGCGCCCAGCTTGTGTTCGCGCGCCGTGGCGCCGATCAGCGCCACCGAGGCCGGCTTGAACAGCTTGTCGAGATTACGGATACTCATGTTCTGGCCTCATGGATCGCCGGAGCGGCTACGCCAGTGTATAGGATGCGCCGGCAAAAAAACTTGACCTTGTGAAGCGTTTCTCCAAAAAACTTCTGTGCCGGCCAAACGGATGGCGGCAGCCAGCCTTTGCAGGCCGGCACAGCACGCGCATGACGTGCAGGCGGTGCGGTGGGGAAAGTGGGAAGCTGCGGTGCGGGCGAGCGGCACTGCGGCGTGGCGCTACGCGATCAGCGGGGGATTTGCGTTCAGGCCGGCAAGTACAGCGGCATCGACAACATCACACCAGTTACCATCCTGAAAATACACCCACCTGCCGCGAAAACTATAGAAACGATTGTCCTGCTGTTCCTCTCGCACGATCGTCCGCTGCTGGCCCGACAGCACCACGCTATTGTCCGGTACATCGCTGTACACGACAGCGTTCGCGCCTATCCGAACATTATTACCAATATTCACATTGCCAATGATCTTTGCGCCCGCGCCGACGTAGCAGTTATCGCCAATCCGCGGTGCACCCTGCCCTTTGGAATTGGGCATGGTATTGGAACCAATCGTCACCTGCTGAAAAATTATGCAGTTGTGGCCGATACGTGCACCGCCGGAAATGAAGATGCTCTTGATGCCATGAGGAAAATACGGTTTGCCAAGAAACGTCGAATTCCATGCGATCGAACTGCTGTTTTCGTATTGGTACAAACCATACAACTTGACCAGCAAGCGCTTGATCCGTGCATTCCTGACCTCATTACAGAGTGTCTTCAACTTCCAGTCCGAGCCAAAGGCCGATACCAGCACGCGCATTAACATAGCTATCCCTCATCCTGAAAAATGCATTATATGCAATTATATTAAAATAAATACATATATTGATAATATTAATCAAGCTTGCGCAAGATAGCGTGGCGCGCAGGCAGGCTGGCGCAGGGAAGTTTCGCATTGCGTAAAGCGACGCAGGGCGAGCGCGCGCAAGCGCGCCGGGCGGCATCCAGATGCGGCCTCTACCAGCGCGAACGGTGGCTTTCCGTCACCCCCGCCAGCTGCGCCACGATGCGCTTGGGCGAGTCCGCGCTGGCCCGCACCCAGCCGCTGAAAGTGCCGATGGGCTGGATGTAGCGGCTGGCGGCGATCCACAGGTTTTTATCCTCGCGGCGCGCGCCTTCCGGCTTGAAATGCAGGTCGAGCAAATCGTCGTCCGTCCACACATGCCACGGCGCCAGCGGGTTGTCGGGGTTGAAGTCGAAATGCGCGCGGCCCAGCGCATACAGCTGGCCATCGAGCCACAGCGCGTTTTCATGCGCGCCGAAATAGCCGGCCTGCAGATTGAAGCCCAGGTCCAGGCTGTGCGCCGAGGCCCAGCGCCACTCCGTCTCGCGCGCCAGCAAGCCATTCGAATAGTCAAAGCTGGCCACGCCGTCGTCCAGGCTATAGCCCATTGCGCCGCAGCGCACCGTGCCCCATAGCGGCAAGCCGCCCGATTTTTGCGTCGCATGCACGGCGCCGCCGCCGGCCACCGGCCCCACAGCCAGCAGGGTGGGCGACACGGGCGGACCGAATTCCGCGTCGATGCCGAAATGGCCGCAATCGAGCAGCAGGCGGCAGCGCTGCTGCGGCTGCGCCTCGATGCGGATGCTGTGCGACAGGAAGCGGAAACGGCTGCTTGCCCCCGCATGCGGCGCCACGGACGCGCTCAATCCCGGTATGCCGTCCTGCGAGAAGGTGGCCACGATCTTCCCCTTGTGGCGGTCGAAGGCATATGCGAACGCCGTGCTGGTCCAGCCCAGGTCGACGATGGCCACGCCACAGAACAGGGTGGGCGTCGACAGGGCCACGTAATGCCAGCGCTTGTGGTGGAACAAACGCCAGAGGGCGCCACGCGCGTGCGGCGGGGCCAGCGCGGCCCAGTCAAAGGCGGCCAGCTGGCCCGTGTAGCGGCCAAAATGCGGCACGCCGTCGGCGTCGAGCAACTGCGCCGGAGCCGGTGGCAGCATCATGCGGCCCGCCTTGCGGCAGCGCCGCCGTCCTGCAGCGCCGCGGCCAGCTGCGCGCCAAACAGCGCCGGCTGCGCGCGCGCGATATCGATGTCAGGACACGCATGCCAGAGCGCCAGACGCCGCACGGCGCCGGCCACGTCCTGCACCAGGCGGGGACTGAGGCGCACGCCCGCTTCCAGCGCCAGCGACTTGATCTCGAAGCGCCCCTGCGCGCGGTGCGCCTTGGCGTCCAGGCGGCCCACCAGCGCGCCACGGCGCAGGATCGGCAAGGTAAAGTAGCCGTGGCGGCGCTTGTCGGCCGGCGTGTAGCATTCGAGCCGGTAGTCAAAGCCGAACAGTTCCAGCGCGCGCCGCCGGTCCCAGACGACGGGATCAAACGGCGACAGAATCGTCGTCAGGGTGGGCGCCAGCGTGCCGGCGGCGGCGCGCAGCAATTTTCCATGCGCGGCATGCACGTACACGGCATCGTCCCAGCCGGCCACGGCGCAGCGCAGCAACGCGCCCTCGTCGACCAAGGTGTGCAGATCCTGCGCCAGGCTGGCGCGCGATTGCCTGGTGCGGAAGTAGTCGCTGATCCAGCTGGCGCGCGCCAGTCCCAGCGCCTTCACGCTGGCCAGCAGCAACCGTCGCCGCACCTGCTCTTCGGGCAGCAGCTGGCTGTCGTGCCAGCCCGGCAGCACGCGCTCGGCCAGGTCGTAATAGCGCTGGAAATTGTGGCGCTTGGCGATCATCAGCACGCCCGAGGTAAACAGGACTTCGAGCGAGCGCTTTTCCGGCTTCCAGCTCCACCAGCCGCCCGCCTGGCCATCCGTGCGCTCGAAGTCCGCCGAGCGCGCGGCGCCGTTGGCGCGGATATGTTCGAGTACGGAAGCGACGGCCTCGCCCTGCTCGGCCATCCATTTCACCGAGTATTTCCAGCCCATGGCGGCCGGGTCAAGCATGCGGTGGCGGTACAGGCCATAGTCTTCGATGGGCACGAAGCTGGCCTCGTGGGCCCAGTATTCAAACAGCGCGCCTTCGGCCAGCAGCTGCTCCAGCCACGGCTGCGGATAGTCGCCCAGCCGGCTCCACAGCACCAGGTAGGGACTGCGCGCCACCACGTGGATGGTATCGATCTGCAGCACGCCCATCTGGCGGATGGCGGCCAGCACGTCAGCCTTGACGGCTTTCTTGCGGCGCGCCTGCAGCAGGCCCTGCGCGGCCAGGTGCAGCGCGCGGGCGGCGGCGAGGGACAGCGGTGTGGCGGCAGGTGTCGGCAAGGTCGGCAAGGTCGGAGATTCCTCAGCAAATGGTGGTGCGCGCCGTCGGCAGGCATTTCAGGAAGATACCGCATTCCCGCCGCGCACCCAGGGTTTTTTCCTGAATGTTTTTCATGTTGTCACGTATTTTTTTCATGTTCCGCACCGCGATAGTGCGAAAAATCCGGCCAGCATGAACATTTGATGACAACTGCGGCAGACCGCTTGACAGGCATCTTGCGCTTCTATAACTTATGGAAAATATTGCCATACGGCAATTTAAAATACCCTTCTCCCCGTACTCATCGAACCGTGCAACGCCCTGCCGCTTCGGGCCGCCTGGCGCCGCGGTGATGGCGGCATCCATGCCGTCGTGCGGCGGCCGTGGCGGGAAGGTGGAACGAGCAGTCTGAGCAATCTCAACATTCTGAGCAATCTCAACATTAATCAATAAAAACAAGGAAGAGAATATGCACCTATCCCAGCTTCGGTACCGGCCGCAACGGCACGGCCTCACGCGCTTATCCAGACAGGGCCTGCCGCTGGCCCTGGCCATGCTGCTGGCCGCCTGCGGTGGCGGCGGCGATACGGCCAGCACGCCGTCCACGGCGCAGCGCCTGCTGGCGCAAACGGCGTCTGAAACGGCGCTCGCGCCCGTCGCCGCCACGGCCAGTTCGGCGGAACGGGGCGACCTGTCGGCCAATGCGGCCATCGACCGCAACGACGGCACACGCTGGGGCAGCGGCTTCTCCGACAATGAATACCTGACGCTTGATTTCGGCACCGCGCAAACCATCACGCGCGTGCGCATCGCCTGGGAAAACGCGCACGCCAGCGCCTACCTGCTGCAGGTCTCGGACGACAATGCGCACTGGACCACCGTGCAGCGCGTCGACGACAGCCACGGCGGCATCGAAGACCTCACGGGCTTCACGGCGCAGGGCCGCTACCTGCGCATGCAGGGCGTCAAGCGCGCGGGCCAGTACGGCTATTCCATCTTTGAAATCCAGGCGTTCTCGGGCACGCCCGTGCCGCCGCCGGAAACGCCGCCCGTCACCGAAGTGCCGCCCGTGACGATCGACCCGAACCAGCCCGGCGTGGAAATCCGTCCCGTGGCCGCCACCTCCTCGCCGGTGGAAAACAACGGCATGTCGGCCGCCATGGCCATCGACGGCAAGACCGGCACGCGCTGGGCCAGCAAGTTCGATGACGGCGCCTGGATCCAGTTCGACTTCGGCGCGAAGACGCCCGTCGGCTACATGAAGCTGCTGTGGGAAAACGCCTACGGCAAGCAGTACGCGCTGCAGGTCTCCGACGATGGCCAGACATGGTCGCAGATCCGCTACGTGAGCAATGGCCACGGCGGCACCGAGGAATTCTTCAACCTGGGCGTGAACGCGCGCCACATCCGCCTGCAGGGCGTGGCGCGCGCCACGCAGTACGGCTACTCGCTGCTGGAAGTGAGCTTCAAGACGCCGGGCAGCGACAACAGCCTGCCATCGACCAGCACCTCGGCGCTGAAATTTCCCGCCGATGGCACAGGCATGACGCCGCTGCCGGCCGCCGCGCAGCCGCTGGAAAGCCTGCAATTCACGCTCGCCGACGGCACCCTGGTCACGCGCTTCGGCGCGCGCGGCCTGGCGCGCCACGGCCGCGAACGGGGCGAGGAGTGGAATGAAATCGGCTACGGCCCGAATGAAACGGTGGACCCCGTCACGGGCCTGCCGCAGGACAAAGGGCCGGGCAATTACCTCACCTTCGTGCCGCAGTACTTCAAGAACCGCACCTGGGGCGTGGAAATCATCGACAACAGCCGTGTACGCGGCGTCACCAAGCCGACCCTCATCGTCAACCAGTACACCACCGTCGACTTCCTGTCCGGCGGCGTGGCCTTCTTCCGCGGCTTCGACCGCCCGGGCGTGACGGGCTACGGCTGGATGTCGCCCGGCGAACTGGTGGACCGCAATGTCCCCGTCTGCAAGCCCATGGCCTACCCTGCCAATGACCGCCTGACGAACGCCAACGGCATCAACGGCGCCTGCACCCTGCTGATCAAGGAATATCCCGGCCATGGCGGCCTCGACGCCAGCGGCATGCCGGACGGCAGCGACGTCAAGGCGCGCGCGCTGACGGCCGGCGACATCATCGAAGTGTCGCCATCGATGTTCTCCACCACCGCTTCGATGGCGGCGAAAGGCGACGCCGGCGGCATCCGCTACTACTCGTACGAGTGGACGTATGTCGTGGGCGCCGGCCTGCGGCCATGGTACGGCGTGCAGCCGCGCCTCAATTCGGTGCCACTGCCGGAAGAAACGCTGTCCGGCGGCCTCGGTTCCGTGTCGTATAACTACTCGGACAACGCCCTGTTCATGTTCCAGCAGCCGCACAACAACATCGGCATGCAGAACATGCAGCGCTTCGTCGAAGGGCGCCGCCTGGTGCACACGAATTTCACCACCGGCGAGCATAACGAAGGCGGCAACGACCGCTACGCGCCGGCCGTAGGCTTGCAGGGACAGCGCTACGGCCAGTCGGCCTGCATCGCCTGCCACGTCAACAATGGCCGCAGCCCCGCGCCCGTGGCCCTGAACCAGCGCCTCGACACAATGGCCGTGCGCGTCGCCAGCATCAATACGGCGGGCCAGCAGGTGCCGCACCCGCAGTACGGCACGGCCATCCAGATGAATGCCGTCTCGCCTTCCGGCGTGCCGCAAAACTGGGGCAACAGCGTCAGCGTGGGCGGTTTCACGGCGCGGACGGTGGCGCTGGCCGACGGCACGCAAATCGAACTGCGCAAGCCAACCCTGGCCTTCGAAGGCCCCGTGCCGCAAATCGTCTCGCTGCGCGCGGCGCCGCCGATGATCGGCACGGGCTTGCTGGAAGCCGTGCCGGAAGCCGACATCCTGGCACGCGCCCGCAGCACGCCGGACGCCGATGGCGTCAAGGGACAGCCCAACTATGTGTTTGATCCGGAAACGGGCGCCGTGCGCCTGGGCCGCTTCGGCTGGAAAGCCTCGAAAGCCACCCTGCGCCACCAGGCGGCCGACGCGCTGCTACTGGACATGGCAGTCACCTCGCCCGTGTACCGAAACCGCGCCTGCATGGCCGGACCGGTGGCCTGCGCGGCGGGCGGCGCGCAGCCCGGCATGTCGGAAGCGGACCTGCAGTCGATCACGCAGTACCTGGCCCTGGTGGCCGTGCCGGCCCAGCGCAGCATCGCCAGCGGTTTCCCGAAAGGCGTGGCGCCGATCGACGAACTCAAGGTCGACCCGCAGCAGGTAAGCGCAGGTTCAAAACTGTTCCAGGGCATGCGCTGCGCCGCCTGCCACACGGTGGAAATGCAGACGGGCGCCGGACACCTGTTTGCGGAACTGCGCAAGCAGACCATCCGCCCGTACACCGACCTGCTGCTGCACGACATGGGCCCCGAGCTGGCCGACAAGTTCAGCGAAGGCCAGGCGCAGGGCAATATGTGGCGCACGGCGCCCCTGTGGGGCATCGGCTACACGGAAAAAGTCATGGGCAACGGCGGCAAGGCCGGCTACCTGCATGACGGCCGCGCGCGCAGCCTGACGGAAGCGATCCTGTGGCACGGCGGCGAAGGCACCAAGGCGCGCCAGCGTTTCGAGACCCTGTCGAAGACGGACCGCGACGCGCTGCTGGCTTTCCTCAAGTCGCTGTAAGCATCAGGCACGGCTGGCGCTGCTGTCATGGAAAGATGACAGTCAGCGCCAGTCCCCGGCCCTGCAGGCCGGCACCCAGCACGATGTGCGCGCCATGCCGTTCGGCGATGCGGCGCACGATGGACAGTCCCAGTCCGCTGCCCGGCAATTGCGCGCCGCCCAGGCGCACGAAACGTTCAAACACGCGCTCGTGCATTTCCGGCGCGATGCCCGGCCCCGTATCGGCCACGCGCAGGTAGCTGCACCCCTCCTCCACGCCGCAACTGACGGCGACAGCCCCCGGCGCCGGCGTATAGCGCAGCGCATTGTCGACCAGGTTGCGCAGCAATATCTGCAGGCTGTCGGCGTCCAGCGCGCACGGCGCCGGCACCATGCTTACCGTCAGCGCCAGCCCGTACGGCACGGCCAGCGCCTGCCACTGCGCCTCCTGCCGCGCCAGCAGCGGCGCCAGGTCGCCCGGCGCCAGCGCCAGCACAGCCTCCTGCGCCTGCGGGTCGAGCCGCGCCAGCGCCAGCAGCTGGTTGACCAGGCGCGTGGCGCGCTCCACGCTGGCGCCCAGCGCGGCGATGAATTCCTCGCGTTCCTGCGCGCTGCGGGCCCGCTGCAGCACTTGCAGATTGGTCTTGATGGCGGCCAGCGGCGTGCGCAATTCGTGCGCCGCATCGGCCGTGAAGCGCTGTTCGTTGTCGCGGCTGTGCCGCACCCTGCCGAACAGGCGGTTGATTTCCAGCAGCAGCGGATGCAGCTCGGCGGGCGCGCCGCTCAGGTTCACGTCGGCCAGCTCATGCGGCGTGCGCGCCGACACTTCATCGGCCGACACCTGCAGCACGCGGAACACGCGGTGGATGCTCCACCAGATGGCGATGGTGGCCAGCGCCACCAGCAGCAGGCCGAACAGCGCGATGCGGTAAAAGAAGCCGCGACTGATGTCGTCGCGGTGGCTGGTCGGCTCGGCCACCAGCAGCTGCAGGCTGCGCTGCCGGTCCCACAGCGAAAACAATCGCCAGCGCTGGCCGGCGATCGTCGTCCACGACAAGCCATCGGGCGCGCTGCGCGACAGCGCGATATCGCTGGCCGCGTCATTGCGGTACAACACCCGCTGCTGCGCGTCGCGCACCTTGAACAGCAAATAATGGTGGGGATTCGGCTGGCCGCGCAGCGGCAGGTCGATCGGTCCCGTCAAGCCGTGTTCGCGCACATCCTTTTCCACCAGCGACAGCAGCAAGTGCCCCGTCTCGGTCAGCGACTGGTCGAACAGTTCCTGGCTTTCGCGGCGCGCTTCCACGTAGACGATGGCGGCGCTGCCCACCCACAGGACCAGGGTCAGGCCCAGCAACACGGCCAGCAGGGTGCGCCGCAGCGACCAGCTGCGCAGGCGAAGCCCGTTCATGCCGGCGCCTGGCAGGCGAGCGCTTTCAGGCCGGTTTCGGTGGCGGCTGGATACATGGGATATGACCTTGGGAAAGAGTTTGCATGATGCCGCGGGCTTGTTAAGAATCTCTTAAGAACTTCTGCGCAAGATCCGGAGCGAAATAATTTATGGGAAGTCAGGGCCGCAATTGTAAATGATTCTTATTTTGCTAATGATTCCCATTACTCGATAGCGCTACCCATCAATAACCTAACAATAAGCCATCCACCATCAGGAGTTTGCATGTCCAACAGCACCCGCCGCGCGCACCTGCCGCGCCCCACTACCCTGGCCCTGGCCCTGGCCGCGCTGTCCTGCCTGCCTGCCCACGCGCAGGTCGCAACGACCACCAGCATGCCTGAAGTGGTGGTGTCCGCCTCCGGTTTCGAACAGGATATCAAGCAGGCGCCAGCCTCGATTACCGTGCTGACGCGTGAAGAACTGTCGAAGGAACGCTTCGGCAACCTGACGCAGGCGCTGGAAAGCGTGGAAGGCATCGACGTGGGCGCGGCCGCCGACAAGACGGGCGGCATGAACATCAGCATCCGCGGCATGCCCAGCGACTATACCCTGGTGCTGATCGACGGCCGCCGCCAGAATGCGGCCGGCAACGTCACGCCGAACGGTTTCGGCGGCACGCAAACGAGCTTCATGCCGCCGCTGGCAGCCATCGAGCGCATCGAGATCATCCGCGGCCCCATGTCGACCCTGTACGGCTCGGACGCCATGGGCGGCGTGATCAACATCATCACGCGCAAGGTGGGCAAAGAGTGGATGGGTTCCGTCTCGGCCGACTACACCGTGCAGGAAGAATCGGACTTCGGCGACGTCAAGGCCGGTCGCTTCTACTTGAGCGGCCCCATCGCCACCGACCTGCTGGGCCTGTCCCTGCGCGGCAGCAAGCAGCGCCGCGATGCGGCCAGCGTCAACTACACCAACGCGGCCGGCGCTGAAGTGCCCACCAATATGGGCGCCAACCCCGTGCGCTCGGACATTGAAAACTTTGGCGCGCGCCTGGCCTTCACGCCGAACCGCTTTCATACCGTCATCCTCGACGCCGACGCGGGGCGCCAGACCTATGACAATTCGCGCGGCCAGCTCGGCACCCAATCGGTGCAGGGCGGCTACGGCCCCGAGCAGAAATACAAGCGCGACCAGTGGACCCTGTCGCACACGGGCCGCTTCGGCTTCGGCACACTGGACAGCAGCTACATGGTGAACAAGACGGAAACCCTGGGCCGCACGATTCCGCCAGGCACGCCAGGCGCCGTGGCCGGCAGCGCGCGCACCCTGGAAGTGGAAAGCCAGGTCTTCGACACCAAGCTGGTCATGCCGCTGGGCAAGCACATGGCCACCGTTGGCGCGCAATGGTGGAAAGCGGAAATGACGGACGGCGTGGCGCCAAAGACATTCGAATTCACGCAAAAAGCCCTGTTCCTGGAAGACGAATGGCAGGTGCTGGACAACGTCGCCCTGACCTTCGGCGCCCGCTATGACGACCACAGCATCTTCGGCGGCCAGACCAGCCCGCGCGCCTATGCCGTGTGGAACGCTACGCCAGGCTGGACCGTCAAGGGCGGCGTCAGCAAGGGCTACAAGACGCCGCGCGTGGAACAACTGTCGCCAGGCATCAACGGTTTTGGCGGCCAGGGCACGATTCCCCTCGTTGGCAGCCCGAACCTGAAGCCGGAAACAAGCACGACAGCGGAAATCGGCGCGTATTTCGACAACCTGGCCGGCTGGACCGCCAGCGGCACCGTGTTCAACAATGAGTTCAAGGACAAGATCACGACGGGCACGGGCCTGCTCAACTGCGACTACCGTCCGTCGCCGAACCGTCCCGGCTGCGTCAGTTTCGGCAACTGGCCCAATGTCGATGCGTTCGGCCAGTCGATCAACGTGGACGAGGCCGTCACGCGCGGCGTCGAGCTGAACACGCGCTTCCCGCTGGGCAAGACCTTGTCGGCCAGCGCCAACTACACCTACACGGATAGCGAACAGAAGAGTGGCAGCAACGCGGGCAAGCCGCTGAGCGACACGCCCAAGCACGCCGTCAACGCGCGCCTGTCGTGGGATATCTCGCGCAAGTGGAATGGCTGGCTGCGCGGCGAATACCGCAGCGACCGCTTCCGCGATCCGGGCACCTCGGCTGCCACGCGCGCCGCCAAGGCCGCGCTGGGCGACTACAAGGGCTACACGATGTTGCACGTAGGCACCAGTTACCAGCTGAACAAGCGCGTCACCCTGAACGCGGCCGTGTACAACCTGCTCAACAAGGACTTCATCGACTACCAGGCTTACCGCCCGGGATCGGGTCCGGCCCTGAACTACGCCAACCGCTATGTCAACAGCATGGATGGCCGCCGTTTGTGGCTGTCGGCCACCATGGATTTCTGATGACGTAACACATCCACATCACCGCAACGGGCTGCCTCAGGGCGGCCCGTTTTGTTATCAAGCCGCTTTCGGCTTGTCGATGCAATAGCCGATCGCATGCACGGTGCGTATCAAGTCGCGCCCCAGCTTCTTGCGCAAATGGTGGATGTGCACCTGCACGGCGTTGCTTTCCACCTCGCCGCCCCAGCTGTACAGATTCTTTTCCAGCTGTTCCCGGCTCAGCACCCTTCCGCCATGCTCCAGCAGCAATTGCAGGATGCGGAATTCCTTCAGGGTCAGGGTGACGGGCTGGCCGCCCTGCGTCACTTGCCGGTCGGCTATATCGAGCACCAGGTCGCCATGCACGAGGTTTTCGCGCAGGCGGCCCGCCGCGCGGCGGCAGGCGCTGCGGATGCGCGCGGCCAGTTCATCGAGGTCGAACGGTTTCACGATGAAATCATCGGCGCCCGCATCCAGGCCGGCGATGCGTTCGCCCACCTTGTCGCGCGCCGTGACGATCAGCACGGCGCCGCTGTAGCCGGCGTCGCGCAGCACGCCCAGCGCCTGCATGCCATCCTCGCCCGGCAAGCCCAGGTCAAGCAGGATGCAGGCATAGTCGTGCAGGCGCACGGCCGTGTGGGCGTGTTCGGCCGACTGCACCCAGTCCACCGCGTGGCCGGCCTGCTCCAGGCCGATCTGCGTGGCGCGGCCCAGCTGCGGGTCGTCTTCGGTCAGCAAGATGCGCATGGGATCAGGGCCAGAGGCCCGCTCAGTCCTTTTTCTTGATCAGGCCCGCCAGCGCGGCAAACGGATTGTGCGTGGCCGGTGCCACCTCGGCCGACAGCAGGCCGGCGCCACGGTCCGCTTCCAGGTAGCGCGAGTGCTCATTGTCGTGGCAATACAGGCACAGCAGCTCCCAGTTGCTGCCATCGGGCGGATTGTTGTCGTGGTTATGGTCGCGGTGATGCACGGTCAGCTGCTGCACGTTGGCGCGCGTGAATTCGCGCATGCAGCGGCCGCATACCCACGGATACATCTTCAGCGAACGCTCGCGGTAGCCGCTCTCGCGCTGGTCGGCGGCGCGGCGCGCTTCGGCAACGATCTTGTCCAGCCGTGCCGCGTCGGGCTTTTTACTCTGCATGACAACTTTCGATATGGGAGGAAGAAGCAGCCATTTTAATGAGGATGGCGGCGAAATTGTACTTTTTCTGCCACGGCGCCAGCCCCTGCCGGGGGTGGCGTGCTTTTTTTAGCGTGCGTGGCACCACAGCTACCTGATTTAACGCAAAATAAGGCCAGCGACAGACCACGACCAGACGACGGGAGGGACGGCAACAGGTTCCGCGCAGGGCGGCCGATTTCGGCTATGATGCGCGCCACGCCGTCCTCCCCTTTTACTTGAATCTAGCCTGCAAGCGCCCGTGATATCGATAACGAGACCCCTGCAACGCCTTGCCAGCCACGTTTACCGTATCAGCCTGGTGCCCGTCTTCGCGCTGCTGCTGCTGCTCGTGATGTGGGGCGCCGTCATCTATCAGCTGGGCCAGGAACAGGTCAGCGCCGCGCGCGACGCCGTGGCCGGCAGCCAGTCGCTGGCGCGCACCCTGGCCGACCATACCAGCTACATCCTGCGCCAGACCGACCACGCCACGCAGCTGTTCAAGCTCAAATACGAAGAATCAGGCGGCGGCCTGCGCCTGAATGAATTCACGCGCCGCCAGGGCCTGCTCGACAGCGTGCTGCCGTCGAAACTGGAGCTGCCGATCGCCCTGGTCGACGCGCACGGCAATGTGGTCGACAGCGCCAACGCCTATTTTCCGGAAAATCTGGCGCACCAGGCCTTCTTCCGCGCCCTGGCCGCCAATCCGGCCGACACGCCGCTGGTCGACACGCCCATGCTCGACGCCGACAGCAAGCACTGGACCATCCGCCTGGCGCGCCGGCTGAACGATGGCCAGGGCAATTTCGCCGGCGCCATCATCATCCTCGTCGACCCCACGTATTTCGTCGACGACTACGACCGCCTGAACCTCGACGAACACGGCGCGCTGATGCTGGTGGCGCGCGACAGCGGCCTGACGGTGGGACGCCTCGGCGAACAACTGATCATCAGCGACCGCATCGACTTCCGCATGCCCGGCCCGCCGCATCACGCGCCCGAGGAACTGGTGATCGAGCCGCCCGTCGATGCCGTCCCGCGCATCTACAGCTACCGCGAACTGCCGCGCTACCCGCTGCTGGCCGTGGTGGGCGTGAGCCGCACCATGGCCCTGGCCCGCTTCGAGCACCGGCGCCTGGCCTACCTCGGCGCGCTGATCGTCGCCAGCGTGCTGATCGCCGGTTTCACCGCGCTGCTGGCGCGCCAGAGCGCCCGCCTGCGCCGCAGCATCCGCCAGGCCAAGGAAACGCAGGCGCTGCTGCGCGCGGCGCACCAGGGCAGCCTCGATTCCGTGCTGCTGCTGAAAGCCTGGCGCCCCGCACCGGGCAAGCCGGTGGAAGACTTCATTTTCGCCGACGTCAACGAGCGGGCCGCCAACATGCTGGGCAAGCCACGCGCGGAACTGCTGGGCCAGCGCGTGCTGCCGCACATGCCGCTGCTGCGCGGCGAGCGCTTTTTCCAGCGCTTCGTGCAAGTCATGGAAACGGGCCAGCCGCTGGAAGATGAATTCGAACTGCCCGTGGCCAGCGGCGGCACGCGCTGGCTGCGCCACCAGGTGGTGCCGATCAGCGATGGCGTGGCCGTCACCTCGCGCGACATCAGCGCGCGCAAGCACGACGAACTGGCGCTGCAGGACAACCGCAGCTTCCTGCAGTCGCTGATCGACCACTTGCCCGTGCTGGTCTACGTGAAAAGCGCGCGGCCGGAAAACTTCGGCCAGATGGAAGTGTGGAACAAGGCCGCCGAAGACATCACGGGCTACCTGGCCGCCGACATCATCGGCAAGACCGATGGCCAGGCCTTCGCACCCGATTTCGGCCTGCACGACGCCGAGGACGACCGCGCCATCCTGGCCGAACGGGGCGTCATCGACCACACGGACATGCCGCTGCGCCTGCTTGACGGCAGCCTGCGCTACCTGCATGCCGTCTCCGTGCCCGTCTTCGACGAGCATCAGCAGATCGAACATATCCTGTGCATCGCCGAAGATATTTCGCAGCGCCGCCAGCAGGAGCTGGAGCTGCGCCAGAAACAGGCCGAACTGGCCGCCGTCAACGACGCCTCGCCGCTGGGTCTCGTGCGCCTGGACCGGCAGCGCCGCTGCACCTACGTCAACCGCACCTTCGAGGCCATCACGGGCCTGCCGCGCGCCGCCGCCCTGGGCGCCGGCTGGACCAGCGCGCTGCACCCGGACGACTATCCGCTGATGCACGTGGCGCTGGAACAGCTCACGCGCAGCCACGCGCCATTCCAGTCCACCCTGCGCTGCCTGCACCGCGACGGCAAGCTGGTATGGGTTTCCGTGAAAATCGCCCCCATCCTCATCGACGGCCAGGTGGAAGGCTATGTGGGCAGCCTGGACGACATCACCACCTTGCGCGAATCGGAAGTGGCGCTGCTGGAAAGCGAAGCGCGCCTGCGCACCATCGCCGACACCCTGCCGGCCATGATCGCCTACATCGACGCCGACCAGGTCTACCGCTTCCTGAACATTGCCTACGAGCGCGAATTCGGCCTGACGGGGCGCCATGTGCTGGGCAACAGCGTGCGCGCCACCGTGGGCGAGGCGCGCTACCGCACCGTCGTGCCCTACATCGAGCGCGTGCTGATGGGGGAAACCCTGAGCTTCGAGGAAGAAGACGAGAAAGAAGGCATCGAGCGCTGCATGGAAGTGATCTACATCCCGCAGATCGGCGAAGACAACCTGCAGGTGGTGGGCTTTCACGTCATGCGCCAGGATATCACCGTGCAAAAGCGCGAAAAACAGCGGCTGCTGAAACTGGCCCAGGTCGATGCCCTGACCGGCCTGTCGAACCGCGCCGGCTTCCAGCAAAAGCTCAGCGACGCCATGCACGCCAGCCGCCAGCAGCAGCACCTGATGGCCGTCATGTACATGGATATCGACCGTTTCAAGCCAGTCAACGACACGCACGGCCACGGCATCGGCGACGCCCTGCTGCGCGCCTTCGCCCAGCGCCTGACGCAGACCATGCGCGTCACCGACATCATCGCCCGCCTGGGCGGCGACGAATTCACCATCATCATGGAGCAGATCGGCAAACCCGAAGACGCGGCCGTGCTGGCGGAAAAAATCGTCAGCGCCATGCAGCAGCCGTTCGAACTGGAAGGCATCACCGTGCGCATTTCCGCCAGCATCGGCCTGGCCTTCTACCGCGACGAAGATATTTCTCCCGCCGTGCTGCTGCAGCGCGCCGACGTGCTGCTGTACCGGGCCAAGCAGGATGGCAGGAACACCTACAGAGCCGACACGACTGTCGCTTGATGGCTGAGGGCAAGCCCGACTGAAGGCTGGGGCCAGTCGCTTCGCGATCGGCAAGTCCCCCTGCCAGGAAACTTGCCGCCGGCGGGTCTGCCCCTGTCGTTCCTGCTATATTGGCGCCTGTCTTCCCTACCATAGCCCCACCATGCGCCTGCTGCACACTTCCGACTGGCATCTGGGCCAGACCCTGCACAATTTTGAGCGGGGCCACGAGCACCAGCGCTTCCTCGACTGGGTGCTCGACACCCTCGTGGCCGAACGGATCGACGTGCTGCTGGTGGCGGGCGACGTGTTCGACAACGCCAATCCATCCGCCGCCTCGCAAAAGCAGCTGTATGTGTTCCTGCAGCAGGCGCGCGCGCGCCTGCCCGCGCTGCAGCTGGTCGTCGTCGCGGGCAACCATGATTCGGCCGGCCGCCTGGAAGCACCCGGCCCCCTGCTGGCCGCGCACGGCACCCACGTCATCGGCCATCTGCTGCGCGGCGAGGATGGCCAGATCGACCTGGAACGCCTGCTGCTGCCGCTGGCCGGCAGCGATGGCCAGGTGCGGGCCTGGTGCCTGGCCGTGCCCTTCCTGCGTCCCGGCGACGTGCCGAAACTGCCGGCCGGCGACACGCAGGACGCCTACCTGGGCGGCATCGCCCTGCTGTACCGCCAGTTGACGGACCTGGCGCTGGCGCGCCGCCAGCCCGGGCAGGCCATCATCGCCATGGGCCACTGCCACATGGTGGGCGGCGAAATGTCGAACGACTCCGAGCGGCGCATCGTCATCGGCGGCACGGAGATGCTGCCCTCGGGGATATTCGATGCGGCCATCGCCTACGCGGCGCTGGGCCATTTGCACAAGGCGCAAACCGTGGGCGGCCAGGAACACATCCGCTATTGCGGCAGCCCGATTCCCCTGTCTTTCGCGGAGGTGAATTACCGCCATCAGGTGCTGTGCCTCGACCTCGAAGGCGAACAGTTGCAGGACGTGCGCGCCATCGAGGTGCCGCGCGCCGTGCCGCTCTTGCGCGTACCCGCCACGCCGGCGCCCATCACCGACGTGCTGGCGCAGCTGGCCGCCCTCGACGTGCCCGCTGCGCCACTGGAAGCGCAGCCCTTCCTGGAAGTGCGCGTGCGCCTGGACGCGCCGGAACCGGGCCTGCGCACGCGCATCGAGGCGGCCCTGGACGGCAAGCCCGTACGGCTGGCAAAAATCGAGACATCGAGCGCCGCGCGCGGCAGCGCGCCGGAAAACATGACCCTCGACCAGCTGGGCCAGCTGCAGCCGGACGACATCTTCCGCCGCCTGTACCTGCAAAAGTACGGCAAGGAAGCACCGCCCGAACTCCTCTCGGCCCTGGCCGAACTGCTGCTGCCCGGCGCCTGACCGTTCAAAAAAACACATGAAAATCCTCAAAATCAGCGGCAAGAACCTGGCCTCGCTGGCCGGCGAATTTGAAGTCGACTTCCAGCAGGAACCGCTGGCGTCTTCCGGCCTGTTTGCCATCAGCGGCCCCACGGGCGCGGGCAAGAGCACCTTGCTCGACGCCCTCTGCCTGGCCCTGTACGACGCCACGCCGCGTTTGCTCAAGGTGCTGGGGCGCGGCAGCGCCCTGCCCGACGTGGGCAAGGAAACCGTCAGCGCGCAGGATACGCGTACCCTGCTGCGCCGCGGCACGCCGGAAGGCTATGCGCAAGTGGACTTCGTCGGCAATGACGGCGCCAGCTACCGCGCGCGCTGGAGCGTGCGCCGCTCGCGCACCAAGGCCGAGGGCGCGCTGCAAGCCACGGCCATGAGCTTGCACCAGCTGCCCGCGCTGCAGCCCATCGGCGGCACCAAGACGGAAGTCAAGGAAGAAATAGAGAAACGCATCGGCCTGTCGTTCGAGCAGTTTACGCGCGCCGTGCTGCTGGCGCAGAACGAGTTTTCCACCTTCCTCAAGACGGAAGACAATGAACGGGGCGAACTGCTGGAAACCCTGACGGGCAGCAGCATGTACACCGACATTTCCATGCGCGCCTTCGAGCGGGCAAAAAAGGAAAAGCAGATCCTCGAACGCCTGGGCGAAAAGCTGGCCGACCAGCGCCCCCTGTCGCCGGAAGAGCGGGCCGAAACGGCAACCCTGGGCGAGGCCGCCGAAGCTGCATTGCAGACCATCGACCTGCGCAAGGCCGTGCTGGAACAGCAGCAGCGCTGGCACCAGGAAACGCACAAGCTGCAGACCCAGATGACGGCCGCGCAAGAGGCGCTCGATGGCGCAGTAGCGGAGCGCGCGGCCGCCGACGAGCGCCGCGCCGCGCTGGCGCAGTGGGAATTGCTGCAGCCGGCGCGTCCCCTCGTCGACGCCGTGACGCGCCTGGCGGCCGATGCCGCCACCACCGCAGCGGCGCTGGAAGCGTCACGCCTGCAGGCGGCGCAAGCCGTGGCCAGCGAGGCACAGCAGGCGGGCGCCAGCCTGCAGGCGGCTAGCGTCCTGCAGGCGCAGGAGACGGCGCAACGCGAGGCGGCTCCCCTGCTCGACCAGGCCAAGGCGCTCGACGCGGGCGTGGCAGCCCACTTGCCCGCGCACCGCCAGGCACAGGATGGCGCGCTGGCGGCCGACCAGGCCAACGATACGGCGCGCGCCGCACTGCAAGCGCTGCAACAGCGCCAGCAAGCCGCGCAGGCGGCACAGGAAACGGGACGCCAGTGGCTGGCCGCACACGGACACTGGCAGGCGCTGGCGCAGTCGTGGCAGTTGTGGGATCAATTGTTTGCCCAGGCCGGCCAGGCGGCCGCGCAAGCCGATGCGGCCGACGCCAGCGTGGCCGCATCGGCGCAGCAGGTGCGCCAGGCCGGCGAAAGCGCGCAGGCGGCACAAGCGGCGCTGGCCAGCGCCGCCGCCGTGCTGGCAGCGCGCGAGAGCGAACGGCATGCGGCGGCAGCCGCCGTGCAAGCCATCGATGGCCAGCGCTTGCAGGAACAGCGCGGCCAGCTGGAAGCGCATGCGCGTACCTTGACCAGCGCGGAAAAGACCTGGAGCGAACTGGCGCGCCAGCAGCAGGCGCTGGCGCACTGGCAAGCCAGGTCCGCCCAGCTGGAACAGGCCGCGCAAACGGAAAGCGCCGCCCTGGCGGTGGAAGCGGCACAAACGGCGCTGCTGGAGGCAGGCCTGGCGCAGGCGGAAAAATCCTTGAAAGGCGCGGAAGCGGCATGCGCGGCCAGCGTGGAGCAGCTGCGCGCCAATTTGCAGGAGGATCAGCCCTGCCCCGTCTGCGGCGCGCTGGAACACCCGTACAGCCACGCCGACGACGCCTTGCAGGCGATGCTGGCCAGCTTGCAGGACCAGGTGCTGGCTTGCCGCGCGCAAGCACGCGGCAATGTGGAACGGCTGGCCGCGCACAAGGCGGCGCTGGCCGCCCATGTGCGCGAACAGGCGCGGACGGCGGAAGAACTGGCGGCGCTGCCGTCCGTCATCGACAGCCTGAACGCGCAATGGCAGCCGCATGCCGACAGCCTGCAGCTGCCGCAGGAAGCGCAGCGCGCGGACTGGTTCACGCAGCAGCTGGCCGAAAATGCGGCCGGCTTGCAGGCGCTGGCGCAGCAGGAGGCGGCGCTGCGGCTGGCCAGCATTGCGCGCGAGCAGGCGCAGGCGGCGCACGAACTGGCGTCCGGCGAGCATGCACGCTGCACAAGCAGCGTCGCCGATGCGCAAGCGCGCCTGGCGCAGCTGCAGGCGCAGCAGACGGCGAACACGGACAAGGGCGAGACGGCGCGCGCCGCGCTCGACGGCTTGCTGGCGCAGCTCGATGGCGCGTTTGCCGACGCCGAGGGCGCCGAAGACTGGAAAGAAGGCTGGCGCACCGGTCCTGCCGATTTCCGCGCGGCGCGCGAAACGGAAAGCCGGCAATGGCTGAAGCAGCACGCGGAACAGGACGGCCGCAGCCACGCGCTGGCCACCCTGGCAGCCCAGCTGGAAGCGGCGCAGCTGGCGGCCGGCAAGGCGCAGCAAGCGGCGCAGCAAGCGCATGCGGCATTCGCCTCCCTCGACAAGCGCTTGACAACGCTGCAAGCCGAACGCAACGCGCTATGGCAAGGCCAGGGCGTGGCCGACGTCGAGCGCACGCTGGCGGCGAATGTCGTGGCGGCCAAAGCGCAACTGGCGCAGCGGCAAGCGGCAGCGCAAACGGCCAGCCAGGAACGCGCGCGTCTGGAGGAAGCGTGCGCGCAGCTGGCGCAGCGCCTGGCTGCCCTGCGCAAACAGGAAGACGGCGCCGGCGCCGCCCTGCAGGACTGGCTGCGCCAGTTCCAGCAACGACACCCGCATCATGCGCCGGCCACGCTCGACGATCTGCGCGCGCGCCTGGCTGTATCCGGCGATTCCATGCGCGCCGAACGCGATGCACTGCAAGTAATCGCCGACCGCCACACTGCCGCTGTTTCCGTGCTGGCCGAGCGCCAGCGGCAGCACGCGGCGCACCTGGCGCAGCCGCCCGACGGGCTGGAAATGGATGTGGAGGTATTGCACACGGCACTCGCATCGCTGCTGGCCGAACGCCAGGCGGCCAATGAAGAAGCGACGCGTTTGCGCCTGGCCATCGCGCAGGACGACGCCAAGCGCCACAGCGCGCAAGCGATGCTGGCGCAGATCGAGGCGCAGGCCAGCATCGAGCGGCGCTGGGCCAGCCTGAATGAGCTGATCGGCTCGGCCGATGGCAAGCGCTTCCGCAACTACGCGCAGCAATTCACCCTGGAAGTGCTGCTTGGCTATGCCAACGCGCATTTGAACCACCTGGCGCGCCGCTATCAGCTGGAACGCATCGACAACCCGAACAACCCGTCGCTGGGCCTGATGGTGCGCGACCAGGACATGGGCGGCGAGCTGCGCTCCGTGCACTCGCTGTCGGGCGGCGAGTCGTTCCTCGTCTCGCTGGCCCTGGCGCTGGGCCTGGCCTCGTTGTCGTCCAACCGCGTGCGCGTGGAATCGCTGTTCATCGACGAGGGCTTCGGCAGCCTGGATACGGAAACCCTGCGCGTGGCCATGGATGCGCTCGACGGCTTGCAAGCCATGGGCCGCAAGGTGGGCGTGATCTCGCACGTGCAGGAAATGACGGAGCGCATCGCCACCAGGATCCTGGTCCAGCCGGGGTCCGGCGGCAAGAGCGTGGTGACGGTGCGCTGAGCAAGCGGCAGCTAGCGGCTGCCTGGCTCGCGGCACAGCCTGAGCATGTCCCAGCCCAGTTCGCGGCGGATCTGCTCGGGGTCGGGCGGTGGCCGGCGCTGTTCCAGTTCCGCTTTCAACCATTTCCTGACGAGTTCCTTGCCAGGCTGTACAACTTGCTGCTTGTCACGCTTGTCCATGGTGCGACCTCTTCAATGGCGGCCAGACGGCCTCCTATATACGCTCAACGTCACGGCACGGATTCAGTTGACGCGTGCGTGGCGCAGATGCAACAACGTGTAACGATGGGCGGAGTGCGTTAAAATCGCCGCCTTCGCGTAACGACCCGCTACGCCCCGCAACAGTTCAAGGAACCCCATGAAAGCCGCCCGCAGCCTCACCTTCAAGTGCGTAAAATGTCACAAATCCATGCAGGTCTTCCTGCAAAAAGTCTCCGCCTGCTCGCATATCCAGCCGTATCAAGGCATTTGCGCATGCGGCGAACTCAAGCGTCACGCCACGGGCCAGGCCGATGCCGTCAAGTCTTACCTGGAATCGGCGGACGGTAGCTGGTCGCACCACCACTAATGGTTAAAGTATGGGCGATTGCTGTCGTTAAATACGAGACACAACCCATATGCAAGCGACCATGTCCCAGCTTCCCGCCCTCCTTCCCGGCTCGCGCCAGCCTGCCGCCACTACCCTGGCAGGGCAAACGCCGCCCAAAGCGGGCGGCAATACGGGGGGCCTGGGCGCGTCGCCGCTGATGCAGCGCACCGCGCAAGACGTGGTGGCGCTGTCGAAAAATGGCCTGGACCTGTCGGCCAGGGGACTGGCCCAGCGCACGGACGCGCTGGGCAACGCCACCGTCGACGTGGCGCAGGACTTTCTTACCAGCATGACGCGCCAGCTGTTCGGCGATGGCGCCAGCGTGGCCTTCGACTCCGT
This sequence comes from Janthinobacterium amylolyticum, assembly GCF_051380655.1. Lineage (NCBI taxonomy): Bacteria > Pseudomonadati > Pseudomonadota > Betaproteobacteria > Burkholderiales > Oxalobacteraceae > Janthinobacterium > Janthinobacterium amylolyticum. Next base: position 452,227 of record NZ_JBNYXL010000004.1, read on the forward strand.
CGACTTGCAGGCCGATGCCAGCTTCAGCAGTGGCAGCGCCAGTGTTTCCGGCGCGCATGGCAGCAGCCGCGCAGCCGCCTTCAGCCTCGATGAAAACGCCCACTTCATCGGCAAGGGCAAGATCACCACGGCCGATGGCCAGACCTTTGCATTCGAAGTGGAAGTGCAATACCAGTCAAGCATCGGCGCGGGTGTTCTCGAACAGACGCAGGGCCAGGCGCAACAAGACCAGCCAGCCGATGACGCCGCCCTGCCCACGAAAGAATTGCCCGATACCCGCTTCGGCGGCAGCCTCAACGACCTGTTCAAGCTGCTGGGCCAGCAATTGCAAAGCAGCATCTTCAAGAGCCAATCCGGCAACGGCCAGGCCGATGGCTTCAGCGCCAGCGGCCAGGATGCCGACCAGGCCGGCAGCCTCAGCTTGCGCCTGCTCAAGCTGGTACAGCCGGATGCAGCCGCCGACACCGGCAGGAAGACAGCGGATGCCACGCCCGAAGCGCAGGCGCGCGCCCGCGCGCTGGCCGGGGCCTATGGCACGGACATCACCGGCAGTGCAGGCGGCACGGGCAGCGACGTATAATAGAAGACGGCCTGCGCAGGCGACCATGCCGCGCGCCCACCTTCTATCGATTGAATCCCATGTCCGACACTTCTTCACCTACCGTCCATCCGCAGATCCACTGGAGCGAAAACGGCGCCGAGCATTCGGCTCGCTGGCGCTCGGAAAGCGGCATGCCGCCGCCCAAGCGCGTCGTCATCGCCGACGACCGCACGACGGCCGACCAGGCTTACCGCCTGGCCTGCGAAGGCACGGCCATGCTGTGGCGCGGCGACTTCCAGAACGCGCGCCAGCTGCTGCAGGCGCTGGCGCGGCGCGCCGACCACAAGAACGACAAGCCGAGTAAAAAAGCCAAGGCCGCCAAGCTGGCGAAGCCGGAACCATCCGCCACGGAAGCGTTCCATTTGCACCGCCAGGCCCAGTCGCAGCGCGCCCGCACCCTGGCCATGCTGCTGCTGCCTTTCGATGCCGACTACACGATTCCACTGCGCCGCGCGCCGGACGTGAAACTGGCCTGCAATGAAGCGTATGGCCGTGGCGAGGAAGCGTTCGTCGCTTCACTGCGCGAGCTGCTGGGCCTGATCGGCGCGCATGAATGGCGCCGCACGGGCGTGGAATTGCCGGCCCTGGGCCAGCGCATCCACCCGCACTACGGTGTCTTCGCGCCGATTCGCGGCGAATACGTGGGCCTGGTGGCCGAAGCGCCGCTGCCCCCGCGCGCCAAGCTGGCCTTCGATATCGGCACGGGCACGGGCGTGCTGGCCGCCGTGCTGGCGCAGCGCGGCATCGAACGCATCGTCGCCACCGACCAGGACCCGCGCGCCCTGTCCTGCGCGCGTGAAAACCTGGCCCGCCTGGACGTGGCCGACAAGGTCGAGGTGGTGCAGGCCGACTTGTTCCCCGCCGGCCGCGCGCCGCTGGTCGTGTGCAATCCGCCATGGCTGCCAGCCCGCCCCAGCTCGCCAATCGAATATGCCGTCTACGATCCGGACAGCCGCATGCTGCGCGGTTTCCTGGCCGGCCTGGCCGGCCACCTGGAGCCAGGCGGCGAAGGCTGGCTGATCCTGTCCGACCTGGCCGAGCACCTGGGCCTGCGCCCGCGCGCGCAATTGCTCGAGTGGCTAGAACAGGCGGGCCTGAAAGTCATCGACCGTCTGGACGTGAAACCCACGCACCCGCGCGCGCAAGACGCCACCGACAGCCTGCACGCGGCACGCTCGAAGGAAATCACCTCGCTGTGGCGCCTGGCGGCGGCATAAGCGAGGCCCTGAAAGCCGGCCATTGCGCATTGCAGCAAACCCCGCTATAATTCGCCTGCGGGGTGGAGCAGTCTGGCAGCTCGTCGGGCTCATAACCCGAAGGTCACAGGTTCAAATCCTGTCCCCGCAACCAGATACCGGAAAGCCGCGGATTCTTGCAAAAGATCAGCGGCTTTTTCCATTGCGCCGCATCACCCCCGAGCATCACCCGCGCCATCCGGCGTCTCTGGCCATGTTAAATTGTCACTCTCTTTGACTTGCCACAACCCCATGACCTTCCTTCGCACCGCCGCCATGCTTGCCTGCCTGCTGCTTCCCGCCACGTCGCCAGCACGCGGCGAAGCGCTGGACGACAGCACCCTCCTGCAGCGATTCGTGCTGCCCTTCGCCATTGCGCAACTGGAAAAGCATGGCGGCTTCCTGCCTTTCGGCGCCGCCATGCAGGCCAGCGGCCAGATCGTCGCCCTGGGCGGCTACGACGGCTCCGATGACGAGGGCACGCCGCCGCCGGCGGACATCGTCAAGCTGATCCAGGCCGACCTGGCAGCGGGCGCCAGCAAAGGCGACTACCGGGCCACCGCCCTCGCCTACGACGCCAGCGTGGCCGTGCCGCCGGACGGACAGCCATCCGACGCCATCGCCATCGCGCTCGATCGCCAGGACGGCGCTTCCGTGATCCTCTTCCTGCCCTACGCACTGCACAATGGCAAAGCAGGCTTCGGCACCTCGTTCACGCGGCAAGGCACGGCCGCCGTCTTCCCGCTGCAAGCGGCGCCGCAAGACGCGGAAGGCGCCAGCGATTGACCGCTTTGCCGCGCTGTCGCCGGCGCTGCGAGGCCTCACTTACTGTGGCCATTACGCAACGCAGCAAAATGGTATATAATTCGCCTGCGGGGTGGAGCAGTCTGGCAGCTCGTCGGGCTCATAACCCGAAGGTCACAGGTTCAAATCCTGTCCCCGCAACCAATACATAAAACCGCTGGCTCCTGCAAGGGACCCGGCGGTTTTTTCATTCCAGGGCTGGCCGGCGCGGCAGGCACGTCGCCCGCCTTGCGCTTACACGGCGCCGGCCGCGCGAATCTGCCTTGCCGCGGCGTGCAGGCTGGCGGCGGCGCGCTCCAGTTTGTCGGCACCCGTCGTCTCGGCCAGGGCCGCAAACGCGCTGATGTGGAAGGTGGCCACCAGCGCCGGCGACACGTCCAGTTCCAGCGCCGCCTTGCTCAATGCCGTCGACGCGTCGAGATACGGCGCGCTGCCCGCCTCGAATGCCTGCTTCGTTTCCAGCATTTCCTGCCCGCCTTCCGCTTTCGCCAGGCAATCGTCGACCTTTTGCTGGAAGGCCGGCAGGGTATCGCGCGCCGGTCCGGCGTCAGGCACGGGCTCCGGCTCCGGCGCCGCCGGTGCGGGTGCAGGCGCGGCAGCGGCCGGCTTGTCCGCCGCCATGTCGCGCAGGGTCAGCCAGCGCTCGACGGCAAGAAAATCGGCGAACGGCTCGGCCACCTTCGGGTTCATCAGCCACACTTCGCCCGTGCGCCAGTCGATCTTCACGCCGCGCTCATTGCGCGCCAACAAAATATCCTTGCCGCCATTCGCATTCGACACGCGGCCAATGTCGATCCAGTGCATCAATTCCGCCTGGCGCGACATCGCGTTGACCCGGTGAAAATAGGCCAGCCATACAAATCTGGCGACCAGGAGAACCAGGGCACCACCAACCATCCACATCATCTTTCGCTCCGCTCCGCACCACATCGACAGCCGCATTTTCTCACATGAAAGCTTGCGCCAAGGAAACTTTTACATCTGCCGTGCGTCAGCGCAAAAGGGCGCCGCGCGCGGGCCTGGCGCGCAGTCGCATTTCAGCAACGCAGCGTTTTCCTGATTGCCTGGCGTACGCCGCTCGGTTATTATGAGAACAATTCTCATTTACATTAAGCTGTGCTTCCGATGCTGTCCGCCACCTCCCCGCCATCCGACTTCCAGTCCCTGTACCGCGAGCACCACTCGTGGCTGCTGCGCTGGCTGAAGCGGCGCCTGCACGATGCGGGCCTGGCGGGCGACCTGGCGCAGGATACCTTCATCAAGGTGCTCGTCGCGCGCGGCAGTGCCGGCATCATGCAGCCGCGTCCTTTCCTGGCCACCATCGCCAGTCGCCTGCTGGCCAACCACTGCCGCCGCGTGGAACTCGAACGCGCCTACCTGGACGCCCTGCTGCTGCAGCCGCAGGCCAGCATGCCGTCGCCGGAAAGCCTGGCCATCGTGCTCGAATCGCTGCAGCTGGTCGACCGCGCGCTGGACAAGCTGTCCGGCAAGGCCAAGGCCGCCTTCCTGCTGGCCCACCTGGACGGCATGACATATGCCGAGATCGCCGCGGAACTGGGCACCACCACGCATTCCGTGAAAAAATACCTGAGCAAGGCCAATTTGCTGTGCTTTTTCGCCGTGCCTGATTTTGCCGCCCCCTGAGATGGGCCGCGCCACCGTCTACGCCCAGGGACAGCCCATCGACCTGGCCATCGCCATGCAGGCGGCCGAATGGCTGACCACCCTGATGAGCGGAGAAGCCACGCCGGCGGACAAAACCGCGTGGCAGCACTGGCGCCAGGCGCACCCCGACCACGAGCGTGCCTGGGCGCACATCGAAAGCGCCAGCGGCGGCTTGCGCGAACTCGATGCGCAGGCGGGCCGCCAGGCGCTGCAGCAAGGTTCCGGTCCGCGTTCCCGCCTTGCCGTACATACCTCGCGCCGCCGCAGCCTGCAGTTGCTGGCGTGGGCTGGCACCATCGGCCTGACGGGCTGGCTGGGCGCGCGTTCGGAATACGCGCCCGGCTTCGCCCGCGCCGCACTGGCCGACATTTCCACGGGCGTGGGCCAGCGCCGCGAGCTGACGCTGCCTGACGGCAGCCGGCTGCATCTGAATAGCGCCAGCGCCGTCAATGTCCGCTTCAGCGGCACGCAGCGCCTGCTGCAACTGGTGCAGGGCGAAGCCTTCATCGCCACTGCGCGCGAAGCCGGCCTGCCCTACCGCCCCTTCCTCGTCGAAACCGCCCATGGCCATGCCCAGGCACTGGGCACGCGCTATTCGGTGCGCCAGGCCGACGGCCACACCATGGTCGCCGTCGAGGAAGGCGCGGTCCGGCTGATGCCGCGCCATGGCGACGGCAGCGTGGTCATTCCCGCCGGCCGCAGCGCCAGCATGGATGCGCGGCGCGTGCTGTCCATGCAAGCCGCATCGCCCGACACCTGGGCCTGGCGCAAAGGCTTGCTGCTGGCCGACGGCATGCCGCTGCGCGACTTCCTGCATGAACTGAGCCGCTACCGCCACGGCTTCCTCGGCTGCGATGATGCCGTTGCCGGCCTGCGCATCTCCGGCGTCTTCCCGCTCGACGATGCGCAAGCCGTCCTGCTGGCACTGCCCGAGTCCCTGCCTGTCGACGTGCGCCTGCGCACGCGCTACTGGGTGCAGGTGGAAGCGCGCCAGCGGCGCTGAGCATTTATTTGACGTCCGGCGCAAAAAAACTTACCCGCTTTCGATTCTCGCGTGACCTGTGTATGCAAAGTTCTTTTGACGACTACAACACAAGGTAACCATGTCTCCTGCCATTCATCATTCCAAGCCGCCCATCAAGCGCATGGCGTATGCCATCCACCTCGTCTTCCTCGGCTCGGCCCTGCTGCTGAACGTGCCGGCACCGGCACTGGCGCAGGAAAGCGCCGCCGCGCAAGCGGCCAGCCACGACTTCCAGGTGCCCGCCGGCGACCTGGCTGCCGCGCTGCGCCAGGTCGCCAGCCAGTCCCGCGTCATCCTGGGCTTCACGCCGGAACAGACGCGCGGCAAGACGACGGCGGGACTCACTGGCCACCATGACGTGCAGGCCGCGCTGGCCGGCGTGCTGCGCGGCACGGGCCTGAAGGCCGAGCGCAGCGCCAACGGCAGCTATGCCCTGCGCGCGGCCGACGCCGCAGCGGGCGGCGAAGTGCTGTCGATGATGCCGGAAGTATCGGTCAAGGCGCAGCAGGACGCCACCGAAGGCTCGGGCGCCTACGTCTCCGCCCTGCCGGTGTCCACGGCCACCCCACTGGGCCTGTCCGTGAAGGAAACGCCGCAGTCCGTCAGCGTCATCACGCAGCAGCGCATGCAGGACCAGGGCCTGACGACGATCGCGCAAGTGATGGCGCAGACGCCGGGCATCACCCTGTTCTCGCTGGGCAGCGAACGCTCGGGCTTTACCTCGCGCGGCTATGCCATCACCAACTACCAGCTCGATGGCATCAGCACCCACTCTGAAAACCTGGGCCTCAACGCGATACCGTCGCAAAGCCTGGCCGACATGGCGCTGTACGACCGCATCGAAGTGCTGCGCGGCGCCTCGGGCCTGATGACGGGTGCGGGCGACGCCTCGGGCGCCATCAACATGGTGCGCAAGAAGCCGACGGCGCAGTTCCAGGCCTCGGTCGAAGGCGAAGTGGGCTCGCGCGATGAACGCCGCGGCCTGGCCGACATCGCCGGCCCGCTCAACGAGGCGGGCAGCCTGCGTGGTCGCATGGTGGCGCTGTACGAGGAAGGCGACAGCATCGTCGACAACTACAGCCGCGACAAGAAGGTGATCTACGGCGTGCTCGAGGCCGATCTCGCCAGCGGCACGAAACTGACGGCCGGCGTGACGCACCAGCGCAACCGCTCCAAGGGATCGCTGTCCTACCTGGGCTTCCCCCTGTTCTACGACAATGGCGTCATGACGAAGCTGCCCCGCTCCTTCAGCCCGGCCGCCGCTTCGAACCGCTTCGGCAGCAATTCCACCGACCTCTTCGCCACCCTGGAACACGCGCTGGCGAACGACTGGAAGCTGAAAATCTCGGCCAACCGCGTGCAGTCCTCGCAGGAAGAGCGCTCGGCGTTCATCAACGTGAGCGGCGGCTTTCCCAACCAGCTTACGGGCGATGGCCTGCGCATGAGCGCCGACTACCGCGATTACCAGCTCAGGGTCAACAGCGTGGACGTCAATGTGCGCGGACCGTTCAGCGCGTTCGGCCGCCAGCACGAACTGGTGCTGGGCATGGACTATAACGAATTCAAAAGCACCACGGATGGCCGCCGCGACGCGGACATGCAGGGCCAGCCAGTCAATCTGTACCACTGGAACCGCATGGCAGCGCCCGTGTTTGGCGACACTTTCGTCACCTACGACAGCACGCGCCGCCAGGCCAGCGCCTACGCGGCCAGCCGCTTCACGCTGTCCGAGCGCCTGAAGCTGATCGCTGGCGCCAAAGTGCTGCGCTACAGCGAGAACTACATTTCGGACGCGCCCAGCGTGCAGTTTTACAGCGCGTCGCCGGCATCGGACAGCAGCGTCTTCACGCCGTACGGCGGCCTGGTGTTCGACATCGACGCCACGCACAGCGCCTACGCCAGCTACTCCACCATCTATCAGCCCCAAGCCTCGCAAGACCGCTACGGCAAGCTGCTGGCACCGCGCGAAGGCAAGACCTATGAAGCGGGCATCAAGAGCGGCTGGTTCGACGGCCGCCTGAACACGTCCGCCGCGCTGTATCTGATCCGCCAGAAAAACCTGGCCGAAACGGATCCGGGCCACACCCTGCCCGGCTCCAACGATCCGGCCTTCCGCACCATCAAGGGCGCCGATACCCAGGGCATCGACCTGGAAGCGACAGGTGCCCTCACGCCCAACTGGAATGTCTCGGCGTCGTGGTCGTACAGCCAGACGGAAAATGCGGAGGGCAAGGCGATCCAGACCACCTTCCCGCGCCACCTGGTGAAACTGTGGACCACCTACCGCCTGCCTGGCGACCTGCATCGCCTGACGGTGGGCGGCGGCTTGAACTGGCAAAGCCGCGTGTATTCGGACATCGACGCGTGGCAGATCAACAGCACGCTGCACTGGGAACAGAAGGCCTACTCGGTGGCCAGCCTGATGGCGCGCTACGACATCAACGACAAGCTGTCGGCCACCGTCAACGTGGCCAACCTGTTCGACAAGCAGTACACGGCTTCCGTGTCGGACTGGTGGTACTCGGGCATGTATGGCCCGGCGCGCAAGGTGGCGTTGAAAGTGCGCTACCAGTTCTGATGCGCTGATGGCGCCGGGGGCGGCGGCCGAATATTTCACACTACCCAGGGGCCGGTGATACAATTTTCCGCTTCACGGGCCGCGACCACGGCCCGTGCCACAGAGACACCAAGGAGAATGTGTGAAGGACCTCGCCCCCGCCCTGCCAGCCGATCCGGCCGACCAACCCGCCAATCCCTCGCGCCGGCGCATTTTCCAGGCTGCTTCCGCAGTCGGCCTGGCCGCCAGCCTGCCGGCGCTGGCCGATGCCGCGCCAGCAAAAAAGACCATCGCCAAGGGCTCGCTCGACGCGAAACTCAAGGCGCACGTCAAGAACGTGGTCGTGATCTACCTGGAAAACCGCAGCTTCAACAACCTGTTCGCCAACTTCCCCGGCACCAGCGCGCCGCTGTCCGCCGTCACGGCGGAACAGGCGCAGCAACTGGACCGCGACGGCAAGCCGCTGGCCACCCTGCCGAAGATCTGGGGCGGCCTGGTGCCGAACCAGCAGAATATCGGTGGCGTCGATTACCTGATCAAGGAAGACCAGATTGCCGGCCTGCCCAACGCGCCCTACAAATTGAGCGACGCGGCCGGCAAGCCGCTGCCCGAGAGCATCATCACGCGCGACCTGGTGCACCGTTTCTATAACAACCAGATGCAGATCAACGGCGGCAAGAACGACGGCTTCGCCGCGTGGGCCGACAGCGGCGGCCTGGTGATGGGCCATTACGGCGAAACGTCGAAAAACCTGAACCTGTGGCAGATCGCCGAGCAGTACACGCTGTGCGACAACTTCTTCATGGCAGCCTTCGGCGGCTCCTACATGAACCACCAGTTCCTCGTCACTGGCCGCGCCAACGAATACTTCAACGCCGCCGAAACGGCGGCGAAGAAAAAGATCGCCGTGCTGGCCGACGGCCCGCAAGGCGTGCGCCTGGCGATCTCGCCCGAGTGCCCGGCGTCCGCGCTGGACGGCAAGCCGAAATACGTCAATGACGGCGCCATCACGCCGGACGGCTATGCCGTCAACACCATGGCGCCGCCGTACCAGCCCAGCTACATCCGTCCCGCCTACGACGGCGACCCGCTGCACGCCGATCCGGCCGACGCGAATACCCTGCCGCCGCAAACCTACGACACTATCGGCGACCTGCTGTCGCGCAAGGGCGTGAGCTGGGCCTGGTATGGCGGCGGCTGGCAAGCGGCACTCGACCACAAGGGCGGCGGCAGCAAGCCGAACTTCCAGTTCCACCACCAGCCGCTGAACTACTTCAAGCAGTTCGCCCCAGGCACGGCGGCGCGTGCCGAACACCTGCGCGACGGCGGCACGGGCGACAGCCCGATCTCGAACAAATTCCTCGCCGCCGCCGTGGCGGGCAAGCTGCCGGCCGTGACTTTCTACAAGCCGCAGGGCAACCTGAACCTGCACGCCGGTTACTCGGACATCGAGTCGGGCGACCAGCACGTGGCCAACGTCATCGCCCACTTGAAGGCCTCGCCGCAGTGGAAGGACATGATCGTGGTGATCACCTTCGACGAAAACGGCGGCTGGTGGGACCACGTGGCGCCGCCAAAAGGCGACCGCTGGGGCCCGGGTACGCGCATTCCCGCCATCGTCGTCTCGCCATACGCGAAAAAAGGCGCCGTCGACCACAGTTTTTATGACACGACGTCGATCCTGCGCCTGATCACGCGCCTGCACGACCTGCCGCTGCTCGAAGGCCTGAAGGTGCGCAATGACGCGTTCGCGTCGCGCGGCGCGCTGCCGCCGGGCGACCTGACAGGCGCCCTCAGCTTCCGCTGATTGCACAACGGCCCTTCCCACAATGCGGCACGCCTGTGATACACTGCGTGCCGCACTTAAATCCGCAGGACAAGTTTTCCTGCAGGTTGTCCCAACAATGAGCCCGACTCCAGTAGCCGGGCTTTTGTTTTGTGGATGAAGTTAAAGCGTATAGACATAGGCGGGCAGCACCTTGCCCGCCCCCTGGCTTTCGCAGGCCAGGGACAGAGGTTAGCAAATGAGAGATAAAAAAGACAACGCCACCATCGACTTGCCCGGTTTCGGCCCGCCGCCTGCGCACGACGCGCCAGAGCCGGCGCCGGAACCGCAGCGCCGCGCGCGCGTGCGCAAGGTGGCCTTGAAACAGGTGCAGCTGGAATTGCTGGAGCCGACCGATGCCACGGGCTTGCCCGTGTGGACGCGCGACGCCGGCCTCGATCTCACCGGCCTGCCCATCTGGGCGCCTGATACCTGATTTCCCAACGCGGGCGGCCGTTTGCCGCCGGCTTCATCACCATCCGCACAAGGGCGTAAATCGCCTGTAGACTGTGCCCATCCACCCGCTTTTTACCCGGTCCCGCCCTATGAACGCCACTACTACCGCTTTTTCCAGCCTGCCGCTGACGCCCGCCTTTCTGGCCAACCTGGACTCGCTCGGCTACCACGAGATGACCACCATCCAGGCGCAAAGCCTGCCGGCGGTACTCGATGGCCGCGACCTGATCGCCCAGGCGAAAACGGGCAGCGGCAAGACGGCCGCCTTCGGCATCGGCATCCTGCACAAGCTCAATCCTGCCTGGTTCGCCGTGCAGGGCCTGGTGCTGTGCCCGACGCGCGAGCTGGCCGACCAGGTGGCCAATGAGCTGCGCCGCCTGGCGCGCGCGGCCGGCAATATCAAGATCCTGACGCTGACGGGCGGCGCGCCGATGCGCCCGCAAATCGCCTCGCTGGAACACGGCGCGCACATCGTCGTCGGCACGCCGGGCCGGCTGCGCGACCATATCGGCCGCGGCACCATCAACCTGAACCACGTGCAGACGCTGGTGCTCGATGAAGCGGACCGCATGACGGACATGGGTTTTTATGAAGAAATCGCCGGCATCGTCAGCGCCTGCCCGGCACGCCGCCAGACCTTGCTGTTCTCGGCCACCTACCCGGAAGACATCCGCCGCGCCACGGCCTCGTTCCTCGTCAATCCGCTGGAAGTGACGGTCGAAGCGCAGCATGACAACGACAAGATCGAACAGCGCTTCTATGAAATCGGCTTCGACGAGCGCAATGCGGCCGTCGGCAAGCTGTTGAAACACTTCAAGCCGGAATCGACCCTGGCCTTCTGCAATACCAAGGTGCATTGCCGCGAACTGGCCGAGGAACTGCGCCAGCAAGGCTTTTCCGCGCTGGCCCTGTACGGCGAGCTGGAACAGCGAGAGCGCGATGAAATCCTGGTGCTGTTCGCCAACCGCAGCTGCTCCGTGCTGGTGGCCACCGACGTGGCCGCGCGCGGCCTGGATATTTCCGACCTGGGCGCCGTGATCAACGTCGACGTCTCGAAGGACACGGAAGTGCATATCCACCGCATCGGCCGCACGGGCCGTGGCAGCAAGAAGGGCCTGGCCCTGTCGCTGTGCGCGCCGAACGAAAAAAAATGGGTCAAGCTGATCGAGCAGTACCAGAACAGCGCCGTCGAATGGCACGACTTGAAGGAACTGGGCGAGGACGATGGCGCCGAGGCCCTGCCGGCGCCGATGGTCACCTTGTGCATCATGGGCGGCAAGAAGGACAAGCTGCGCCCGGGCGATTTGCTCGGTGCGCTGACGGGCGACGCCGGCCTGACCAAAGAGCAAGTAGGCAAGATCAACGTGTTCGAGTTCATGACCTATGTGGCCATCGACCGCTCCGTGGCCGAAGCGGCCTTCAAGCGCCTGAACGCGGGCAACCCGCTGGGCCGCGACTTCGGCAACATCAAGGGCCGCAGCTTCAAGATGCGCTTCATCGAGGCGTAAGCTGTAATGCGCGCAGGGCCGCCATGGTCCTGCGTGCCGGATAGTCTTCCCACACGGGATACTGCCGGCGGTAGTAGCAGTTCCAGTAGCTGACGGCGCGCCGCTGCAGCGTCTCCACATACCCAGGATTCTCCAGCAGATAGCGCGCCAGCGCCTGCGCATTCCAGGCCGGCAACGCAGCGCCAATTACTTCGACAATCTCCAGCACGTATTCGCCGCACAGGTGCACGATGAAGGGCACCGTCCACGCCCGTTCCTGCTGCAGCAGCTGCCTTGCACACGCTTCGCGCAGATGGCCGTCATGGTGGCGCGTGCCCAGGCACAGGGCGATGACGCCAGCGTCGCCGGGCAGCGCGGCACAGACCAGCAGCCGTTCACGCGCATAGTGGGTGCGCACGGGAATGCGCAGCAGCCGGCCATTTTGCAGCACCTCGAACGGGGCCGATGGCACATGCAGCTGACCGGGGGACAGCGCTGGCAGCAGGCGTGCCACGGTGTCCGCCAATGCGGCCGGAAAGGCAGCCGCTTCAAGCATCGCCGGCATCCTTGCACACCTTGCGCACGCCCAGCGCGGGCTGGTCCATTTTTTCAAAGATCACATTCGAATACCATTCGGCCGGATCGCCTTCGGCGGGCTTGCCCAGCGAGATGTAGTAGCCGCCGTGCGTGAACAGGGCCGTGGTTTCCTTGCCCGGCCTGGCCCTCTGCAGAAAGGCGGGCCAGGCGGCCTTGTCGACCGGCGTAAAACGCGCGCCCAGCAGCGCCAGCAGGCGCGCATGCGTGGCCGGCGCATACGGGAACAGATACAGGTATTCGACCAGTTCGCCGCCATCGGCCAGCCGCGTGACGGCGGATGTCGCCGCCTCCACGGCTTCCTTGCCCGCGCCAAAACTGCACAGCACCCCGCCGCTGTAGGCGAAATCGATGACGGTGGCCGGCGCGCACGCTTGCCCTTCCCGCTCGATGCCGACGGGCGGCAGCGCGCGCACTTGCGCCAGCAGCGTGTCGCCGGAGGTAGCCAGCGCGGGAAAACCGGGACAGGCGCTGGCCGCCTGCGCGGCGTTTGACAAGGCAAGGCAACAACTCAATAGCAGTAAATGGCGCTTCACGGCATCTCCAGTTTCATCAGGCGGCCATTATGCCGGACATCTTCACAAGCGCCGCGCCTGTTGCCCCTGCGGCGTATCGTCGATGTCATAGCCGGCCGCGCGCGCCAGTGCGCGCAGGCGATCGGCCTCGGCCCACTGGCGCTGCGCGCGGGCGATGGCCCGTTGTGCCATCCACGCCTGCACCTGCTGCGGCACGTCCATCTGCGCCGGCTGCCAGGCCAGCAAGTCCAGTCCCAGGGCCGCATCGAAGCGGGCCAGGGTGGACTTTTTGACGGCGTCCGGCAGCGCGCTTTTCAGCAGCTCCCAGGCCACGGCCAAGGCGCGCGGGAAGTTCAGGTCATCGTTGAGCTGCGCCGCGAAGCGCGCCAGCCATGCCGGATCAGGATCGGCCTCGCCCTGCGCTTCGCCAAGGCCATGGACGGTGACGCGCAGGCGCGCCAAGCCGCTGGCGGCGGCGCGCAAAGCCTCGTCCGTAAAATTGAGGCTGCCGCGGTAGTGGGCGCCCAGGCACAGGTAGCGGTAGGCCAGCGGATCGACGCCCTGCTCCACCAGGCTGTGCAAGCGTAAAAAGTCGCCCGACGATTTCGACATCTTCGCGTCCTGCGTTTTCAAAAAGGCGCCGTGCAGCCAGAAGTTGGCAAGGCGCGTGCCGTGGCGCGCCTCCGTCTGGGCGATCTCATTGCTGTGGTGGACGGCCACGTGGTCCTCGCCGCCGCAATGGATGTCGAAATACGCGCCCAGGTGCTTTTCCGCCATGGCCGAGCATTCGATATGCCAGCCGGGAAAGCCCAGGCCCCAGGGGCTGTCCCACTCCATCTGCCGCTGGCCAGGCACGCCGCTGAACTTCCACAGCGCGAAGTCGCAGATATCGCGTTTTTCTCCGAGATCCACCCTTTTCCCCGCCTGCAGGCCGTCGCGGTTCAGGCGCGCCAGTTTGCCATAGCTGTCCTGGCGCGTCGTGTCGAAATAGATGCCGTCGTCCGTGCGGTAGGTATAGCCCTTCGCTTCCAGGTCAAGGATGAAGGCAATCTGCTCGGCGATGTGGTCCGTGGCGCGGCACCAGACGGTGGGCGGCAGGATATTCAGCGCACGCAGGTCGCCTTCGAACGCGCGCGTAAATTCGGCGGCGATATCCCAGGCCGACTTGCCGCTGCGGGCGCTGCGCGCCTCGATCTTGTCGTCGCCGCTGTCGGCGTCCGACGTCAGATGACCGACGTCCGTGATATTCATCACGTGGCGCACCTGCAAGCCATTGAATTCGAGCGCGCGGCGCAAGCCGTCGACGAACAGATAGGTGCGCAGGTTGCCGATGTGCGCGTAATCGTAGACGGTGGGGCCGCAGGCGTACAGGCCTGCCTGGCCGGCGGCGAGGGGTTCGAAGGGCCGCAGGCTGCGGCTATACGTGTCGTATAAATGAAGTGTCATGCGGGGCTTTCATGCGCGTTGCGGAAAAAGAAAATGGCCACAGGTTTTTCAACACTGTGGCCATCGAATGAGGAACAAAAAGTTTAACGGCGCCGGGCCGCATCCTCACGGAGCCAGGTACACGGACACAGCGCGGCGGCAGTAGCAGCGGCAGTGGCGGCGGTGACAGTGGCTGAAATGAGGATGGATGTAAGCATGGGGGCAATATCGCATGCGCACCGGCGGGCCGTCAAGCCTGCCGGCGGCACTGGCTTATTTTTTCGCCTGTTCGATATGCGGCAGCAGCACCGTCAGGATGCCCAGCAGCGGCAAATAGGAGCAGATTTTATACACATAGGCGATGCCCGAAATGTCGGCCAGGTGGCCCATGGCGGCGGCCGCGATGCCGGACACGCCGAACATCAGGCCAAAGAAAATCCCCGCGATCATGCCCACCTTGCCCGGCACCAGTTCCTGCGCGAAGACGACGATGGCGGAAAACGCGGACGAAATCACGAAGCCGATGATCACCGTCAAGACGGCCGTCCAGAACAGGTCGACGTAGGGCAGCAGCAGGGTAAATGGCGCCGCGCCCAGGATGGAAATCCAGATCACGCGCTTGCGGCCGATGCGATCGCCGATAGGGCCGCCCATGAAGGTGCCGGCCGCCACGGCGGCGAGGAAGAGGAACAGGTAGAGCTGGGCATCGCCGAGCGACAAATGGAATTTGTCCATCAGGTAAAACGTGTAGTAGCTCGACAGGCTGGCCATGTAGATGTATTTCGAGAACACCAGCAGGGCCAGCACGCCCAGGGCGCCCATCACCTTGTTGCGCGACAAGTTCGGCCCGTGGCCGCCCGCCTTCGGCTTGAAACTGGCCAGGTGCCCGCTATACCACTGGCTGACCTTGTACAGCACGCCGATGGCCAGCACGGCCAGCAGGCTGAACCAGGCGACATTGCCGTGACCACGCTTGACGATGACGGCAGCCGCCAGCAGCGGCCCCAGGGCGGAGCCCACATTGCCGCCCACCTGGAACAGCGACTGGGCAAAACCGTAGCGTCCGCCCGACGCCATGCGCGCCACGCGCGACGCTTCCGGGTGAAAAGTCGAGGAACCGACGCCGATCAGCCCGGCAGCGAGCAGCAGGGTCGGGAAAGTCGTGACGACGGCCAGCATCAGCACGCCGGCCAGGGTAAAGCACATGCCCACCGGCAGCAGGAACGGCAGCGGGCGGCGGTCCGTGTACAGGCCGATCCACGGCTGCAGCAGCGAGGCCGTGCACTGGAACGTCAGGGTAATGAGGCCGACCTGGGTAAAACTGAGTGAAAACTCGGCTTTCAGCATCGGATAAATCGACGGCAATAATGCCTGGATCAAGTCATTAAGCAAATGCACGAAGGCGACGGCGCCCAGGATGTGCATGGCCAGACCGGATTGTTGTTGGGAACTCTGGTGTGTAGGGGCCGCCGGCATGGCGGCGGCAGACGTGGTGGTGGTGTGCATGGTTCTTCCGCAATGATGGGGCCCGGCAGGCGGCCCCGCAAAGAAAGCAGTATAGTATGGCCACCGGACTACTAACTTCCAATAATCGTCGCGCAAGTGACAACCCGGTGACAACGCAGCAGCAGAGACACATGTACACCCACCACCCCGCCCAGACCCATCCCGATGGCGTGCCGTTCAGCCGCAGCACCAGTTCGCACGACTACCAGCATGTGCCCCGTCCCGTGACAGCCATGTCCAAGCAATATGCGGCGTCCGACTATACGGCGCCGCACAGCCATGTACGGGCACAGCTGCTGTATGCGACGCAGGGCGTGATGCGCGTGAGTACCGAGCATGGCGTGTGGATCTTGCCGCCCCGCCGCGCCCTGCTGATACCTGTAGGCATCGTGCATGAGGTACACATACTCAGCGAACTGAGCATGCGCACCGTGTACATCGATGCGCAGGTCGCCGCCCAGTTCGGCACCGATTGCAAGGTGCTGGAAGTGAGCCGGCTGTTGCGCGAGCTGATCCTGGCGCTGCTGGCCGAACCGATCGAGTATGCGCTGGCGGGACGCGGCGACTGGCTGGCCCACCTGATCCTGTCGGAACTGGCCGCCGCCGATACCGTGCCGCTGGCCATCCCCTGGCCGCGCGACCGGCGCCTGGTGGCCGTGTGTTCGGCCATCATGGCAGCACCCGGCAGCCGGCGCAGCATCGAGGACTGGGCCCAGGATGCGGGCGCCAGCGCGCGCACCCTGATCCGCTTGTTTCCCAGGGAAACGGGCTTGCATTACCGCCAATGGCTGCAGCAAGTGCATTTGGCGGAAGCCTTCTGCCGCCTGGACCGGGGCGAAGGCGTGGCCGCCATCGCCTATGCGCTGGGCTACGCCAGCCCCAGCGCCTTCAGCGCCATGTTCCGCCGCATCCTGGGCCGCACGCCGCAGCACTACCTGAGCGAGTGGCGCGGCGCGGAATAAGCCCAGGTGCGGGTGCTGCCGGCAGCGTCGGCTTGCGCCCTGCGGGCCAGGCCGACCAACCGTTGCCTTCAAAGCAAGAAACTTACTTCTTTTCGCCCGCAATCAGACGGTAGGCCATCGCCCCGAGCAGGGCGCCGATGATGGGTGCCAGCCAGAACAGCCACAGCTGGCTGGTGGCCCAGTCGCCCACGTACAGGGCAACGCCCGTGCTGCGGGCCGGATTGACGGAGGTATTGGTGACGGGAATGCTGATCAGGTGGATCAGGGTCAGCGCCAGACCGATCGGCAGCGGGGCAAAGCCGGCCGGGGCGCGCTTGTCCGTGGCGCCCAGGATGACGATCAGGAAGAACATGGTCAGCACGATTTCAATGACCAGCGCCGACAGCATCGAGTAGCCGCCCGGCGAATGGGCGCCGTAGCCGTTCGAGGCAAAACCCTTGCTGACATCGAAACCGGCCTGGCCGCTGGCGATCACGTACAGCACGCCGCCTGCCACGATGGCGCCCAGCACTTGCGCGATGATGTACGGCAGCAATTGATTGGCGGGGAAGCGGCCGCCGGCCCACAGGCCGATCGAGACGGCGGGATTCAGGTGGCAGCCCGAGATGTGGCCGATGGCATAGGCCATCGTCAGCACCGTCAAGCCAAACGCCAGCGCCACGCCGGCAAATCCGATTCCCAGGCCAGGGAAGCCGGCGGCCAGCACGGCGCTGCCGCAACCGCCCAGCACCAGCCAGAAAGTGCCGAGAAACTCGGCGCCATATTGTTTCATGATGATTTCCTTAAAAGTGTCGAAAAAACGTGCCAGGGACGCCCCGTCAGACCGCTCATGCGGCGCGCCCTCGCCCGGTGGCGACGGCAAGCCGAAACGTCCGGGATGACGCGTGAGCAATCGCAACAGTGCGCGAATGATGGCATGTTGTCATTATCAAGGCAACATTAATTTCATGCAACAATATTAATGGTTTTCTTGGAATAAACTATTTATTTGATAATCATCATGGCGCCGGGCGACGCATGTATTTCTCTGGCGTTGCCAGGGACTCAAAACCAAAGCTGGCGTACAAGCCCTGTGCATCGTCGGTCGCCAGCATCCAGCCCACGCCGCGCAGGCGCTCGTCGCCAAGCACGGCGGCCACCATTTGCCGGCCGTAGCCACGCCCCTGGAAGGCGGGTAGCACAAACACGTCGCGCAGATAGGCAAAGTCCGTATAGTCGGTGACGACGCGGGCAAACGCCACTTGCTGGCCCTCCACATAGCCACCGAAACACAGCGCGTTGTCGATGCCCTTGCGCACCACCTCCAGCGCCACGCCCCGCTTCCAGTACGACTGCTCGCTCAGGTAGCGGTGGATCATGGCCACGTCCAGCTCGTCGCGCCCGCTGGAAATGCGCAGGGGCGCGGCCATCAGTTCTTGTACAGCAGGTCGGCTTCGGCGATGCTGGGTTCGCCGAAATACACGGTGCGCGCTTCCCCTTTGGCGTCGCGGCCCAGGTACACGCCCGTCATGCTGCGCGTGGCCGGATCATAGAGGATGGAATAGCGGTGGCCGCAATTGTGCGGTTCGCAGACACTGCTCAGCAGGCGGGCCTTGCCATCGATCTCGACGGGCTTGAGCGGGCTGGTCACGCCATCCGGCACCCAGCGCTGCCGTTTCAGGCCGGCTTTTTTGATGGCCACCTTGAAGGCGGTGCGAAAGGCATAGTCGGCCTTGTAGACGTCGGCGAAATACGGGCAGCTGGCGCCGCCATCGCAGCTTTGCGCCTGCTCGACCAGCGACAGCCTGGGCGTGCGGGCCTGCGCCGGCATGACGGCCAGCGCCACGGCGGCAGCCAGGCCCAGGGAGGAGAATAAACGTACAGGCATGCGAGTTCCTGGAAAACAATACAGCACAGAGCATAACAGAATGACATGCCCTTCCCTGGCACGGCATCAAGGCAAACGCATCAAGGCGAACAGCGGATGCCCACCACGCCATTGACCTTGCCTTCGGGCCAGTCTGCCTGGCGCCAGCGGTACACGCCGGGCGCAACGACAATCAACTGCCATTCCACCGGTTTCCCCTGGTCATCCAGACGATTTTCATTGTCATAGCGGATGGTCAGGCTGCGCTCCGTTTCCGCCACCACCGTGGCGGCAAAATGGTTGGCCTCGCCCAGCTTGCTACTGCGCATGCGGTCGTTGAAGATCGCCAGCCGCGCATGATCATCAGACAGCTGCATGCGCGTAAGGTGCCGCGACGGATCGCACACGCTGTTGGAATTGAAGCTGTCGGACCAGCTGCCGGACAGTTGCGTGGCATCGAAAGCGGGGGTGGCGGCAGTCACGGCCGCGCTCAGCAGCAAAGTTGCAAGCATAAAATATCAGAGGGGGCTAAAAGTAAGGAACACGGCATGCTCAGCGCAGCGCTTCGGTGATACTGGACGGCAATGCCGGCGTGCGCCGGTGCAAGGTCGCCTGCTCATAGGCGAACGCCATGCTGATCAGCCGGGCTTCGCCGTGGGCAGCACCGATGAAGGACAAGCCGGCCGGCAAGCCACGCACCGTGCCGGCTGGTACCGTGATATGCGGCTGCAGCGCATGCGCCAGCGAAACGCCATGGCATGTGGGCCCCACCAGCGCATCGAGCGCATGCGCGTGCAGCAGCGCTTCGATGGCGCCAGGCTCGGGCGTGGACGGCAGTTCCGCCAGCTCCAGCAGTGCCGCGCCCTGTTCACGCAGCACCTGCAAGGCTTGCTCGATCACACCATCGGTCTCGGCGCAGTGGCCAAACAGGCTGCGCGCCACGCCAAGGCGGCGCCCGTGCAAGCCGCGCGGATCGAGTTCCGGCGCTTCGGCCCTGCCCGCATCGGACATGGCCGCCAGCAGCCAGGCCGCCTCACGCACGCTGGGCGCCATCGGCCCGGCCGTGGCCGCTTCGCCGGCCTGTCCGGCTGCGGCCCTGCCCGTGGGCTGGATGGCGACCAGGCCGCAGGTGGAGGCGGGAGCGACGATGGAGCCGTGCGTTTCGTTGTCCACGGCCAGTATCGTCAGGCCGGCCCAGCTGGCACTCGCATGCGGCACGCTGACGGCGGCCCACTGGCGCAAATTGCTCTTGCCGATGATGACGGCGCCAGCGGCGCGCAGTCGGGCGGCAATAAATGAATCGCAACTGGCGCTGGAGGCCGACGGCGCCTGAGTGCGCGTCTTCATGCGGTCGCCGGTGGCAATATTGTCGCGCAAGACGATGGGGATGCCATGCAAGGGGCCGCGCACCTTGTGCACCTGCCGTTCGCGGTCCATCTCCAGGGCGATTTTCAAGGCGTCGGGATTGATCTCGATGCCGGCATGGGCACGCGCACCGATACTGCACAGCGAGCGGATGCGTGCCAGATATTGCGACGTCAGCGCATGCGAACTGAGCTTGCCTGCCTGCATCATCTGCTGCTGCGGCAGGACTCCCGCATCCAGCAGATGGGCCATGGGGCTGGCAGGCGTTGTCGGGCGGGACAGGACAGCACGCGCAGCGCGCGCTGGTACGGCCGCCCCGGCGGGCGTGACGCCGCCCCGATAGGGGCCAGTGCGTAAGGTGTGGCTGCGCTGCATGCTATCTCCAGGAAACTTCAATGTTTCTAACGCAATAATGCGTGAGTCATAGCATAGCAGCCCTTGCAACTCAATTGTTGTTGAACGGAATTATTTTTTAAGCAAAAAAAAACGCTGCCCGAAGGCAGCGTTTCCTGGTGATCGAACACTGGAGCATGCCAGGCCGGCATGTGCCGGGCCCTGCAGGCAGCGCAGCGCGGTGATCTCTTAGTTGCGTACGACACGCTTGTATTCGTTGGTACGGGTGTCGATTTCGATGACGTCGTCCTGTGCCACGAACAGCGGCACTTGCACGGTGTGGCGATGTGCGTCGATGGCGTTTTCGATCTTGGCTTCTTTCAGGACGTTGCCCGAAGTATTGCCTTTGACTGCAGGCTCCGAGTACACCACTTGACGGGCGATGGTCGTAGGCAGTTCAACGGAGATCGCTTTGCCGTCGTAGAAAATGGCTTCGCATTCCATGCCATCTTTCAGGTAGTTCAGCGCTTCGCCCAGGTTTTCTTCTTCGATTTCGTACTGGTTGTACTCGGCGTCCATGAAGACGAACAGCGGGTCGGCGAAGTAGGAATAGGTCACTGGCTTTTTATCCAGAACAACAACGTCGAACTTGTCGTCGCCACGGAAGACGTTTTCCATCGGGGTGTTCGTCAGAAGATTTTTCATCTTCCATTTATAGGTGAAGCCCGTGCGGCTCGAACCGTTGACATCAGAACGCAACACGATCATTGGCTTGCTGTCGACCATGATGATATTGCCAACACGAATTTCTTTTGCGGGTTTCATAGGAATGTACGTAAAAAGTGGGTTGCATGAAGACCATCTGCCGCCTGGGTGCCATCAGCGCCGCAAGCTTGCGTTTGATCGGTTAAAAATACGTTAGAAATAACCGGGCATTTTACCTTAATTTTTGGCAAGCGCCTATCTCGTCGCGCCAGCGAAGGCCAGCAGGTTACTTGCCAGATCACCATTTTCCTGCATCTGCCTCTGCCAGTCCTGCGCACGGGCGCTGATGCGCGGCATATCGGCGCGCAATGCTGGCCACAGCGCCGTCCACGGCAAGGCGTCCGTGCCGGCGCCATTCCAGGCCAGCGCCGCCTGCGCCAGGCTGGCTATCGCCCCCTGCCCGTCCACCGCGTAGCGCTGCAGGAAGGCGCGCAATTTCACGTGATGCAGGTTTTCATCCTGCAGGTAGATATGCCAGAGGAAAGGCTTGCCAGCCCACTGCGCGCGCACGAAGGAATCCTCGCCACGCACGAAATTCACATCGCAGGCCCACAGCAGGCGGTCGTAATCGTCCTGCGACACGAAGGGCAGCACGCGCACGGTAAGCGCGCCGCGCGTGCGCGCCGCACCGGCCGGCGCCGCATCGTCGCCGATAAAGGCCTGAACGGCGTCGAACGCCACGCCTTCTGGCACCAGGCACACTACAGGCTCATTACCCTGCCGCCAGGCGGCGAACAGCTCGGCCACGGGCGCGGATGGATAGCAGAACAGCGACACTTTCAGCGCGGACAGTTCCGCCGCCGTCACCCCAAACTGCCGCAGGAAAGCCGCCATGGCGGCCGCATCGGCCTGGAACGCCAGGCGCTTTTCTTCCAGCGCCGCTTCGCGCAGCAAGCCCCCGGATTTATGCGTGAAGCCGGGGAAAAAGAAATGCTTGATCATGCCGTGGCGCGGCGACGTCAGCGCATGACAGCCTTCGACCCACTCTTCGGCCGTCAAGCCCTCCAGATTCAGCCACACCGGATGGGAAGTGCATTGCGCCATGGCGGCAATATAGCCGGGTGGAATGTCGCAGGCAAAGAATTCAATGACGATATCGGCAATGTCGGCCGGCGCAAATACGCCATCCTGGCCGCGCCAGTGGCGCACCGTGACGCCGGCCGCCTGCTGGCTTTCCACCGCCACGTCGATCTCGGGGCAGATGCGCTGGAAGCTGGCCAGATCGTCGACCCACAGGGTCACGGCCACGCCGTGCTCGCTCCGCAACTGCCGCGCCAGGCGCCAGCAAATGCCGATATCGCCATAGTTATCGACGACTTTACAGAAGATGGCCAAAGATGCGGCGCGATCGGTGGGTAATGGCATAGTCAAGGGAGAAAGAAAAACATTCGCATGGAGGCATAACAAAAAAGCCGCGCTGTTACCAGGCGGCTTTGTTGTTGGCTGATTCAGCCGGTCTGGCGTCCCCAAGGGGATTCGAACCCCTGTACTCACCGTGAAAGGGTGATGTCCTAGGCCTCTAGACGATGGGGACAGAAAATCTGTCCTGGATGCGCTACCCTGCACCCCGACCTGCTACTTGCTTTACTACGCGAATCTGGCGTCCCCAAGGGGATTCGAACCCCTGTACTCACCGTGAAAGGGTGATGTCCTAGGCCTCTAGACGATGGGGACAGAAATCTGTCCTGAATGCACTACTTCGCATCCTGACCCGGTACAGCAGCAATATGGCAGAAACAAAAAAAGCCTGACTTGTCAGGCCCATTCAGCACTGCAATATTGCTTTACAACTAAATCCTGGCGTCCCCAAGGGGATTCGAACCCCTGTACTCACCGTGAAAGGGTGATGTCCTAGGCCTCTAGACGATGGGGACCTGTGCTGGTTTTACTCTCAGCGGACTCTTCGTTGAAGGCTTTGTTTAGCCCCTCAAAAAAGCGTGCGCGAAGTTTAACACGAAGCGATTCACGAAATCAACAGCCGGCCTTCTTATTTTCCATCTTATTGCATTCCCCGCTCCATGCGAGGGCGAAGATGGCAGAAAGCCAGGGCACGGGCTCTCAGTCGGCCTGGCGCAGCAGATCATCCGTGCCGGCGATGCGCACATCATGCATCTGCCGCAGATACGCCTCCAGGTACGCCTTGTGCGACGCGCCCACCACCACCAGCACCCGCATGCCCGGGCGCGCCATCATCACCTCGCGGATATTCGATGCCATGCGCAAATTGCGCGTTTCCCAGTAGGCCACGTAATTGCGGCCATAATGGCTAGGCGATGGTTCCTCGAGCGCCGCACCGAAATCGCCACGGAAAGCCATCTCGGCCATGGCCGGCCCGTTGTGCGCGCGGTACATGGCCAGCACGGCGGCCGGGGTCGTCGATGCCGCTTCCAGCGCATCGCTGATACGCTTGCGCTGCGCCGCAAACGGGTTATCCCACGCCTTCATGATCGCCTCGCCGTAGGCCTTCTCGTCCGCCTCATTTTCGACAGGCGCATCGGCCGTATGGTCATCCATGGCATACACGCGCTCGTGCCCGCTCTTCGCCGCCACCACGGCAGCGATCCGCACATCCTCGCCGCGCCGTTGCAGCCTGGCATTGAGCACGGCCACCAGCGCTGCATCGAGCCCGTCACCTGCGCGCCGCTCCGCTTCCGGCAGGCGCAGCCACTGCACCAGCGCGGACGCCGGCTCGCCGCCAGCCAGGAACAGCGATGCCAGCGTGCGCCGCTGCGCGGCAGATGGCGAAGCAGGCCACGCGGCCAGCAGGCGCTGGGCCTGCACGGTGGCCGCCATCACATCCAGCCCCGTCGTCGCCCGTGCCGCGGCCGGATCCCAGCAATAAGACTTGATCGTGTCCGCATAGCGCTGCGGGTAGCTGCGCAGGTACGCACACTGCGGGCCGGACACGGCCTCGATGGCGATGGCATCCGGCCTCCATTCCAGCAAGCGCGCATTCAATGCACTCAGATGCGCGGCATCAAACGACTTCGGCAACTGCGACAAATGCGGCGTGCCCAGCACCATCACTTCATTGATACCCCCCGCTTGCAACTTGCGGGCAGCGGGATCGAAAGGAGCGACAGGCGCCTCCGCCGAGAACGCGGGAACATGCATACAAGCGGCGCACAACATGCTGGCAAATAAACGGGACATTCCACCTCCGGAGTTCAGTGATTTTATGGTGCTGGCAGGAATAAAAAAGACGCGTGCGCGAACTTGGCCAGCCACAGTCCGGGCAATGGATATCTTAAGCACTGAATATCCCGGTGTCCGCGCAAAAACGATGAACGGCAAAAATGGCATTCTGAAATGCAAATGATGTGGATACGCCGAGCGCAGGCAGCGAGGAATGGCAAACAAAGCCGCTCCAGGCGACTTTGATTATCATGTGATTTCTGCGCTGTTGGTGGAGGTAATGCGGGAGCTAAGCACTGACCTCTTGCATGCCATGCAAGCGCGCTAACAGCTTAGCCATATTTCCCCCAGGGGTATGGCGGAAAACAATCCGGAAATAAAAAAAGCCGCTCCAGGCGACTTTGATTATCATGTGATTTCTGCGCTGTTGGTGGAGGTAATGCGGGAGCTAACCGCTGACCTCTTGCATGCCATGCAAGCGCGCTAACAGCTTAGTCACGCTCCCCCGAGGGGTATGGCGAAAACACGTCGCACAAATAAAAAAGCCGCTCAGGGTGTAGTGGTCAACCCATCCCGGACACTATGTTAAGTTTTTCTTCGACGACGGCCGGTGCCAGTCCCTGGTTGAACTGATGCGGCCGTATCCAGTTATACCGGTGCATCAGGTAATGGCTGATGTCCCGTTGTGCTTCTTGTGCCGTC